>NZ_JAFLMZ010000004.1:0-539559 GCF_017313365.1 Agrobacterium sp. OT33 | reverse complement strand
GGTGAGGAAATCCATCCGGATCAGTATGGCCGCATCAAGCTGTGGTTCCCGTGGGACCGCAAGGCGAAGAAGGATGGCACGGACACGTGCTGGGTGCGGGTCAGCCAGGCATGGGGCGGCGGAACATGGGGTGCGCAGGTTATCCCGCGCATCGGCATGGAGGTAATGGTTGCCTTTGTCGATGGTGACCCGGACAAGCCGCTGGTCATCGGCGTGGTGAACAATCCCGCCAATTCCGTGCCCTACGACCTGCCGGCCAACAAGACGCGCATGGTGCTGCGCTCCAACAGCCACAAGGGCGACGGTTTCAACGAAATCACCTTCGAGGACGAGGCCGGCAAGGAGAACCAGTTCTTCCATGCCCAGAAGGACCAGACGACGCGGGTGTTGAATGACCGCACCAAGCGCATCGACCGGCACGAAGTCGCCTCGGTTGGCGGCAATCGGGCCGTGGAAGTATCCGGCAACCAGAAACACGAGATCGGTGGTTCTGTGAATACGGTCGTCGGTGGCACGGGGCCGATGGCGATGATGGCCATGGCGGGCGTGCAGGCGCTCTCCGGCCAGACGGCGGGGCTGCTCAGTCAGGCAGCACAGATCGCCGGTGGCGGTGGCCCGGGTGTTGCGGCCTTTGCCACAACGCTTGCCTCGTCCGCACTCGGCTTTCTCGGTGCGGGCGGTCTGTCATCGCGCGAGGGCGTTGTCTCCGGTCCAAGTCCGCGGGCCGATGCGGGCACGGCGCTTGCAGGATCGGGCACGGGTGTCGGTTCCGATGCTTCGGGATTGTTCCCGCTGCCGGGCATCATGAACACGATTGTCAGCACGTTCAAATCGGACAGTGTCGGCGTTGCGAGAGCTGAACAGATCGGGGTGAGCAAGGTCACCAATGTCGGACAGACATCGCTGGAAAGCGTCGGAAAGACAAAGAAGACAACCGTTGGAGAGCGTTACGAAATAAATGTTGGCAAAGCCATTTTTACGCAAACTGAAAATCACACGGTAATCGTCAGCGACAAGATCGTGCTTGCGGCGCCCGGTGGCGTTATCGAGATCAACAAAAACGGGGTGTTTATCAAGGCATCCAAGTTCGAGGTCAAAGCAAACGCTGTGAACTTCAAGCGGGGCAGTGCCGGCAAAAGCACGAACAAACCTTTTGCCGAAGACTGCTCGAAGAAGTAGGGGGTGGCGTGGAACTCGATACCGAGAAGAGGCAGAAAGTTCTTTCCAAACTGCGGGAGCAGCAGGGGGCTGGTGGAGCCGGCCGTCTTTATGCCGTGGTCGATGCGTCCCGGGCGCCGATGATTATTCCACCCGCGCTTCAGGCCATGACGGACAAGGTTGCATGTCTTTACAGAGGCAACGCGCTTGAGGAATTCGGAGACGATACGGCTTGGGTCGCGGAGATGACATCTGACGAAAGCGTATTGCAATGGCTTGTCGACAAAGGCTTTGGCAAGCGCTGGTCGGTTTTTCTGCGAACGTCCCATGCGCTGGAGGATGTCGTTCGGCATTTGAGGAAATTTACTGTGGTCAAAGATAACGAGGGGACCATCCACTTCTTTCGTTATTACGACCCGCGAACTCTGCGTCAGTATCTGCCAGTCCTGACGTCAGAGCAGGCTGCTGTTTTTTTCAAGGGAATTGAGTGTTTTTATTGTGAAAACGATCTGAAGGCGGGAGAATTACTCAAGTTCCGCTTTGAAGGTGGCATTGTACATCGTGAGGTCGTGTTGCCTTCTGGTGGCACAGGCCAGGCAAAGGCAGTTGAGAGGGCATTATCATGATCATTGAATTCGATCCGCGTCAGATGAATGCGATGCTGCACGATGACGACGATTTTACGAATTATTTTACCAGGGAAGTGATGCCAAAGCATCTGCCCAGTTTCTCTGATATGGCGGGGTCGCCCCAGGCTACCGAAATGACACGTTGGGGCAGACGCTATGCGGAGCATTTCGGCTTTTCCGATCCAGTTTATCAAATTCACTTTGTCGTTTTGATGTGGAGGATCGGCCCGGATTTCTTTCTCTTCGAACCGTATAAATCCATCCTGGGAGACCGAAGCCAAACCGAGGAACAACGTATCGAGCGCTGTAACCTTGAGCCGACCATGAGCCAGGAGGGAAATGCGATTGCGCGGAGCGACAATGCCTTCTGGTTCCCGCAATATATGAAGAACAACATTCTCGGCGTCCCTTATGACGACATCGAGGAGGAGTTCGAGCGTGAGCGTGCTGCCAAGGCGAGAGACGTTCAATGAGCCAGCATCTTGATGATCTCGTCAATGTCCCGGATACACGCGAGCTTGAACTGGCCCGCCGCGATCTGGATATGCTGAACCAGCGCTATACCGAAATCGCGAAAGAAGCGGGTTGGCTGGCTGCTTCGTCCGTGCCCGTGGTGGGCGGTGTCGTGGATGTTGCGAGCGCGATTGGAAACGCCTGGACCGGCAACTGGGCAGATGCCGGGCTTGATCTGGTCGGTCTTATTCCTGTCTGGGGTGATGGGGCCAAGGCCGCTGCCAAGGGCACCAAGATTGCGCGGTATGCGGAAAAACTGATGAGTCAGGTTGCTGCCGCCCAGCGCAAGGTCAAGGCGCTCGAAGACCATGTACGAAAGTCGGCAGCGGCATCGAAATATTGGGCTTCCAAGCGCGGCGAAGCATACCGCAAGCTTCAGGAAGATCTGAGAAAATGCAATACGAAGGCATGCCGTCAGAAAAAGATCGACGAGTATAAGAACGGCGGCAAATACAAGAACATTCCCCGGGAGGGGAAGTGGTCTGGAGAGCCGGGCAACAGTAAGTGGTCCCCTGAACCAGGGACGCCGGCCGACAAGGCGTTGAAAGAATATGGGCAGGATGGCGTTCAATACCGAAATGGTAAGCCCGATTTCTCGCCCTTCAGCCAAAAAGGCCCAGACGGCAAGCCCATCGAAGCACGAATACCTGATATGCAGGGCAACCACGCCGCGCGAAATGGCGATTTCGGGCAAGCGAGAACAGCGATGAAAGAGAGGTATGGCAGCTGGAACGCTTCCAAAATGGAGGATGGCTACACGTGGCACCACAATGAAGATACATCAACGATGCAGCTTGTTGATGAACGAATCCATGCCGTAAAGTCAGGCGGAGGTGCGCATACCGGGGGCGCTTCAGCAGTAAAAGACCCTGCTTATTGAGGAAAATATTATGAGCGTTACTTTGGATGAAGCAATCGCCAGAATGCAGGCAACGGGCGATTGGTCTTTTGAGGAAGACTCTCTCTGGTCTGCCCAAGATATTCACGAATTTGAGGACTACACCACATTGTCCGTGCCGGAGCAGCTTGCTGCGGTTCTCATGCGTTATGGCTGGAATGGCTTCGAACAACCCGATATCTACGCAAATTTTGTTGTGACGTATGAGGATGGCGGGCGTTCCGCGCATGAAGTTCAAGTTCTGGTTTCTGGCAAGAAGCGGTTTTATGATCGATACGACATGTTCATAAGCAGCTCCACGTGGCCTGACCAGTTCACCTTACCAATGATATTCTTCGGCACCGCTGACGGTGGGAATTCGTATTTGTTGATGAATGGTCAGGATAAGACCGACAACCGAGTATGGCTGTGGGAACAAGCGTCGGATCCCTTCGGCACAGGAAATAACGCGCGGGGCCTGGGTTTCGCCGCCCCGTCTCTTTATGAGTTCTTCTACAATCTTAAAAAGGCCGACGAGATATAAATGCTTGGTCTGCACGAAAAATGGCGAGCAACCTTCATCGAATCCTGGCCCGACGAGGTGTGCGAGTTGGGATTGCCCTTCGAGCAGTTGCTTATTTCGGAGCGGGATCGCGCCGCGATAGGAAGTAGAACTGCGGCTTTCCGCGAGCTGTTCGACATAGATGAACTCACCCAGCTATCGGATGAATTTCGCATAGGCATAGATGCCAAAACGGCGGTTTTCAAAGATGGTGCTCATTTTCGTCTCGGAGGATGCAGTTTCAAGCAGCCGGGACGGTATCAGGCGAGCCCGATCTTCAACAGCGCCCAACTCATGTCTCATATATTGCGGGATAACCCCCGTGTGGCGGGGCTTCTTGCCAGTTCACTTCAAGATAAATTTGACGTCTGCATGTTCATACGGCCGTGGAAAGACATTCCGAAATGGTCTGAGTTCAGGCTCTTCATGAAAAACCGGGAATTCATTGGCGCCTCGCAGTATTTTCATACCGCTTTTTTTCCTGAGATAGAAGCCAATGCCAAATCCATCGCAGCAGCTCTGGTTGATTTTGCGGACCGTTTCAGGGAGGTCGCTCATATTGATGATGCTATCGTCGACATTTACCTGAAACCCGACGATGTCGCCGGATTTGAAGCTGTGCTTCTGGACCTTAACCCGCTCATCGTACGGTCCGATCCGTGTCTTTTTCAGTGGAGGAACGGGGGGGATTTTGACAGGGGGCTGCGGTTCCGGGGCGGGAATAATCGAGTGCTCGCCATAGCGCCGCTGCCTTTTGCACATGCGGCTTGATTTAGTTGAAAAGGAGGAGCCAATGACCGCCAGCCCAGTCTCCCTTAAAGGCCATATGCACATCTGTCCCAAAGTCGATCCCGGCCCGAGACCGCATGTCGGTGGCCCTTTAGTCTCCACTCAACAGAATTTTGTTACTGTTGAAGGTGTGCCGGTTGCCACCGTGGGGGACAGTCTGCTCTGCACGGGTGTTCCCACAACTTCGGATAGGATCACATCTGGTTCCGCAGTCGCCAGTATAAACGGCAAAAAGATTGCCCGGTTGGGTGATGCGTGTGCTCACGGTGGCAAGCTTGTCCAAGGCGTTCCGTGGCTGACATTTGAATGAAGGCGGCATGCATTGGTGGCTAACAACAGTTGGTAGCGTGAACAGGCGTTCAACGCTGTATTGATTGCAACAGGGCTGCGTAACACTACAGCGTGCAATGGAACGAGACGGACCTTGATTATCTGACGCGCCGTTTCGAGGAGGACGGGCTGTTCTACTGGTTCAGCCATGAGGACGGTTCCCACAAGCTGCATGTGGCCGACAGCGCCAGCGGCTGGCTTGCCCCGTCGGCTTCGGCGCAGGACGAGGGCAGGGTGCGTCTGGCGCAGGGGTCTTCGGACCGCAAACACATCAATGACTGGGCACGGCGTTTTTCCTATGTATCGGGCCAGCGGGCGGGTGCGGACTGGAACTTCGAGACGCCGGGCATGGTGCCGGGCACGATGACGCCGTCGCTGGTGCAGATGCCGGATGGGACGAAGCGTGAGCTTTATGAATATCCGGCCCGGATCAGCACGGTTGAAGAGGCCGAGCGGGAGCAGAAACTCAGAACCCAGTCGATCGAGGCGGATCATGACCGGGTGTTCGGCTCGTCCACCTCGCGCATTGAAGAGGCCGAATATATGCTCGCCCGCTCCAGCAAGTCACCTGCGGAACGGGTGTACTGCGCCAGGCGTGCCTGTGTCGACGCCGCATCGCATCAGGAGATGCAGAGATGAAATTTCGCCCAGAAGGTAAAGAACACAAGGAAACACACTGTGACTGAAATTTGGATCGTCAACCCTCATAAAGGTCTGGGGCCGCTCGAATTCGGCATGACACAGGCCCAAGTTGCCGAGTTTGAGAATGTGATGGGGCCTATCGATGAAACGACCGAGGAAAGATTACCTAACGGCGGTTCGGCAATTAATGAATTTCGTGATCGCGACGCCCCACTCTGCTCATTTCAAGAAGGAGTTCTGACCTTTCTCTCCATCGGGCAGTCCGACATAATTGACGTCCGGTTCCAAGACGTCTCGATATTCCGGGACGATCCGAAACGCGTCTATTCAGCACTCGGAAGAGCGGCAGGGTCAGTTTTCTGGAACCACAATAGCGTGATAATGCCCTCGCTTGGACTGGAATTGGCGGGCTTCGTGATCGAGTACAGTCCAAAAGGAAAACCACCCATTTTCGTGAGCAAGAGTACCGGCTTTACTTGGCCCCAATTGGTGCTGTTCAAGCCGGGTCACGGGACTTTCCAAAAAGAGAACTTGATCGAAGTAACGAATGATGGCCTGCTGGCCTAATACGAGAGCGGGTCCGTGGTTCGGTTGCTTTCAAAGCGAAGTAAGTCGCTGTGAATACCCGAGCGAGGACGGCAAACTCACTCAACGTTCGCGCGAGACAGCCGTCGCTCCGACCATCGCCAACGGCAAGGTCGGACACGACCAGATGGCCGCGCCACGAAGAACTGCGTCAAGACGAGGACGGGTACCGCCCTTCCCCGCTGCCGCATGCTCTAGCTAATGGCTGACTGGACTTCGAAACTCGTCGGGATCGCCCTCTGCGCGCCCGGCCGGGTGCAGGCGAGCGATCCGGCAGCCGCCGCCCGGTGGAGCGCGTCGGGGAAGGGCAGGCGGGCGGCGATTGATGCGGCCAGATAACCGCAGAAGGTATCTCCCGCGCCGACGGTGTCGACCGGCGTTATCGTCAGCCCTTTGGTCCGGTGGATCTGCCCTTCATGAATGGCGGTAACGCCTTCTGCGCCCATCGTCACGATAAAGCTCTGTCCGGATATTCCGTGCAGATCTTTCAGCTTTGCATCAAGGTCTTCCAGGGCCATTGGATCGCCGCTGACAAGGAGCTGAAACTCCGTTTCATTTGTGATGACGATGTCGGCAAGCGCTGCAAGGGCCGAAGCTTCTGGCAAGGCGGGCGCCAGGTTGAGAATGGTGGTCACGCCCGTCTGACGGGACAGAACAAGCGCGCGCTCCACCACCGGCACCGGTATTTCCAGCTGCAGCATCAATACGTCGCCCTCCTGCATCGCGGCGATTGCCGTGTCCACATCGGTGCCGGCAAGTTCGCCATTGGCGCCGGGAACCACGATGATCGCGTTTTCGCCATCGCCGGTGACGCTGATCAGCGCCGTGCCGGTTGGCGTTTGCAGGCGTCTTACGTTCCAGAGATCGACCCCCGCTTCATCCAGCAATGCGAGCGCCATGTCCGCGAAAGGGTCCTGACCGACGGCCCCGACAAACCGCACATCCACGCCCGCACGCCGCGCCGCCAGCGCCTGGTTTGCGCCTTTCCCTCCCGCTTCGACGGCAAAGGCTTTGCCGGCGACGGTTTCTCCCGGCCGGGGCAGGCGCTGCGTCCGCGCCACGAGGTCGATATTGATTGAACCCAGCACCGTAATCATGAACGTCATTCTCTCCTGTTCGCGGATGCGGCCAAGCCACTTCAAAATTGCTATTGTCTCCTGCATTTTGTCGTGGTAACGTTCCCACGTCAATCGGCGAAGTGCCGTCTTTGCCGTGTGGGAGGATTTAAAATGGGAAATGAAGCGGGCCGGAGAGCGACCATCGTTGATGTCGCGAAAAAGGCGGGCGTGTCGAAAAGCACGGTCGCCCGCGTTCTCGCCGGCTCACCGAACATTTCCGACGAGGCGGCCGAGCGGGTTCGCGCGGCGGTTCTGGCCACGGGTTACGAGCGCAATCATCTCGCCGTGGGCATGCGTTCCGGCCGGAGCGGCCTGCTCGGGCTGGTCATCCCCGATATTACCAACCCGTTCTGGGCCGAAGTCGCGCGTGGCGCGCAGGATCGTGCGGCTCAGGAGGGTGTGTCGCTGCTGGTGTTTTCGTCCGACTGGGACGCGGCAAAGGAAGCTTCGCATTTTCGGGCGCTGCGACAGGCGCGTGTCGACGGTGCGATCATCAACCCTGTGGCCGACAATCTCGACGACCTTGATCGCTTTGGAATGCCCTTCGTGCTGATCGGTTCGAGCGCGGAGCGCTTCCCCGATACGTCAAGCGTTGGTTCCGACATAGCCCAGGGTGTACGCCTCGGCATGGATATATTGCTGGCCCATGGCCACAGGAACCCGGCCCTGATCCTCGGCCCCAAGTCTCGCCTGGCGCGCGCCCGGTTCCTGAGGGCGGTTCATGATCATTGTGTCGAACTGGACATGGATCCATCGGTATTGAGGACGGAGGATAGCGACTATACCGTCGATGGCGGCAGGGCGGCGATGCACAAGCTTCTGGCCGCAGCCGATAAAGGCAAGCCGCTTTCTGTCTTTTGCGCTAATGATCTCATGGCTTTAGGCGCAATTCTGGCGGTTCGGGAAGCTGGCCTTTCCTGCCCGGATGACGTCTCCATTCTCGGCTTTGACGGAATTCCGTCCGGTGCCTTTTCCTGGCCTGGTTTGACCACGATTGAAAAGGACGGACGGCAGATCGGGTCGACGGCGGTCATCAGCCTGTTTGAGGAAATGGCCGGCCGTTCGGATCATCATCGTATTTATGTGCCGTGCCGCGTCGTGGAGCGGGGATCGGTGGCCAACCTTTCGGCTGCAAAAGTCGGCCGGGTGGCATAGGGAGGTAATTCTGCAATGAACCAGGGAGTGGTGTCGCCATCCGTTGGCGTTAAGTTTGGGAACGTTCCCAAAAAAAGAGGAAAATCGATCCGCGAATGGTGGCCCTATTATGCCATGATGGCGCCGGCGCTGATCTTCTTCTTCATCTTCCATTACATGCCGATCTGGGAAGCGAAGATCGCCTTCGAGCAGCTGCGCATCATTCCGCCGAATATCTGGGTCGGGTTGAAGCATTTTGAACTGCTGTTCTCCTCTCCGATCTTCTGGCAGGTGCTTGCCAATACGCTGATCATCTCGGCCATGAAGATCGTGTTCGTCTTTCCGGTGCCGATCCTCGTCGCATTGCTGCTGAACGAGGTGCGGGGCACGGGAACGCGCAAGTTCCTGCAGTCGGCGATCTATCTGCCGCATTTCCTGTCCTGGGTGGTCATCGCGGGCATTTTCATTGCGGTTCTTTCTCCAAGCACGGGCGCGGTCAATGAAGTGACCGGCTTCTTCGGGATACAGCCGGTCTCCTTCATGACGGAGAATGGGACAATCCGCTGGGTGCTGGTCTTTTCGGAAATCTGGCGTTCGGCCGGGTGGGACAGCCTTCTCTATCTCGCCGCCATCATGGCCATCGATCAGGAGCTTTATCAGGCCGCCGAGATCGATGGCGCCAACCGCTGGCAGAAAATCCTCTATGTGACGATTCCGGGCATTGTTCCCACCATCGCGACACTGTTCATCCTGAATGCCGGCATGTTCCTCAATGCCGATCTCAACCAGGTCATCAACTTCACCAACGACATCGTCCGCAGCCATATCGATATCCTCGATACCTATGTCTACCGGATCGGCCTGCAGACGGGACAATATTCCCTGGCCACGGCCGCCGGTCTGTTCAAGGCCGCTCTCGGGATGTTGCTGATCACGGGCGCGCATCTTCTTTCCAAAAAACTGACCGGCAAGGGAGTCTGGTGATGGCTGCCAACAGGATTCGCAGGACACCGCTTGAGCGGGCCGAATATGCAATCATTCTTTCAACCCTGTTTCTGCTTGCGATCGTGATGGTTCAGCCATTGCTCAATCTTCTGGCCGTGTCGCTTTCCGATCCGTCCAAAGTGGCGGGGATGAGCGGTCTTACCATCGTTCCGAACGGTTTTTCGCTTGAGGTCTGGCAGCTTCTGATCACCAATCCGTCCGTGCAGCGCGGGGTAGTGAATTCCATCTTCATCACCCTCACCAGCACGGCGCTTGGGGTCTGTTTCACCGCGCTGATGGCCTGGGCGCTGTCGCGTCCCGGGTTGCCGGGGCGGCGGGTGATCCTCGTCTTCGTGCTCGTCACCATCGTTTTCGACCCGGGCATCATTCCGGACTACTTTCTCAACAAGCGGCTCGGGCTCATCGACAGCTACTGGTCCGTCATCCTCTTCAAGGTGGTCAACGCCTGGTACCTGATCATCCTGATCCGGTTTTTCGAGGAGGTTCCAAGCGAGATACTGGAAGCAGCGGAACTTGACGGTGCCAATGCGTTCCAGACGTTCTGGCACATCGCGCTGCCCGTTTCGAAGTCCGCTCTGGCCACCATCGCGCTGTTCTACTTCGTGTTTCACTGGAACGACTTCTTCCGGCCGATGATCTATCTCAACGACCAATCGAAATGGCCGCTTCAGGTCGTTCTTCGCCAGTTTGTCGTCGAGGGTGACAAGATCGCCATGGTCGGGCTGGAAAACTCCGTCAACTACACCGGCGCAAGCCAGATCAACATCCGGGCGCTGAGTGCTGGAATGATCCTGCTGACCATCGTCCCGATCCTGGCCGTCTATCCGCTGATCCTGAAATTTTTCACCAAGGGCACCATGAGCGGTGCGCTGAAGGGCTGAAATCCGTCAAGCATACAAGGAGGAGAAAGCTATGCTGAAACGAAATCTCATCTGGACTGCCAGCGTGGCGGCATTGTTGAGCGGCGTTGCGCTGCCGGCTCTGGCCGAGCCGGTCACCATCCGCATCGTCGCCAAGGATTTGCTGAACACCAATCCCGATGACGTCAAGCTGATGCAGAAATACGAAGAGGCGCTGAAAGCCAGGGGAACCGACCTCAAGATCGAGATCGTCAACCTGCCGGCATCCGGATATGCGGACAAGCTCGGCGCCATGCTTCTGTCCGGCGATATTCCTGACCTCATCTATTTTCAGGGCGGGGATACGACGATGTCCGAACAGGGCATTCTCGAAGACTGGAACAATTGGCTGCCGAAGACGACCTATCTGAAGGATGCTCTTTATCCTCACAATGTCGCCCGGCTGCAGAACTATCCCTACCTTCTCTATGTGTTTCCACCGCGCGTTTCGCAGCCCGTCATGCGGGCGGACTGGCTGAGCAAGACCGGTCTGCCGGTGCCGCAGACGATCGAGGATTACACGAAGCTCTTCAAGGCGATCAAGGACGGCAACTTCGGCGGCGTGGGCAGCGACCACACCTACGGGCTGACGGTTCCGGGCAGCATGGAAGAGGCCGATTCCATTTTCAACCAGGCGTTCGGCGTCAGCGCGAGCTGGACGAAAGACGGGGCCGGCAACTGGATATCCTACGTGATTTCCAGCCAGCAAAAGGCGAAGATCGCTTTCTACGCTTCCCTTCGCGAGCAGGGGCTGCTGGATCCCGAATATGTCACGACCAAGTGGGACACGAAGGAAGACAAATTCTATTCGGGCCGGGTTGGCGTCGTTTTCTCGTCATCGGCGGAAAATGTTGATGTGTATGGCGGCAAGATGCGGCAGGCAAACCCGGGCGACAACCCCTCGCTGGTGTTGCTGCCCCCGCCGGAAGGGCCGGCTGGTCAGGGCCTCGCAGCCGTCGATGTTTCCAAGGAGCCTCGCGGTTTTGCGATCTCCGCCATGTCCGAGCACAAGGACGAGGTGGTCAAATTTCTGGATTTTGTCGCCAGTCCCGAAGGGCAGGCCATAGAACGCCTGGGTTTCGAGGGCGAGCAATATACCAATGATGGCGCGACCGTGAAGCCAACGGCCAGGATGGCCACCTGGTACGTTCGCTTTGTTGCCGCATCGAACTGGAAGGCGCCTGAAGGGCTGAGAAGCGAGGCTGCCAGCCAGTTTCTGGCCAATGTTTCTCAGGGCTACAAACCCGATAACGCGTTCATCTGGCCGGCTGAATACGCCGCCGAGCTCGATTCCGCCCAGAACGTCTACAAGGCGTGGGCATACAAGTTCATCTCCGGCCAGGCAAAAATCGACCAGTGGGAGCAGTTCGTCTCCGAATGGAAAGCCGCCGGCGGCGACCGATTGACTGAATATGCGAGGACCGTATTGAAATGAAAAACACCATCGAAGCTCTTTCCCTGAAGGGGAGAATTCGTGCGGCACTCTTTGGCGTTGCTTATGGCGACGCCATCGGGGCTCCCGTTGAAAAGCTCTCCGTGGAGCAGATTCGCCAGCGTTACGGTCGGGTCACCTCCATGAACACCGAGTGGCACCGGATGTCTGAAAGCGGCATTGCGCGCAACTGGCGAGTGAGGGGCAATGGCATCGTCACGGACGATACCTTGATGACCCTTTGCCTGATGTCGGTCTACAATGACGTGAAGCGCCACATCGATGCGTGGGACATGGCCGAGGGCATGGTTCGCGAAATCGCCTGGAAACCGCGGTGGGTGCCGGAGCTTCAGCGGGAGACGCTGTTGATCGAGCGTCTCTTCTACCCCGAGAAGTGGATTTTCCAGCGCCATCAGCTGAGCAATTGCGACCCGCGGGAAGGTGGTATCGGCAACATGGTCAATTGCGGCGCGGCGATGTACATCGCGCCTGTCGGCATGGTGAATGCCTGCGATCCCAAAGCGGCCTATGACGAAGCCATCGCTTTCGCCTCCGGCCACCAGCAGAGTTTCGGACTTGAGGCGGCAGGCGTGCTGGCGGCAGCCATTGCGGCGGCCTTCATCCCGAATATCACCATTGAGGGTGTTGTCGATGAGGCACTCGCCCTTGCCAAGGACGGTACGAAGAAAGCCATTGCCGAAGTCGTTGACGCCGCGCATGGGCTGCGCGGCGCCGAACATGCAAAAGTGGTCGAAACCTTCCATGCGATCATCGCCCAATATTCGCCGATGGGAGACGATGTCGTCCATTCCATCAAGAAGGCGGGTGTACCAAGCGAGGCCTACCGTCCTTCCCGTATCAACGCCATTGAGGAGCTGCCGCTCGCGCTCGGCTTCGCCATCGTCAATGACGGTGATTTTTACAAGGCGATCCATGACGGCATCAATTCCGGCCGGGACACGGATTCCATCGGTGTCATGGCAGGGGCAATCCTTGGCGCCATGCATGGCGCGACCGTCATCGATCAGGCCGATGCGTCGCTTCTGGATGTGACCAACAGGCTCGACCTGTTTGCCGAAGCCGACGCCTTTTGTGAAACCGTACTCGAAATCCAGGGGGCGGACCGCAAGCTCGATGAGGCCAAGGCCGATATGCGCGAGCGGCTGGGCATATTCTCAGTCGGGAAAGTTGCTTGATGCCCGCATGAGGGCATTGTTAGGGAGGCAGAAATGTCGCAGATCGAATTGAGAAATGTGGGAAAGAGCTACGGAAGCGTTCCGGTGCTGTCGAACATTTCGCTTGAAATGGAAGATGGAGAATTCGTGGTTCTGGTCGGGCCTTCCGGGTGCGGCAAATCCACGTTGCTCCGCATGATCGCCGGTCTGGAAGACATCAGTTCCGGCGAGATCAAAATCGGTGGAAAGATCGTCAACGACATGCGCGCGAAAGAGCGTGACATAGCGATGGTGTTCCAGAGCTACGCTCTTTATCCGCACATGAAGGTTGCGGAAAATATGAGCTTCTCGCTGAAGCTTGCCGGTGTTTCGAAAGAGGAAATCCGCACCCGTGTCCAGGATGCGGCCCAGATTCTCGGTCTTGAAAAGCTTCTGGACCGGTATCCGCGCGAACTTTCCGGCGGCCAGCGACAACGCGTGGCGATGGGGCGGGCGATTGTGAGAGCGCCGCGGGCGTTTCTTTTCGATGAGCCGCTGTCGAACCTCGATGCCAAGCTGCGTGTGAAAATGCGCAGTGAAATCAAAAAGCTTCATCAGCGCCTGGGCAAGACCACCGTTTACGTCACACATGACCAGACGGAGGCCATGACCATGGCGGACAAGATCGTGGTTCTCAACAGCGGCAGGATCGAGCAGTCCGGGCCTCCGCTCGACCTTTATAACGACCCCGCCAATGTCTTCGTCGCCGGCTTCATCGGATCGCCTGAAATCAATCTGCTGGAGCTTGAGGCCTCTGGCAATCACGGCGTGACGGAAGGCGGGGATATCATTCCGCTGCCGAAATCTTTCGCGAAGAAGACGAAGGTCGTCTACGGCATCCGTCCCCAGCATATCCGGCTGTCGGATACGGGCATGGACGGCGTCGTTTCGCTGGTGGAACCCACCGGTGAAAACCAGGAGCTGGTCGTGAGGCTCGGAGGCCACGACCTGAACGTCGTCGTGCAGGGCGGTCCGCTGGTGAAGGCAGGCGCGGCCGTCAAACTCGAAGTGGATGCCGAAAAGGTGCTGTTGTTCGACGCGGCGACGGGCGAGCGGCTGCGGTAAGCTCTTAAGCAGAAGGGGGTCCCGTGGCGCCGCGGTCAGCCACGGGGACCGGACGAAAGGGAAGAGTGTGGCGTCAGAACCAAAGCGCCTGATCCGCATGGACGGTCACTCGGCCCGCGTTGTCAGAGGTGGATCGATGGCGACGGTTCTGCGTAACTTCCACGTAATTTTCGGTGTCCATACGTCTCCGCCTTGGTGCGTCTCAACGGTCGACGGGCGACCGTAGCGGCGAGGGATCGAAAGGACAGATATGAAAAAGATCATTTCAGGCATATTCGTTTGTTTGACGCTGACGGCGTGCAGCCAGACGGAAAAGGGCGCCGGTATTGGTGCGGCCAGTGGTGCAATCATCGGCGGGCTGGCAAGCGGCACGTGGCAAGGTGCTGCCGTGGGAGCCGCCGCGGGAGGTGCTGGAGGTGCTGTCATTGGGAACATCAGTGAACGAAACGACAGGAACCGCCGCGATCGCTGGGAAAATCGGGACCGGCGCGATTACGGTTGCAGATATCGGGATAACTACGGCCGCTGCCGATAAGGAGCTGGTCTTGGCGACGGGGGCTAAAAGCCGGCTGGATACTCAGCAGGTTTCGGTTCCCCGCCGATTGACTTGGTGGCCAGTCGGTCATGACAGTCGAGTTTATCTGAAACATACATATAAATTTGCTGTTAGAATTCTTGAGAACAGCTGTCTGGGACTTGCACGATCAGGCCACCATGAAACTTCTGCTTATCGAAGACGATCCAGAAATGACGGATGCCTTGAGGACGGCCCTCTCGCAGCATGGCATCGTGCTGGACGCTGTTGGAGATCTGGCGATGGCGCGGGAAGCAATCGCCATGGCGGATTACGATATTGTCCTTATCGACCGGCAACTGCCGGATGGCGATGGCAGTACCTTCCTCGCCGATTTGCACAGCACGGGTTCAAATACGCGATCGATCATCATCTCCGCTCTGAGGTCGACCGACGAGCGAATTTCCGGCCTCAATGACGGCGCCGATGACTATTTGCCGAAGCCGTTCGAAATTCCCGAGCTGATTGCCAGAATGAGCGCTGTGCTGAGGCGGGTGCCGACAGCCGGCCCGTTCGTCCTGTCGGCGGGAAACGTTACCTATGATCGGGTTTCATGCGATGTGCATGTCAACGGCATCAGGCTTGCGCTCACCCGCAGGGAACTGCTCATCATCGAAACTCTTTTGAGAAACCGTGGTCGTACCGTGTTGCGCTCGTCCCTTGAGGGGCAGGTCTATTCCTTTGACGACGAAATCCAGTCCAACTCACTGGAATCCAATATGTCTCGCCTGCGCCGAAAGCTTGTCGAAGCGGAGGCCGACATTGTTATCAAGAATATTCGTGGCATAGGCTACTACCTTCATGAGCAGAAATAGGATGACCAGCACATCCCTTCGCTGGCGATTCACTTTTGGTTTTATCGTCCTGCAGCTCTGCGCGGTCATCGCCTCGCTCAGCCTGGTTTTCTATCTCCTTTCTGGCCTCAAGCCCGATGTGGCGATCACGTCCATCTGGCTGTCTCAGGAAATCGCAGACTCGGTTCGTCTCGAGCCGAATGGCCGACCCCATCTGGTTCCGACGGCCGAGCTTAAAGAGATTATGGAGGAAGCGCCTGACCTGTGGTTCGTGGCAGACCTTGGAAAAGATATTGTCCTTGCACACGGCGTGCCTCCCGGGAAAATTGCCGACAACATGCCATTCCTGCGGGCGTTCAGAAGTGTCGAGCTCCATGGTGACCTGAACGATCCGCTGAGTGTCGCCCGCATGGAGCGTTTCGACACAGAGGCCGGTGAGGCAACGATTTTTGCCGGCGGTGTTTCGATGTCCCAATATGGTGTGACCGTGCTGTTGGGGAACCTTGCCATCGGCGTGCCGGCGCTGATCCTCGTCGCCATTTCCCTGATTGGCGTCCCGTTTGTCACACGCTGGGCTTTGCGGTCCTTCAGCGACCTGACCAGGCGTCTGGACAGGATAGATCTCGACACACGTGGTGCCCTGGTGGAAGAGCGGGGCTTGCCCACTGAGGTGCTTCGTCTGGTGCGCGACATCAACAGGGCGCTGCGTCGTCTCGATAGCGGCTTCGAGGCGACGGAGCGCTTCTTCGTCAACGCGGCCCATGAACTTCGAACGCCGATTGCTGTCCTGCAGGTGAGAATTGATACGCTTTCGCCAGGTGCGGACAAGACACACCTGCAGACGGCCATCAAGCGACTTACAGCGATCGCAAACCAGCTTCTCGACACCGAGAAGTACCGGCAGAAGCCCCAGCAGAATGCACCCGTCGATCTCAACAGCGTTGTGTCGAAGGTGGTCGCCGACCTTGCTCCCCTGGCGATCGCCGAAGGTTACGAGATTTCGTTCGATAGCGATGCGGAAAACCTGTTCGTTCCCGGGGATGCCGAAGCTCTCGAGCGTGCATTCGTCAATCTGGTCCGTAATGCAGTCCAGTATGGAGGCGGACGAGGACAGATATCGGTCAGTATTGAGGCTGACGGCAGCGTGACTGTCGCGGATCAGGGCTGCGGAATTGCCGGCGACAAGCAGTCGCGCATATTCGAACCGTTCTACCGGGTCAGCCCTCACGGCTCAGGTGCGGGCCTGGGGCTCAGCATGGTCAACGAGATCGTCACCCGTCACGGCGGTTACGTTGAGCTTTCGTCCGCTCCAGGCAAGGGCAGCACATTTGCCATACGCTGGCGCGAGAAGCGCGTTTTCCAGCAGCGGTAGGTCCGTCGCCTGCGCCAACAGGTCAAGCCGTTTTCATCCGTCGATGTTGGCTGAGCACGGCCGCGATCGCTTGATGTCTGGCGAGCAATCTCTGGCACGCCATCCACATTACAAACACTCTTTGCCGATCGGTTGATTTTACAGCGCGTGCCAAACGGATAGGCGCGACGACGGTTCCCCGTAATTTTCAGGTAACTCTCGTGACAGAGAAAGCCCGCAAATTTCAATAGCATGGGCCACGACTAAATGACACGACACATTACCCGCAAGCGTTTGATCCTGGGGGCGGCAACCCTTGTCGGTCTGCTGGGCGTCTGGCTCCTGTTTCTGCGTCCGCCGGCAAAACTTGAACTGGTGACGGCGCAGGCGCGAACGGGTGACATTGAAGAGGTGGTGCTGGCGACCGGGGTTCTCGAACCGCTCGAGCTGGTGCGTGTCGGCGCTCAGGCCTCGGGTCGCATTGAGCATCTGGCTGTCAAGATCGGTGACATCGTCGAGGCTGGCCAGTTGGTCGCCGAGATCGACTCCCAGACCCGGCGCAACACCTTGCGGGACCGCGAGGCCGCTTTGGCCAACATCCGCGCCGTTCACGCCGCGCGCAGCGCCGGTCTGGTGAAAGCCGAGAAGGATTTCGAGCGCGAGCGTGACCTGCTGGCAGGTGGTTCCACGCCGCGCGCCCAGTATGACGCTGCGGCTGCGATGCGAGACACCGCGCGGGCTGAGGTTCAATCGCTGGACGCTCAGGTAGCCCAAGCGCAGGTCGCGCTGGAGTCTGCGGGTATAGAACTGGACTATACGCGCATCACTGCCCCAATCGCCGGCACAGTGGTCGCGATCGTCACTGACGAGGGCCAAACCGTGAATGCCCTGCAGACTGCGCCGACCATCGTCATGATCGCGCGATTGGACACAATGACGGTGCGCGCGGATATCTCCGAGGCTGACGTTGTGCGTGTGCGGCGGGGCCTGCCGGTCTGGTTCAGCATTCTTGGCGATCCGAAGCGCCGTTTCGATGGGGAGTTGCGACAGGTGGAACCGGCCCCGGCCTCCATCGCCAACGAGAGCAACACCGCCGCGAGCCGGATTGGCTCAACCAACGGTGCGGTCTATTACACCGGGCTGATCGACGTGGCGAATGCGGACGGGGTCCTGCGGCCGTCCATGACGGCGCAGGTGTCCATCGTTTTAAGCCGCGTCAGCGGCGCCGTGCTGGTTCCGCTCAGTGCAGTGGAAGGGGCGCCGCGGGCCGGCGATACGGCGCGTGTGCGCATACTGGACGCGATGGGCGAGGTCCAGATCCGGCAGGTCCAGGTCGGCATCGATAACGGCGCGGACATCCAGATCCTTAGCGGTCTTCAGGCAGGCGACACCATCGTCCTTGGAGCATCCACGGACGAACGCACGGATGGCCAGGCTCAACTGGCCGCGGCGAAGCGGTAGGGCGCGTTATGACGGAACCACTGATCCGAGTACGTGGGGTATCCCGCGCTTTCCCCGCAGGCGACGAGATGGTGCGGGTGCTGAAAGACGTCGACCTCGACATCGAGGCCGGCGAGATGATGGCCATCATCGGCGCCTCGGGCTCCGGCAAGTCGACGCTGATGAACATTCTTGGCTGCCTCGATCGTCCGACGGACGGCAGCTACTGGATCGAAGGGCGCGAGACCTCGAAGATGTCCGTGGACGAACTGGCGGCGCTACGCCGTGAGCGTTTTGGTTTCATCTTCCAGCGTTATCATCTGCTTGGCGATCTCAGCGCGGCCAGCAACGTCGAGGTGCCGGCCATCTATGCCGGACGCAGCCGATCCGACCGGCACAAGCGAGCGATCTCCTTGTTGACTCGGCTGGGCCTCGCCGAGCGGACGGGCAATATCCCGGGCAAACTTTCGGGCGGCCAGCAGCAGCGGGTGTCGATCGCCCGCGCCCTGATGAATGGCGGCGAGATAATTCTGGCCGACGAACCGACCGGAGCGCTGGATACGCACAGTGGCGCCGAAGTCATGAAGATCCTGCGCGAGCTTCACGCCGAGGGGCATACCATCATCCTCGTCACTCACGACAAGAAGATCGCCGAACACGCGGATCGGGTTGTAGAGATCAGCGACGGCGTTATCATTTCCGACGAGCGCAATGTATCCAAATCCGCCGCGACGGCCCGTCCCATCCGCGAGCACGCGCCGGGCGTTGGCTGGCGTGGTGCGATTGACCGGATGACCGAAGCCTTTCGTATGGCGGGCGCGGCGATCTGGGCGCACAAGATGCGCTCGCTTCTGACCATGCTCGGCATCATCATCGGTATCGCCTCGGTAGCGGCTATCTCGGCACTGGGAGCCGGTTCGCAGCAACAAATCCTGAGCAGTATCAGTTCGCTCGGCACCAACACGATCGAGGTGCGGGCCGGGAAAGGCTTCGGCGATCTGGAAGCGGGCAAGATACGGACGCTGGTTCCCGCCGATGCAGAAGCGCTGGTGAACCAGCCCTATGTCGACAGCGTGACACCAACCGTCACGACAAGCGTAACTGTCAAGCGCGCCGCCGTGGCCGTCAATGCGTCAGTCACCGGAGTTGGCGCGGACTTCTTTCGTGTACGGGGCCTTGAACTGGCGCATGGGCAACTGTTCGACGCCCAGGATGTTGCCGCTTACAGCCAGAATGTGGTGATCGATGCAAACGCCGCGCGAGACCTGTTTCCAGACCGGGTTAACCCGGTGGGGCAGGTCATCCTTCTGGGCACAATGCCGGCGAGGGTTGTGGGTGTGACGAAACGGGAAAACTCCTTCGGCCCGGCGGTTGATACGCTGACCGTTTATGCGCCCTACACAACCGTCATGGGCCGTATGCTGGGTCGTCCGAACGTCGACGGCATAACGGTCCGTATCAAAGACGATGTCGACCCGGGCAATATCGAGGCCGCAGTTTCGCGCCTTATCGAGCGTCGGCATGGCGCGAAAGACTTCTTCCTCACCAACTCGGCGACCATTCGCGAGACTATCGAGACCACCACGCAAACCCTGACGTTGCTGATTTCGTCAGTCGCCGTGATCTCGCTGATTGTCGGCGGCATCGGTGTGATGAATATCATGCTGGTGTCCGTAACCGAACGCACCAAGGAGATCGGCGTTCGTGTGGCTGTCGGCGCGCGCCGCAGCGACATCCTTTCCCAGTTCCTGATCGAGGCCATCATGGTCTGCCTTGTCGGCGGCTTCATGGGAGTGATGCTCGCCCTTGGGATCAGCGCTCTTTTCAATTTTTTGAGCCCCGACTTCAAAATGATCTTCTCTTCGGGCTCCATCATGGTGGCCTTCGCCTGCTCAACCCTGATCGGAATCGTCTTCGGCTTCCTTCCCGCCCGCAATGCGGCAAAGCTGGACCCGATCGAAGCCCTGGCGCGTGACTGATGAACCGCAAACGCCTGCTTGGCTGCGATGCAACGATATTCGTGTCCAACGTAGATATGATCGCAAAGGGCAAACTGGAGGGCGGAGCATTAGCGGTCTTTATGGAGCCGCCGTATATTCAGACAGGCTGAGACTCAATTGGGGTAACAATGTTTGCCATGTTGGCTTTAGGGCACCCGGCTATGGGGAGGTAACGATGGCAATGAGGTCGAAAGCGGCCTTGCAATCCTGTCCCCGTTACTTCCGGTTGTTATTATTGAATCTCGCGTAATGTCACGAAACTGATGCTGACATGGCTGCATCTAACAACCTGCGCCCATCGCCCGCAAGCCAGGACCTGAAAGTCAGCAGGTCGGGGTTGATTTCGCGCATGAGTTTCAGATCGACCTGCCCGGCGAGCGGACCGTCTACCAGGCTCTCCGCCATGTGCGCGAGATCAGCGTTTGCAGCCAAAACTTCGTCCGGAAACCGTTCATACGCTATCGAGCGACCGGCTGCTTCGCTGAAGGCGGCCTTGAGCTCGTGGCCGGTCAATCGATCGCTGGCGATCTTAAGTGTTGCGCCACCGAAGCGTGACTTGTCGGCAAGCACGGCAGCGACAAACCTGCCGATGTCTTCCACGGCGGTAAGCTGAATGGAGTGGTCGGGTCGGATCAGGGACACCAGCCGGCCCTCATCCAGACCGAAGCCAGGTCGCACCAGCATTTCCATGAAAATCATCGGCCGGATGATGGTCGTAGTCATGTCGAGCTGTCGAATATGCGCTTCGATACGAGGCTTGGCGTCGAAACGCGGAACGCCTGTCAGTTCATTCCCCACGCTGGCGCCTGACGAATAAACAAAATGGTTGATGCCTGTTTCGGCAGCGATATCCGCAATCGATATACCATGACGGATTTCGTCTTCGGCAGCCAGGCTGGCTGGCAGTACGCTAAAGACACCGTAAGCGTCTTTCATCGCTGTGCGGATTACATTGGTCTCTTCAAATGAACCCTGCACAAGCTCGATGCCTGCATTGCGCAATTGCAGAGATGCAGCTTTGCTGGAGTCCGGAACGAGTGCGCGTACAGGCCATCCCGCCTTCAACAAGGCTCTGGCGACAGATCCTCCCTGTCTTCCGGTAGCGCCGAAAACCAGAATGGGGTGCTTGCTATTGGTCACTTGAAGCCCTCGCGTTAGACAAGGGCTGTCTATATATACGAATGTAATTCTGCCGGAAGACGGCACATTTTTCAGCATCAGGCACAAGGATGATACCCTTGGATAGACAGATCGATGCCAACACACCGCGCAGATCAGGGAACGACAGGCAATTCAGACCCATACCGTCAAACGGGGTCTGCAGCCTGCTAAGTGACAAATGGACTGTGCCGGTTCTTTGGCGCCTTTCTCTCGCTGAGGGTTATCGGCTCCGCTTTTCTGCATTGAGAAAAGAGGTCCGTGAAATCACTCAGCGCATGCTGACGCTCACGCTGCGTAATCTCGAACGCGAGGGATTCGTTATACGCCACTATTTCCCCGAAGTGCCACCACGTGTTGAGTATGAGCTGACGGATATAGGTCACGGAGCCTTACACGCCCTTGAGGGGTTCAACTTCTGGGTCCATGACAATCTGGACGCCATCAGAGAGCGCCGGCGCGCTTACGACCAGGAGGAGTTGTAAATCCAAGTGACCGAAATTGGCTGAGAAGGTCAGATGTCGGTCTAGGTTAGCAGCGCTCGGCTACGCTCGCTTTCCTCAGCAGATATTTCATCCCCGGCTTCCAGGGTTGCACAATCTGCTCGCGGGCCTAAATCAGCTATTCGAACGTGGCCAAGTTATTGACTCGTCTACGAAACTTCCGCTGCTGGAGTTTTGTGATGACAATGTCATTGGTTCGAATCCCCTTCAAAGCGGAAGACTAGTAACTACTCATCACCCGGGACTCCGTAGGAGGGGGCGGCTCGTGGATCCAGAGCACGTGTTACATAGTCCTGCGCCTGCGACTGGTAGACATTCCATGCCCGGGCCACCGCTGCAATCGGGCAACCTTCGTCCAGCCAGTCGATCCGCAATTCGGCATACGGCCAAGGCTGTTTGTCAACGATGAGTAAGCCGGCCGAACGCACGGGACCGGCTTCGCCCCCGGCATCAACGGCTGCCTTGAGCGCTGCAACCAGCCGGTCTCCCAAGGTGCCCGACGTTGTCTCGAACGTTTCGATCATTGCTTTCGGTACGCCGTCGTTTGCCAGCAGGTTTCCCGCCGCCACACACTGATTGCCGGTTACAGAGGTCCATATTCCAAGCGCATTTTCGCCGGAATGAATGGCGGTAGCGCCCGATGCATCCACCGCGAGCAACTGGCGATAGCCGGGAAAACCATCACTCTGCCGGGCTGCTACAACCGCATCCGCAGCACTGGCGCCGTCTTTCAGCGCCGCAAGCATTCGTGGTCCAAGAGCCGGATTGGTGACATTCTGAGTCGCGACTGCTCCTATGCCGGCCTCGGCCCAGGCGCATCGGGCTGCAACGGCAGGGGATGAAGATGAAATTGCGACGCCGAACTGGCCTGTCGTTTCGCAGCGCGCGACGATTGAGAAGGTCATGGGAAACTCCATCCTTGGGACGGCCGGCCACGCTTCTGCCGGCCGGCATCTGCCGAAGCGTATCTGGTATCAGTCAGGGATGACGGCCGTGGCGTCGATCTCGACAAGCCATTCGGGCCTCGCGAGTGCCACCACGACAAGCCCCGTGCAGACGGGGTAAACGCCCTTGATGTATTCGCCCATGGTCCGGTAGACGGCCTCTCGGTGGCGGACGTCGGTGAGATAGACGACAAGTTTGGTGACATGCTCCATCTGGCCACCGCTTTCCTGAACGAGCTGGCGAATGTTCTGCATGACCTTGTGCGTCTGCTCGACCGGATCATGGCTATCGATGTTCTTGGCGGTATCGAGATCCTGCGGGCATTGGCCGCGCAGGAAAATCGTCGTGCCGCGGGCGACGACGGCCTGGCAGAGATCGTTGTCGAGGTTCTGCTCCGGATAGGTTTCTTTGGTGTTGAACTTGCGAATGCGCGTATGTGCCATTCTCGTCTCCATGGGATTGTTCATGCAATGGGCTGGTTGTCTGCTGCGCCTTGGGATTCAATCCTGCGGCTTGTACGCCAGATAATTGTCCTGAATGGCTATGTGGTCGGCCACATACTTGGCATCGTGCCATACACCCCAGATGAAACTGGAGCCGCGGCCGGACAGCCAGGGAAGACCGAGAAAATAGATGCCCTTTTCGGGGCTGACGCCACGCTGGTGTTTCGGACGGCCAACGTCGTCGAACGCATTGACCCGAAGCCAGCTGTAGTCCGATGTGAAGCCCGTTGCCCAGATTATCGTCGTCACGTTTGCTGCGCGCAGATCAAGCTCGCGCAGCGGGTTGGTCACACAGTCAACCTGCGGTCCGAGGATACGTGCGTCGGGCTCCCGAGGCAGGTCGAGGCCGTTGCGGGCAACAAAGGCATCCGCCTCATCGAGCAGTGACAGATAATTCTGGTCGCCGCGATCAAGATTGCGGCCAAGGTCGTCTGCAAATGACAGTGATCCGTCACGATAAGCTCCCGTCATGCCGGCAAGCATCATGCCCTGCGCGGCCAGTCGCCGGAAATCAATGGTGTTTCCACCGCGAGCACCGCTGACGGCGATGGTGACGTGCTCCGAGCCCGGGGTCTGAGCCTGCGCGTCCCATTTCCCGAGGACACCAAGCCACCAGACGAAGTCGCGGCCACGATAGGAGCGGGGAGGGCGGTCATGCGGGCCGACCGAAAGATAGACCTTGCGTCCTGCGAGCATCAGTTCCTCGGCGATCTGGACGCCGGATGACCCTGCGCCGACCACCAGAACCGCGCCTTCGGCGAGTTGGGCCGGATTGCGATAGTCGCTCGAATGCATCTGTGTTACGCCAGCATTGTCGGGGACGATCGGGGGAATGGAGGGCTTTTGAAATGGACCGGTGGCGGCGACGACGTTAAGGGCTTCGATCACGCCATCGGAGGTTTCGACCCGGAAGCCTGGACGGTCTTCCAGACGTTCCACATTGACGACGTCGACACCACACCGGATCGGTGCCTTGTGCTGGCCTGCATAGGCTTCAAAATAGTCTGCCACACCGTCCTTGGGAACGAATGTATCCGGGTGACCTGGGAAATCCATGCCTGGAAAACGGTCATGCCATGCGGGGCCATTGGCGACCAGTGAATCCCAGCGCATCGAGCGCCAGCGTTCCGCGATGCGACCGCGCTCCAGCACGAGATAGTCGACACCGTTGCGGCTTAGATGTTCGCTCATGGCCACACCGGCCTGGCCGGCTCCGACAACCAGTGTATGGATCTTCTCGACTGACATGCATTCGCCCTTTTCTGTTTTGCCGCAACCCACCGCTTGGCGTCAGCTATCGTTCCGCTCTAGCGAACGGTTTGCATTCGGAAAATTACGATTTGCTGCAGCACTGGTTAGGATTGGCGAAAGCAGCGTCTTGCTCCGCCGTTCATGTGATGAACGGTTGCAGGGCCAGCAGAACATTTACATTTTGGCAAACGGCACATAATAAATTCACCTCGATAGTCCGCCGTCTGGGAGCGGGCATATGGTCGCGCTCTCGGTGCGCCACTTGGCATCAGGGCCTCAAATGCGTTTCACCTTGCGTCAGCTCGAATACTTTATTGCAACGGCCGAGGCCGGTTCGATAACTCTGGCGTCGGACCGCATCCACGTGTCGCAGCCATCCATTTCGACAGCTATCTCCCAGTTGGAAATCGAGCTCAACACCCAGCTTTTCCTGCGCCGTCATGCCCAGGGGTTGTCGTTGACACCGGCCGGGCAAAAGCTTTTGCTGCAGGCAAAAGCCGTGATAGAACAGGTTCAGAACCTCTATACCGCTGCCTCCGAGGCGACCGAACAGATCCGCGGGACACTGTCGCTTGGATGCCTCTTGACCTTCGCGCCGATGTTGCTGCCGGAGGTGAGCCAGAGCTTCAAGACGGCCTATCCAAGCGTCACTATCAGGCCGACGGTTGCAGATCACCGAACCTTGCTGACGCGGCTTGAGCGTGCCGAACTCGATATCGCGCTCTCCTATGACCTTCTCGTTCCGGAAGGTTTCGAGTTTACACCGCTTGCAGAATTGCCCCCTTATGTGCAGGTCGCGGAAACGGACCCACTGGCACAGCGCTCGGCAATTTCGCTTTCCGAGCTTGAGGAACACGAGTTCATCCTGCTCGATCTGCCGCTTTCGCGGGATTATTTCCTGGGTTTGTTTGCCGCTGCCGGTGCCACGCCCAACATCGTCGCGCAGATCCAGCATCAGGAGGTCATCCGCACGATGGTGGGCAATCGTTATGGCTACACCCTTGCCAATGTCCGTCCGAAGAACAAGGCTGCATTGGATGGAAAGCGACTTGTTGGCCTTCGTCTGTCGGGGGAGCATAAACCCATGCGCATTGGTCTGATCCGCATAGGTCAGCAGGTATCTACCCGCCTTGTCCGCACCTTTGAGGACCATTGCCGCAATCTGATTTCCGACAATTATGTGCCGGGTATGGAGTCGCCGATCCTCAACCTCCGCCGCACGGACCAGAGCTAGGCTCGTTTTTTTCAAAGCACCAGTTCCGAATATCTTATTTTGTTTTTTTGTCGCTGGCTGACAGTGTGCGCGCCAAACACCGCACTGTCAGTTCGGTGATTGCCGCATTACGGAGCCCAGCATGCTAGACAAAAGCCAGTCCGCACACCAGACAATCCCATCAGTGGTCGAGGCGATGACCAATCAAGAAAAGGTCGATCTCCTCTCCGGTTTCGGTATGTGGAAGACTGCGGCTGTCCCGGCTTACGGGATCAAGCCGATCGTGATGACGGATGGCACCTACGGCGTACGCTACTCGATTCCGCAGATCGATAGTGACGAGCGCGGTGGAATGGATCTCGATGCTTTTCTTTCGGTCGTGAACCAGCGCGCCAGCGATGTTGCTATTGCGTGGGGCGAGATGAAGCCCGCAACCTGTTTTCCTAACGGCTCTGCCATGGGCAACAGCTGGGATGAAGTCCTGATGCAACGGTTGGGAGAGCTCCTTGGCAAGGAATGCCGTGCAATGGGCGTGCATCTGCTGCTTGGGCCCGGCATCAACCTGCGCCGCACGCCCCTTGCTGGCCGGTCCTATGAGTATTATTCGGAAGACCCGCTGGTTACAGGCAAGCTTTCGGCAGCCGTCATCGAAGGAATCCAGTCGCAAGGTGTCGGCACATCGCTCAAGCACTTTGCCTGCAACAATTCCGAAGTCGAACGCACAACGATGGACAGTGTCGTCGAGGAACGGGCTCTTCGGGAAATTTATCTCAAGGGTTTCGAGATCGCGATCAAGCAATCGAAGCCCTGGACAATCATGTCCTCCTATAACCGTCTGAATGGTGTCCAGGCATCCCAGGACCCCTGGCTTCTCGATCAGGTTCTTCGCAAGGAATGGGGTTTTGAAGGTGTCGTGGTTTCCGACTGGCATGGCATCAAGGATCGCGCAGTATCGCTGGTCGCTGGCGGTGATCTCGACATGCCGGAAAGCCCACGCCGCAAGGCCGACCTTCTCGCCGCACTCGATAGTGGAGCTGTTTCGGCCGATGTTGCCGACCTTTCTTGCCGGCGCATGCTCGAGCTGATCGAGCTTTGCAACGAGGGAGCAAAGGCTCCCGTACCTGTCTATACGGCTGAGGAGCATCATGCCGAAGCCCGTGCAATGGCTGCTGCCTCGATGGTGCTTGTGCGCAACAACGGTGCCCTGCCGGTCAACCCCGACATGAAAACCATCCTTGTTGTTGGCCGCGATGCCGGGACACCTGTCATCCAGGGCTCCGGTTGTGCAACCACCATCCCGACGATGGTCGATCAGCCATTGGACGAATTGCAGAAGGCCCTTGGTGTATCGCACACGCTGACATTCCGTGAAGAAGCTGACGCGGATACCCTCGCAATGGCAGGCAAGGCGGATTTGGTTCTCGTCTATACCTCGACGGAAGGAGCTTATGACGGAGAAGGTTCTGACAGAACGACACTTGCTCTCGGTCCGGGCCAGGACGAAATGATTGCTGCTCTTGCCGCGGTTTCAAAGAACGTGGCTGTGGTGATTGCGTGCCCGGATGCGGTTGAAATGCCGTGGATCGACCAGGTGAATGCCGTGCTCGTCACCTTCTATTCCGGCCAGGCGATGGGTGGTGCGGTTGCAGATATTCTGAGCGGCAAGGTCAATCCGTCCGGCAAGCTGTCGGTTACTTTTCCCAAGCGTCTCTCGGACGTTCCAGGCTTCCTGCATTATCCGGGTGAAAACGGTCGTCATGTTTATGGTGAAGGCATTCATGTCGGTTATCGTGCCTACGACCTGCGTGAGGTGGAGCCGCTTTTCCCGTTCGGTCACGGCCTGAGCTACACGACGTTTGCCTATTCCGATCTGACCGTCTCCGCTTCCAGCATCGGTCTCAAGGATGAGATTACCGTTGCTTTCACCGTTACCAATACCGGCGACCGCGCCGGTGGAGAAGTCGCGCAGCTTTATCTGCAGGCTCCGGGAAAGCGATTGAAGCGTTCGCTGCAGGAACTCAAGGGTTTCGCCAAGCCGGTGCTGGCGCCAGGCGCGAGCGAGCGTGTTGAAATCAACATCAAGGGCTCGGACCTGGCCGTCTGGGACCCGGCGCTCGGGCGTTGGGTGCTTGAAGGAGTTGAAGCGCGGATCATCGTTGGCGCATCCTCGCGCGATCCGAAGCTTTCTGCCGGTCTGACGATCAAGCCCTCGGTCCTGCCGTTCCGCCGGATTGCCTACGACACCCAGCCTGCCTATGTGCTTCCGAACGCAATCGCTTGCGAACATATCTGCGCCTATCTGACGAGCCGTTGCAATATCTCTGCGGAGGACGCAATGCGCATGCTCAACCATTGCTCGAACTCGTTTTTTGGTATCTTCACGTCGCTTGAACGGCGTCTTCGCCTTTCCATTCCTGAGGCCGAGGTTGCTGGTCTGATTGCTGAGATCAACGCGGCGATGGATGCTGCGGAGGCGAAACTGTGACATCGACGCTGGATTGGCTGGCAAGGCTGGTCGCTCATCCGACGGTCAGTTCGGACACCAATCTTCCGCTGATCGACGAGATTGAGACAGCGCTGTCGAATGCCGGTGCTGTGTGTGACCGATTTTATGATGACACCGGGTTGAAGGCAGCGCTTCTGGCCCGGCTGGGGCCGGATGTGCCGGGTGGTCTGATGTTATCCGGCCATGTCGACGTGGTTCCGGTGGTTGGGCAGGACTGGACCGTTCCGCCCTTCGCCGTCACTCAAAAAGACGGCAAGCTCTACGGACGCGGCACAACGGACATGAAGGGCTTCGTCGCGTCGACGCTGGCGCTTGTGGAAACGATTGACGTGAAGAGCCTTGCGGCCCCTCTTTGGCTGGCTATTTCCTACGACGAAGAGATTGGCTGTGTCGGCGTAAGGCCGATGCTCGAGGAGATCGCCGCACGGGATATCCTGCCCGATCTGATCGTGGTCGGGGAGCCGACATCGATGCAGCTAGGCCTTGGTCACAAGGGCAAGATGGCTTTCCAGGTCAAGGTTACCGGGGTTCCCCGCCATTCGGCCGAGGCGCCGCTGGCACTGAATGCATTACACATCGCGGCTGATTTCATCGTTGGCCTGCGCCGATTACAGGACGACATCGCGGCTCGCGGCCCGCGTGAGCAGGGTTATTCGGTGCCATACGCCACGGTTCACGTTGGGAAATTGTCCGGTGGCACTGCGGTCAATCTCGTGCCGGATCATGCCGAGCTTCTGATGGAGTGCAGGATGATGGCTGCGGACGATCCTCTCGCTTTGGCTGAGCAGATACGCAAAGTCGCCGCCGCTGCGATTGCACCCTACAAGGAGCGTTTCAGGGAAGCCGCGATCGATATCGAGATTACCGGAAACTATCCGGGTCACTCGATTGATGGAAATCATCCGATTGTGCAGGCCTTCGCGTCGTGCTTGCCGAAAGGAAGCCGGGATTGCCGGGTGAGTTTCGGAACCGAAGCCGGATTGTTCGCGCAGGCACTGGATGTTCCCGTCGTGATCTGCGGGCCGGGAAGCATGGATCAGGGGCATCGTCCCGATGAATTCATCAAGCAGACGCAACTCGATATCTGTGACGCTGTGCTGGCGGATGCCGTTATTCGGTTTTGTGCAAGCCGGCGCCCGCTTGCTTCGTATGTCCCAAAGCAGATGCACGGAAAAATGTAATTTACCGAAACCATGCGGACGGGAAAAGTAGTTGATGAAGGTCAAACAAACTCAGAGGGTAAAATGAACAATAACGTATCACGTCGCGGCTTCATGAAGACGACGACGGGGCTTGCAGCCATGGCGCTGGCCGCTCCTGTCCTTCTCAAGGGTAACCGTGTGTTTGCCGGCGAAACACTTGTCGTGCGCGACATGGGCGGTGCCTTCTATGAAGGTTTCAAGGTTGCTTTTTATGATACCTTTGCCGCGGAAACCGGTGTTACCATCCAGACCAACACCAACGAGCCCGATCCTATCCCGCAGTACAAGATGGCAATCGATACGGATACGAAGCTGTTCGATGTTGCCCTGATGACACCGGAACACGTGCTGCGTATCCGCCAGCTCGGCGATAATTATATGCTGCCGCTCAACATTGAGGTTGCGAACAAGGACGATTTTACGCCGCATACATTCGAGACGGATTTCGTTGGCGTCGCCATTTTTGCGTTGGCCATGGGCTATCGCAAGGATACGGTAAAAACCGTTCCGACCAGCTGGGCCGATTTCTGGAACACAGAAGTCTTCCAGGGTCGCCGCGGTTTGTGGCGCAGCCCGGTCACGACGCTTGAAATGGCGCTGCTTGCGGACGGAGTACCGCTCGACAAGCTTTACCCGCTCGACGTCGACCGCGCTTTCAAGAGCCTCGACAAGATCAAGTCGCACATCAACATCTGGTGGACGTCGGGGGCGCACGCGACCCAGCTCCTGAAGGATGGCGAGCTTGATCTCATGTCCACCTGGTCGACCCGCGCCCAGGCTGCGATCAACGCAGGCGCCCCGGCGGGTATCGTCTGGAACGGCGGTCTGTTCAACATCGACGGCTGGACGATTGCCGGTAATACCGAGAAGGCTGACCTCTCCCGCAAGTTCATCGAATGGTGCCTTGATGCCAAGCGTCAGGCCGCCTACACGGACATTCTGGCTTGCGGCCCGACCAACATGAAGGCTTATGAGCATCTGAGTGCGGAAAAGTCTGCGCTCCTGCCGACAGCGCCGGAAAACATCAAGGGGCTGACAGTCCTCAACGCTGCCTACTGGGCAGAGAACCAGGACGAGTTGACCCAGCGCTTCGAGCAGTGGATCCTGGGTTAATTTTTCGCGGACAAGACCATCCGAGCCTCGGGTTTCGCCTTTTGGCGAGATCCCAATCTGACTATGAGTGGCCCGGTTCTGTGATATGCGGAACGGGCCATTTCAACGAACGGGACCACCATGGCTGACCTTTCCGCCAACACATTTTCTCGGCAGCGCCTCAGGCTCGACAGCCTCTGGCTTTCCACGCCGGGGCTTGCTTACATGGCGCTGTTGCTGATCCTGCCTGCCGGCGCGCTCATCTGGCAATCTTTCGTCAATCCGAAGACAGGTGCCTTCGATCTGACGGTCTACGAACAGATGTTTTCGGCGGGCGTTTACGTAAAAGTTCTCGCCAACACATTTGCGATTTCTGCGCAGGTGACCATTGTCTGCCTTCTGGTTGGCTACCCGATTGCCGTGTGGCTTGCAGATATGCCGGAATATCGGCGGCGCATGGCCATGTGGCTCGTTCTTTTGCCGTTCTGGGTAAGCCCGCTTCTCAAAAACTTCGCCTGGATCGTGCTTCTTGCCCGAAAGGGTATCGTCGCACAGATGTTGACCGGCATGGGTTTTGATACCGAACTCAACCTGCTTTACGGTCGTGGCGCTGTTGTTTTCGGCATGGCGCATGCGATGTTGCCAATTGCCATTCTCACCATGTTGCCGACGATGCTGTCGATAGACGGACGGCTTATGCCGGCGGCGATGACGATGGGCGCAAGCCGGAGCCAGTCGTTCTGGCGCATTTTCCTGCCTCTCTCCATGCCGGGTGTTGCGGCAGCGGGCTTGTTGATCTTCGTCATGGGTCTGGGTTTCTTCATTACGCCAGCTCTGCTCGGCTCACCGAATGAAACGGTGATCGGCCAGATGATGATCACTCAGGTCCAGAAGCTTTTCAACATGCGGCTCGCCGGCGCACTGGCGGCACTGCTTCTCGCGGTTACCCTCATCACGATTGCCGTTTATGATCGCTTTTTCGGGATGTCTGCCGTATCGGGTAACGGTGCAGCAGCCAGGCGTGGCGGTGTGATCGGAACAATCGGCGGTGCGATCATCGAGGTCGGGGCTAACGTCAGCGATTTCGTTGCACGCCTTCTGCCTACCCGTCTTGGTCGCGGCGCATTTACGATCTTTGTCTGGTTGGTCATTGCAGTGATGATTGTGCCCGTGCTTGCATTTCCACCGATGGCATTTTCCGGTTCGACTTTCCTGGAGTTCCCACCAAAAAGCTTCTCCCTTCGTTGGTTCCAGGCCTATATGAGTTCCGATCAGTGGATGGGGGCTACCACGCGCTCGGCGGTTATTGCGATCGTTACCGGTATTCTTGCAACGATCATATCGGGTATGGCGGCTTACGGTCTTGCCCGCACGCAGCGCAAGGCTGGCGGCTTGATTTTCCTCTCATTCATGTTGCCGATGGTCGTTCCAAATATCGTCATTGGCGTTTCGCTGTTCTACGTTCTGGCCAAGGTCGGGCTTATTGCGACAGACACGGGGATCATCCTTGGCCATACGCTTTCGGCGATGCCGGTGGTGTTCGTCATCTTGCTGACGACTTTTCGCAGTGTTGACTGGCGTCTTTTGCAGGCCGCAGCAACGCTTGGAGCCAGTCGGTTTCAGCAGATCCGTCTGGTGCTTCTTCCTATCGTCAAAGGTGGTGCAGTTGCCGCTTTCCTTTTCGGCCTTCTGCATTCCTTCGAGGAACTCACCATCGCCCTGTTCGTTGGCGCGGGCGTCAAGCAGACGCTGCCCAAACAGATGTGGGACGATATCATTCTCAGCATTTCCCCGACCCTGGCAGCAGCCTCGGTCTTCATCGTGGCGGTGGTGACCGTACTTTTCGTCATCGCCGAAAAGGCAAGGCCGCGCTGACATGCGCGACGCTGCCTCTCCCATCATGACCATAGGAAACACATTCGACATGTCAGCCGCCTCTGCCAACACGCCCGAAATCAAGCTTCAGGTCCAGGGCCTTGCAAAACTTTACGGCCGGACCATCGCACTCGATCACGTCGATCTCGAGGTGCGCAAGGGTGAGCTCCTCACACTGCTGGGGCCTTCGGGATCCGGCAAGACCACGCTGCTGCAGCTCATCTGCGGCCTGCAGGACCCGACCTACGGCAACGTCATCATTGACGGCAAGGATCAGACCCATGCACCGGTCAACAAACGCGACATTGGAGTCGTTTTCCAGAACTACGCCCTGTTTCCGCATATGTCGGTCGCTGAAAATGTTGGCTTTGCGCTGAAGATGCGAAGCCTTCCAAAGGCCGAAATCGATGCAAAGGTTGGCAGGGCACTGGAAACCGTGGGGCTTGCCCACGCGGCCGATCGCTCCCCCTCGCAGCTTTCCGGCGGTCAGCAGCAACGTGTCGCACTTGCCCGCTGCCTCGTCTACGATCCCGCGATCATTCTCATGGATGAACCGCTTGGCGCCCTTGATGCGAAACTCCGCGAAGTGATGCAGATCGAAATCAAGCGTATTCACCGTGAAACGGGCGCGACAATCATTTTCGTCACTCACGACCAGCAGGAAGCTCTGGCGCTTTCCGATCGCATCTGCCTGATGAATAACGGCAAGATCGCCCAGCTCGGTACGCCGCGGCAAATGTATGATGAGCCCGAAAACCTGTTTGTTGCAGACTTTATCGGCGTTTCGTCGATCATTCGCGGTACGGTGAAGGCAGGCGCCCTTGAAACCGCGATCGGGACTTTACCAATTGCGGGTGAGGCACCTGCGGATGGAACAAAGGCTGCCTTGGTTGTCCGGCCAGAGGCCATTACGCTTGGCGAAGGTTTCTGTGAAGGCCGTGTGCGCGAAACTGTTTATGGCGGGTCGGAGTTGCGCGTCATTATCGATGCCGGAAAGCAGGAAATCATCGCTCGCGCCCCGGCTCAGGCCGGAGACGTCGCAGTTGGTTCGACCGTCCGTTTCGGGTGGGCACCGCAATCCGCCCGGCTTCTCGTTGACAGGGACTAATTCTCATCATGACAGCTTTGCGTTTCCTCTACGATTGCGATCCGGGTGCAGATGACGCACTGGCCATGCTTCTGGCACTCGGGCGACCTGATGCACTGGAGATGGTTGCCGTGACATGTGTTGCGGGCAATGTTGGGCTTGAGCCGGTTGTCTCAAACGCACGGCGTATTCTTGAGCTTTGTGGCCGGCAGGATATCCCGGTTTATTCGGGCGCGGCTCGTCCCATCATGGCATCGCGTGGTCGTGTCTCGATCATGCACGGCTCCGACGGGCTCGCCGGCAGCACACTACCGGCGCCGGTGACACCTGTTGCTACGGGCCATGCCGCCAATGAGATATCGCGGATCGCCAGGGCTGAGGGCAAGCTGCACATCTGTGCTACCGGGCCGCTGACCAATCTGGCGCTTGCGCTTCTTCTCGACCCGGAACTTCCCGATTTTGTCAGTGCCATCACCATCATGGGTGGTGCCGCATTTTGTCCCGGCAACACCACGCCGCTGGCCGAGTTCAATTTTACGGTCGATCCCCATGCGGCCGCGATCGTCTTCGACAGCGGGATTCCGATTACCATGCTTGGTCTGGATGTCACGCGTCAGGCAACCGTTACCACCGACATGATTGAGCAGGTGAAGGCCATCGATACGCCCGTTGCCAACGAAGCGGCGCATCTACTGATCAATTACGGTTCGAAGGATCCGTGCCTGCATGATCCAGCCGCAATCGCCTGGCTGCTGAAGCCGGACATGTTCGATACCGTGCAGTCGCACATCTCCATTTATACGGATAGCGGGCCTGCTGCGGGCCAGGTGATCGCCGCCGTAAGTGAGCGACATCTTGCGGGCCGCCTACCCAATTGCACATTGGTTACTGGTGTCGATGCGGAAGAGTTTAGAAAACTATTCGTCGATGCTGTTCAAGAAGGTTAGATGGAGAGCGTTGGAAGCTATGCGTGCCGTGCCCGACATCAGCTCTGGCAAAGCTCACAAGACATTGACCGGTCGGCAGTCGTCTACGGGTCTTGGGACATCAGGCTGCCGAGACTGCCGATCGAGTCCGTACGGATTTCCGTCCCGGCGAGAGACTTGTGCGACAAACGGCAGAGAGTCCTCGATGTGAAGGGATCACAGTCATTCCTTTCAGGACTCTCTTTAGAGATGGATATTCTGTCCAAATCCTCGGCGCTTCATCTGGCGGAATTCACGGGCCGATGGTTCTAATCCTTTCAAGAGCAGGACTTGTTCCGCTTCGAGGAACGTAGCAGTTCGAGGGCGGCCGAAGCCGCCCCAGCCAGCACTTGACCTATGCCTAGCCGCTATCGACAACCGGAACGCAGAGGGCCAGATGGATCAACTTGCGATCTAGGCGGGGGATGACGAGTGCTATTGTCAGCGCTGGATATAGGGAAGTAGAGCTGTAAGAGGTACCGCCTGACCGACCGCGCCTTCCGAGACACCGAGATAGGCGGTCATTGGCGTGAGCATTGCCATGGGCAGCAATTCGCTGCTGATCAGGGCAAAGCTGCCGAAGATCAGCGAGACGACCGACAGCCATGTCGACATCGACCAAGGGCTTTTCCGTGAACCTGTTTCGGACATTATATCCTCGCCAATGACCGCTCGCGGCAATTGCATAGGTAAACGTAGGGACTGCTATTCGTACCGATCGTGTCGGCGCACCCAGTCCATTCCTTCAGCTTCATTGCGCCCCTTCGGAGCGAGATCGAGCAGCTGATAGGTACCCATCATCGCCTCGACGCCGCGCCCATAGGTGGAGTAGGTGCGGAAGACCTGGCCGGTGTCGTCCTTGTAGAAGGCGCTGATGCCCGGCCATTCCTCGCCGAGCTCCGGCCACTCTCCGAAATTGTAGTCGATCTTGCCGGACGCGACTTCGTCAGGTGTGAAGCTGACACGGAAATCGTGATTGAAGTCATTTCCGAAGGACGACACCCATTTGAACTGCCAGCCCATCCGCTTACGATAACGCTCGAGGTCGGCGAGCGGTGCGCGCGATATGGCGATCATGGTAACGTCGTGATGCGAAAGATGATTGTTCATGCCATCGGTATGATCGGCCATGAAAGAGCAGCTCGGGCAACCCTCCTTCCATCCCGGCGCGAACATGAAATGCTGCACCAGAAGCTGCGATCGGCCATCGAAAAGATCGGCAAGCGTTCGTGGGCCATCTAGCGTATCGAACACATATTCCTTCTCGATCCGTACCCATGGCAGCGCCAGCCGCTTTTGGGCGATCTCGTCCCTGTGTCGACTAAGCTCTTTCTCCGCTTTCAGAAAATCCCGCCGGGCGGTGAGCCAGTCTTTGGCTGAAACGATTTTGTGGTTCATTGTCAGTCTCCTCGGGTTTTAGGGGATGGATATTGCCGCCAGTAAGCGGAAGCGAGCTTCAGCCAGGGCGACAGGTGAAAGAGGCTCATCAACAGGTACATGAAGGCCATGCCGCTGATGGGCAGCATTTCGGGTGGGGACGCGCAGATGCTCGCCTGCATGTCGTTCGCCGAAATCCAGGCCATCGACGCGAAGGTTGGCGAAGCTGCAAGAACGAGCCAGCCTATCACATCGCCTGATCGCAGGGTGTCCGAAGAGCGTTTTCTTGTCGGTTTGGACATTGTCATTTCTGGGTTCCCTTTTGAGGTTCGACATTCCGTCCCGCGACGCTTAACCTGACAAAAATCTATGTCCGAATGGCGGGAGAATGTGAGTAACAAGTGTGACGGGATTTGAATGGACTCTCTGATGACCTTCGCGGCGCGGGCACTTGCGGCGGGTGATCCGCTTGCAGCGCTCAAGCGCATCGCCTTACGTGACGATGCTCCTGCACTCGCCCTGCGCGGCATTGCCATGTCGCAACTCGGCGATCTTGCGCGCGCGAGGGAACTGCTGGGAAGCGCGGCGCGCGCTTTCGGCAACCGGGAGCCTATGGCCCGTGCGCGATGCAATGTCGCGGAGGCAGAGATCGCGTTGGTCTTGCGCGACCTTGGCCGTCCCATGGAGGGGCTCGCCGCCGCCCGGTCCACGCTGGAGGCATTGGGAGACTTCGCGAACGCCGCGCATGCCGGCTATCTCGAAGCAAGGCGCTTGCTGTTGATCGGCCGTCTCGACGAGGCGGAGCGGGTTCTGGACGGCTTCGATGCTGGTGCGTTGCCGATGACATCGCGGGTAGGCTACGAGTTGGTGGTTGCGGGCATCGCGATGCGCCGCATACGCGCGAAGCTGGCTCATGATGCGCTCGATCGCGCAGAAATCGCCGCAGCCGCCGTCGGCAATGCTGCATTGAAAGCCGAGGTCGATAGAGCCGTGCGGGCCTTCGAAGTGCCTGCCGTGCGGCTGGTCGTGCGCAATGGACAACGGCTTCTTCGGCTCGATGAGGTCGAGGCGCTCATTGCATCGGGGGCGCTCATCATCGATCTGTGCCGGAACGTCGTGCGAGTCAATAAAACCATGGTCTTTCTCGCCAGTCGTCCGGTCCTGTTCGCGCTCATGCGCGTGCTCGGTGAGGCTTGGCCGGAAGATGTCACGCGAAAGGAGCTTCTCGTCCGCGCCTTTCGTGCACGGGAGGCAGATGAATCGCATCGCGCTCGGCTGCGGGTTGAGATCGGGCGTCTGCGCGAGGCAATCAGGCCCTTGGCGGAGATACGCGCCACCGAGCAGGGGTTCGTATTGGAGCCACATGGCGCCGGCGCGGTCGGGGTGCTTGTGCCCCCGGTCGAAGACGCGCATGGCGACGTGCTGGCGCTTCTCGCCGATGGCGAAGCCTGGTCCAGCTCCGCGCTTGCGCTTGCGCTTGACGTCAGCCCGCGCACGGTGCAGCGGGCGCTCGATACTCTTGCGAAAAATGACAAGGTGGAATGGTTCGGCCACGGACGCGCCCGTCGCTGGATTGCGACGAGCGTTCCAGGGTTCCCGACAAGCTTGTTACTCCCAGCCGTTGGCGTTTTAGGCTAGGATGAGGGCATGAAACACACAGCCGCCGAAATTATGCGTGAATATGGCCCTTTTCCCGGAGTGGATCACGTTCATGGGGTCAGCTTTGACGGCCGCCGGGTCTGGATGGCGACAGGCGCAAAACTGCACGCGTTTGATCCGGAGAGTGGGGACGTGCTGACCTCGCTCAATATTGCCGCCGATGCCGGTACGGCATTCGACGGCGAGTACCTGTTCCAGATTGCAGAAGCGGTGATTCGGAAGGTCGATCCAAAGACCGGCGAGGTGCTCGCCACGATTCCCGCCCCGGGCAATGGAGGCGATTCCGGCCTTGCCTGGGCTGAAGGTTCGCTCTGGGTTGGGCAACATTACGGCCGCAAAATCCATCAAATCGATCCTGAGACGGGGAAGGTGCTGCGCACGATCGAAACCGATCGCTTCGTTACTGGGGTCACGTGGGTCGACGGCGAGCTCTGGCACGGTACGTGGGAGAACGACCAAAGCGATGTCCGCCGCATCGATCCTTCGACCGGTGAAGTGCTGGAGCGGTTGGATATGCCGGCGGAAATGGCAGTTTCGGGGCTTGAGTCCGACGGACGCGACCGGTTTTTCTGCGGGGCTGGCGATAGCCCCAAAGTTCGCGCAATACGCAGACCAAAGCGATCTGAAACCGCTATGTGAAACAAGAAGCAATTCGCCGGTTTGTGCGATCTTTATTCGATGGCCGTCTCGGCGATAACCGTCGGCCTGCGTGAAAGTGGTTGTCGCTTTGCAGCGTCAGCCCGAACGAGGTTGCCGGCTCAGGGCAATGACATGTACTGCCGTTCGGGTCGCCGACAGTCCGCACCCGCCGCGGCTCTGCCGTTTCGTGGTGCCGATCAAATGGCAGGTTTCGGGTGGCGGCAGTGCATTGAATAGCTGACATCACGTCGGGAGCCGTCAGAATGCTCAGCGCCAGAAGCGGTCATTGCAATGATCGTCATTCTGCACAGTTTGATATCAAAGCCATCATTTCTGTGGAGGTGATATCAATGCCGGCAGTCACTATTCGAAACCTTTCTGATGGAACACATCGCGCTCTGCGGGTGCGAGCGGCTCATCATGGGCGGAGCACCGAGGCTGATATCCGTGACATTATTGAAGTGGCTGTTCGTCCTCCTGAACGTGTCAAGCTTGGCTCCTTGCTGATGGCTATTGATCGCGCCGCCGAGCTTTCCGACAGCGACGTTGATGCCCTGCAGAAAAGTCGCGACAAGACACCTGCTGAACCGATGACCTTCAAATGATCTTGCTGGGCACCAACGTTATATCCGAACCTTGGAAACCGGTTTCTGATGAGGCGGTAATCGCCTGGTTGGACGCCCAAGCTATAGAAACGCTTTTCCTCTCTACAAAACGATTACTGAACTTCGTTTCGGGATTGCTGCTGTGCCTTCAGGGAAACGGCAAACTATCCTCCGCGGCCGCCTTGAAGGCGAAGTGCCGCCCCACTTTTCCGAGCGCATCCTTTCCTTCGATCTGGCTGCTTCTCAGTTTTATTCCGAACTGATGGCACGCGCTCGAGTATCTGGGAAAGCGATTGGCGCGGCTGATGGTTACATTGCGGCCACAGCGGCAGCAAACGCCCTAGTGGTCGCAACTCGCGACATTAGTCCTTTCGAGGCTGCGGGGCTGAAGGGGATCAATCCCTGGTCCAGATAACGATGGTGTGCATATAGGTGTCGTGAGTTCGGATCCCTTCATCTGCAATTGTATATAACCTCCTGAAAGCCTGTGCTGAAGCATTCGGCCTTCATCTCTATCCAGAATCTCGAAAAGATAGAGAAACCCATGTATGGCGGGTCGCTTCATACACGCTCTGAGTTGGTTCCATAGCATCTGGGTCTTCAAAACAGCCCAAGGCGATGGCGACGAGGTTAGGCCGAAATTCCGGTATCCAGTAGACAGTTGATCCACAAGCGGGGCAAAAACGGAACTCTAGGCTCTTCCCGCTATCGCCGGGTCGTATATAGGTTTGGTGCTTCCCCGACGCCTTGATTTGATCGGCAGCATAAAACACTGCGACACCGAATGCTGAACCGGTACGATGTTGGCATGCGCGACAGTGACAAACGGATATCTTATGGGGTTCGCCGTTTGTCACCACTGTTAGCTGATGACATGAGCAATGGGCCAGGCGCACAATGTTGCTCCCAATTTCCAAATTTTTCGATTCTGAATATGCGCGATGACGACGACGATATCGGAGCGGCAAGCTTTGATCAATTTGACATTTGGGATCAATATGGAACTTCACTGATGATTTTAGCCATTGCTTATTCCATGGAATCCTGGGGTAGCCACTTTGCTATCGACATTCGCAAGGTCGTACCGATCATGATCATCCTCGTGGTATCCTATACCCCTCCGTTGCCAGTGTAGTTACCGGCTTTATCGCTGGAGCGAGCCGCCCACCGCGGGCGCGATACGGCGATACCGTATAAGCGACCACACAGGGTGCGTAGCACGGACGAGGGTGGGAGCCTTTCGGTCAACTACCCCGGCGGGAGAGAATTGTTCTATCTCAGCGCGGTTGAGCTTAAGAGGCGGGTTAAGTGCCGTGACACTATTCAGAGGGCGCCATACCGTTCCTCGCTGCACAGATTTACCCGCCCCCTTTCATCTCGCCTTAGGATCGTGTTCCGACACGCTCGACTTGCCGTATGAAGTATTGTTAGCTGACGGTAAGTGAGAGCGAATGTGTCGGAGGGGCCGCATGAGACTCAGGAACCAGATTCTTGCATTGGCCATAGGGCCCCTTGTTCTTGCCATTATCGTCATCACTGCACTCATCACCTCGCAGTCAATGACGCTGGCGCGTACGAGCATCGACGCCTTCGAACGGAACATGCTTGCCGCAAAGGAAGCTGAACTCCTCAACCTCACCAATTTGGCCCTTTCGGCGATCCGTTCGGTCTATGACAGGGCGGGACCTGATGACGAGGCTGCGAAGGAGGAGGTCAAGCGCATTCTGACTGACCTCGATTATGGCACGGACGGCTATTTCTTTGTCTATGACTATGACGGCATGAACGTGGTTCATCCGCGACAAAGCTTTCGTCCAGGGAATAATTGGCTGGATCTTTATGATCCCGACGGTAACCGCGTCATCTATGACCTGATAGTCAAGGCGAAAGGAGGAGGAGGTCTCGTCCAGTATAAGTGGGAGAAGCCCTCGACCGGGAAGATGGCTGATAAGCTTTCTTTTGCAGCTGGCCTCAACAAATGGCGCTGGATGATCGGTACAGGGGTTTATCTGGATGATGTTTTTGCCGCGACAGCGGCGGCGAAGGAGGAAATGCGCCGTTCCATTACATGGAATTTCCTGATTGTTGCACTGTTTGCGGTTCCTGCCGTGTTGCTGGTGTTCGCCACCTGCATGCTGCTCAATCTGCGTCAGCAGAGGCTGGCAGACGGACGGCTCAAGGAACTGATGCAGAGGGTTATCGATACCCAGGAAGAGGAGCGCCTGCGCATTGCCAGAGAATTGCATGACGGCATTTCTCAAAATCTCGTCGGGGTGCGCTTTGCGATTGATCTCGCGCGGCGCAAGGTGGCGCCGGAGAATGTCGGGGCCGCCGAGGCCATCGGCAAGGGCGCCGTCGCATTAAATGAGGCGATCAAGGAGGTACGTCGTATTTCCCACGATCTGCGCCCCCGTGTCCTCGATGATTTAGGACTGACTGCAGCTCTTGAATCCCTGATTTCAAGTTTTTCAGAGCGCACGGGGATCGCGGCGACGCTTGAATCCGTGGGTTTCAAGAATATACTTGTTCCGGAGGCGCGTGTTGCCCTTTACCGCGTCGCACAGGAGGCCTTGACCAATATCGAGCGTCACGCCGGTGCGACCCGGGTTGCTATCAGATTCTCCAGTCGTGATGAGCGCATACTGATGGATGTCAGTGACAATGGCCGTGGTTTTCCGGTTGCGCGAACGGAGAATGGCAAGCCGGCCAACAAGGGGCTTGGCTTGAGAAACATGCAGGAACGCATGACGCATTTCGGAGGCCGGCTGGATGTCGAAAGCTCCGCCAGGGGAACTGTCCTGCGGGCGGTGCTGCCCATTACCGCCATGAAGGATCGCGATAGCCGGTTACAGGAGGCCGCCGAGTGACCGTTCATCCGATCCGTGTGCTGCTGATAGACAACCATCCTCTGGTTCTGGACGGATTGAAGGCCGTGCTTGAGACTTACGATCATATCGCTGTCGTTGGGACTGCTGTGTCCGCCATGGCCGGTATCGACGCCGCCGTCGCCACACGACCCCATGTGGTGCTGATGGACATCAACATGCCCCAGATCAACGGCATCGATGCCTTGGAGCTGTTTAAGGAAAAGCGGCTCCCCACCCGGGTGTTGATGCTGTCGATGCATGACAGTCGCGAATATATCTCGATGTCGGTCATGTATGGTGCTGCCGGCTATATTCTGAAAGACGTCGCGACTGAAGAAATAGTGGCCGCAATCGACGCCGTCGCAGCCGGTGGCACTTATTTTTCCTCCGGCGTTCGAGATGTGCTGATGGAAGGCTCGTCCGGCAGGCTGAAGGCGCTGACGACACGTGAACAGGACGTTTTGCTGCTGATCGCTCGGGGAAAAAGCAATCGTGACGCAGCACTGGCGCTCGACATCGCCGAGCGTACGATGGAAACGCATCGCAAGAATATCAAGCGGAAACTGGATATTGCCACGACGGCTGGTCTCATTCGCTATGCGATAGACAACGGGCTTATCAAGGAGTAGCGGCAAGAGAGCGAGGCCCCGCGAATGTATTGTCATCCGGGGCCTCGATATAAGTCATATCGGCTTACTTGCCTGCGGTCTGCATCGCATAGCCATAGCTGTCATAGGTATATTCGGCGACGCGGAACCATTCATAGCTCTCGTCGCGGAATTTCTTCCAGCCCGGATAGATTTTGGCCCATGCGGGATGCTTTTGCGTGTACTCGTCATAAAGCTCGAAGGTTGCCTTGTAGGCGGCGTCGAGCACATCGCGGGGCAGCGGGCGAAGCTGTGTGCCCTTGGAAACCAGCGAGCGGATCGCATCCTTGTTCTTGACGTCGTAAAGCGCCTGCATGTTGATGTTGGCGGCCTTGCAGGCGGTGTCGAGCGCTGCCTTGTATTCATCAGGCAATGCCGCATATTGGTCCTTGTTGACGAAGAAGTGGATCGTCAGCCCACCCTCCCAGAACGCGGGATAATAGTAGTATGGCGCGATCTGGTAGAAGCCGAGCTTTTCGTCATCATAGGGACCGACCCACTCTGCAGCGTCAATGGTACCACGTTCCAGCGCCGGATAAATGTCACCGCCGGGAAGCTGCTGCGGCACCGCGCCAAGCCTGGCGAGCACCTGTCCGGCGACGCCGGCAATACGCATCTTCAGGCCCTTGATATCCTCGACGCTCTTGATTTCCTTGCGATACCAGCCGCCCATCTGGGCGCCCGTCGCTCCACCGGGAATGCCGATGACGCCGTAGTCGGAAAGGAATTCGTTATAAGCCTCGTTGCCGCCGCCATGGTAGAGCCATGCGTTCTGCTGGCGGGCGTTCAGACCGAAGGGGATGGTCGAGCCAATGGCGAATGTCGGATCTTTCCCGGTGAAATAGTAGCCGCAGGTATGGGAAATCTCGACGGTATTGGCTTTTACGGCGTCGATCGCCTGGGCGCCGGGAACGATCTCGCCGGCTTGAAAAACCTGGATATCGAACTTGCCGCCTGTAATGGCTCTCAGAGCGTTGGCCATGACGACGGCGCCGCCATAGATCGTGTCCAGATTGTTGGGGAAACCCGACGTCAAACGCCAGCGAACGCTCGGCGATGACTGGGCTATGGCCGGTGTTGCAAGCGTCGAAGCGGCTGCTGCCGCTCCTGCAAGTACGCCGCCTGACAAGAGTTGTCTGCGACCTGGATTGACCTTCATAGATTACCTCCTCCTATTGAACGTCAGCGATTTTTATTGCGGCGGGCGCTTTTGCGCCCGGCCGAGTGTCAGGGGGTGGCCGGCTTTCCGAAGCTCGGTGCGCTGTTGCCGGGCGCCAGGAAAGGATTGGCGAAGGGATCGGCGTCCGTGCCGATGCTCGGCATCGGTACATTGATATGGACGGCGGAAGGATCGACCTGCTTGGCGCCTGACTTGTAGTGCATCACGATGCCGGGGAAGGCGATGATGATGACGACCATGGTCAGCTGGATGAACAGATAGGGGATGGCGCCGAGATAGATCTGGGACGAGGTGACCGGCTGGATGGTCTGTCCCGTGATCCGGTCCTTGTAGGCACGCGTCGGAGCGACGGACCGCAGGAAGAACAGCGAAAAACCGAAGGGCGGGTGCATGAACGACGTCTGCATGTTGACCGCCAGCATCACGCCAAACCAGATCAGGTCGATGCCAAGCGCATCGGCGACCGGCGCCAGCAGCGGGATGATGATGAAGGCCAGCTCGAAATAATCGAGGAAGAAGGCCAGGAAAAAGACCAGCAGGTTGGCGACGATCAGGAAGCCGATCTCGCCGCCCGGGATCGACGTCATCAGATGCTCGACCCAGACGTGGCCGTTCACGCCATAGAAGGTCAGGGAAAAGACGCGCGCGCCGAGCAGGATGAGCAGCACGAAGGACGACAGTTTTGCCGTGGCGTGCAGCGACTGCTGGATCAGGCCGAAATTGAGCTTGCGGTTGGCAAGCGCAAGGGCGAGCGCGCCGACAGCACCCATGGCTCCGCCTTCCGTGGGGGTGGCGATCCCGAGGAAGATCGTGCCGAGCACGAGGAATATCAAAACGAGCGGCGGCACCAGCGAGGTGATGACCTTGAGCAGCAGTTTGGTGCCGCGCAGGGTCCGCGCCTCCAGCGGCAGGGCCGGGACTTTCGTGGGGCTGATGATCGAGGTCACGATGATATAAAGCGCATAGGCCGCCACGAGCATGAGACCCGGAACGAGTGCGCCCTTGTACATGTCGCCCACCGAACGGCCGAGCTGGTCGGCCAGCACGATCAATACGAGGCTGGGCGGGATGATCTGCGCCAGCGTGCCGGACGCCGCGATCGTGCCGGCGGCGACCTTGCGGTCATAACCATAGCGCAACATGATGGGAAGCGAGATGAGGCCCATCGAGATAACCGAGGCGGCGACGACGCCGGTGGTGGCGGCCAGAATTGCTCCGACGAAGATGACGGCAAACGCAATGCCGCCGCGGACCGGTCCAAACAGCTGGCCGATCGTGTCCAGCAAATCCTCCGCCATGCCGCTCTTTTCAAGAATGAGCCCCATGAAGGTGAAGAACGGTATCGCCAGCAGCGTTTCGTTCGACATCTGGCCGAATATGCGATCGGGAATGGCCTGGAACAGCGTGGCTGGCAGCAGTCCGAGTTCTATTCCGATAAAGCCGAAGAAAAAGCCGACAAAGGCCAGGGCGAAGGCCACGGGATAACCGAGCAGCAGCACGATGATGAGCGCCGCAAACATGATGGGTGCGAGATTTTCCGCAATGAATGCCATTATTGTTTTTTCCTTCGATCAGAGCAGTGCCGCTGCGGCATCGGCCGCTGCAACCGGATCGGGGATATCGCCGCGCAGGATCGCGATACGTTTGATGAGTTCCGAAACACCCTGAATGGCGAGAAGGCTGAAGCCAATCGGTATCAGCGCCCAGACGGGCCATTGAATGAGGCCGCCCGTGTTGTTTGAAACCTCACCGGAAGCAAGTTTCTGCAGAAACACCGGCCAGGAGAGATAGACCGTGATGAGGCAGAAGGGCATGAGAAAGAAGATGGTCCCGAGAATGTCGACCCAGAGCTGCCCTTTGCGCGGAAGATTTCCGTAGACCAGATCGACCTTCACGTGCTCGTTGTTAAGAAGCGTGTAGGCGGCGGCGATCAGAAACACGGCGGAAAACAAATACCACTGCGATTCGAGCCAGGCGTTGGAGCTCATCGAAAACGCCTTGCGCATGGCGGCATTGATGGCGCTGATAAAAATGGCCGCGAGAAGCAGCCAGGAAATACCTTTGCCAATGGCTGAATTGGCAGCATCAATGGCGCGCGAAACGGCCAATAAAAATTTCATGATATCCTCCCCGGAAGCGGCCACGTACTCCTCAATACGCGTGCTGCCGCTATAGTGCGGGCACGATATCAATGGCGGCTTCACGCTCAAGGGCCGCTGCCGGCGAATTTCTTCAGACGTACCGAGAACTGGGTATGTAAGGGGCAACTTCAGTCGGACGGCAAAGGACAATGAAATGAAAGAGCGTGTTTGGCACCTCATACTTCGTCGCGCTGGACATCAACCCGGAGGGCAAGCGGGATACTCCTGGTCAACTGGTCCGGTTTGAAGGATTCAGATCGATCCTCGGTGTCGGAGCGAGCTTCCTTTTGATTCCGGCATGGTCATGGAAAGAGATTTGACAGCTCATCCTGCCGTCAGTTCACCTTCACGCCCCGTTCTTCCAGCTTATCGAGAATCTCACTCGTCGCGTGGCTCGCTTTAAAGCGGCCCGCTTTCTTGAGTGATGGCATATCCAGCAATGCACTGAGGTTTTCCGAGGGAACGTTGATGCTCACCCACTCAAGTTTTGGCAGCGGCACCAGCGTACGAAGATCGAAACGATCAATCATCGAAATCACCGAAATACCTCTAAGATTGACGCACAGGTGAATATCCGATGTATCGCGGATGTCGAAAACGCCTTCTTCGCCACTCCAGAAGTACCACGCATATGGATAGATTTCCTCGCCGCCATCGAACTGAACCCAGTCAACGGCTGCAAGCTGCTCGTCAGTCAGTGGGTAGCGGACCAGATAATCCAGTGCTTGCGGGATCAAATCATAGCCGTCCTGTTCCAGATCAACGGGTCGCCCCAGAACGTGGGTGGCAAGTTGTTCGGGAGTACCGAGATCAAGCATCTTGAACCGTAAAAGTGCCGACATGACAGCCAGCTTCAGGTTCGGGTCTGAGAATGGTGCGCCGGGAGCACCGCTTGCAGCGGGATAAGGCGGCGCCGTTGGCTCAGCATATTCGGCATCGGGATTCGAGGTGATGATCTCGGAAACCGAGTCATAGCTGATGCGGGCGGTCAACATACCCTCTGCCAAGCGCATCGTGCCGAAGCGGGTGTTCCTTTGAAGCTTGCTTTCCTCGCCAATCTGCATATCGGGCAAGCTATTGCGGAGATCGGCGAGCTCCATCTCCATCGGAACGCCGGCGATGGTGTGCTTGAAGCGGGAGTTGAAGTCGATACGTCCGACAAGCCCGTTACGGTCAATTCGAACAACGACACCATAGGTGTTTTGCAAAATATCGATCACACCACCTTTATGTGGGGCGGGAGCACGCCAACTCGATCCCATGGCTTTCTCGACTGCTGCGACCGGCATTCCTGGCCGTAAGGCTGCCAGAGCCGCAGCATCAACCGGTTGACTTGATGCTGCCATGCATTTTCCTCCCATCCCTGGAGATATCGCCAGCGAAGCCACTCCCACCAAGAACTCTCGCTTACGCATAAGCTATTCCTCACATCAACGCAGGCTTTCGCCACTTGGAGCTGAAGAACTTTATATGAGACAGGACATCGAAACTGCAATCATGGACCGGTCCTTAATCTGCCTAAAAAAGGTTCAGCGAAAAATCGCGTCTTGGCTGTTCATCTCTAAAACGGCCGGTTCGCCACGTTCGCCATTCCACTGCTACGCAAAATTGTTATGGTGGTCGAGGAAGGGCAGGGGAGCTTATCGCTTCTGCAATGTCTGAAACGCATTCCTGAGCGTCCTGACCACAATCTCGATCTCCGTGGCATTGTCGTTCGCCGATGTGACCCGTGATTTGACCCATTCGGGACGATGCTTTGGGCAAGTACAGGCAAAAGTCGAGCTGTTCGGCGTGGATGCCGCGTATAGTGCGGGCGTCTGCGTCAAGGGATGTCGGGCAGTCACGGTTCTTTTACTGCCTGTTGGAAAAGCGTAATGAATTCCACATAAGAGTGTGTTTGGTGGCTCCCTCATTTCAAAAGCTGTTGGAGCGGGAGGGCGGGGAAGCGCAGCATGCGGTGTGGGCATGGGAGTGGCTGCCGTGCAATGGAGGATGAGCAATTGAAACATTTCATCGGAGATAGGGATCGGATCGTCCAACAGGCCATTTCGGGTATCCTTGCATCGTCCCATGGCAGGCTTACCCGTCTCGACGGCTATCCGGAAATCAAGGTACTGCTTCGTGCGGGCTGGGATGGATCGAAGGTCTCCGTAATCTCGGGTGGCGGTTCTGGGCACGAGCCGGCGCATGCCGGATTTGTCGGCGAGGGCATGCTCACTGCGGCTGTGTGTGGGGATATTTTTGCCTCCCCAAGCGTGGACGCCGTGCTCTCCGCAATCATTGCAACGACTGGTCCCTCGGGTTGCCTGTTGATCGTCAAGAATTACACCGGGGATCGCCTTAACTTCGGACTTGCCGCCACTCAGGCAAGAGCACTCGGCTATAAAGTAGAGGTTGTGGTCGTGGGCGACGATGTTGCAACGTCGGCAACAAAACAGCCTCGCGGTGTGGCCGGAACCCTGTTTGTGCACAAGATTGCCGGATATCTGGCGAGTCAAGGCGAGACATTAACGACCGTTGCAAAAGTGGCGGGGGACGTGGCGGCCTCCATCATGACTATCGGCATGGCAATTGAGACTTGCTCTGTTCCTGGCCGGGGAAAAGAACAGCGCCTTGCCGCAGATGAGGCGGAACTGGGTCTTGGTATTCACGGTGAGCCTGGTGTCCAGCGATTGAAATTTGCTTCAGTGGAGGCGTTGGTTGATACAGCGGCTGTACAGTTAAGTAATAAGTTATCGACAAGCTCCGCCCGGCACGCCCTGCTTGTGAACAATCTTGGCGGGGCCACACCGCTTGAAATGTCCATCGTGATGGATGCGCTCACGAAAACACCTCTGTTCCAAAAAATCGATTATGTGGTCGGTCCGGCCCCACTGATGACCGCGCTCGATATGAAGGGCTTTTCCCTCTCCCTCCTGCCATTGGACGATCAGGTTCTACCCGCGCTTCTTGCCCCGTGCGAGGGTGCTTGGCCCGCTCCGTCTCGGGCCGGAAGCCCCGTGTTGACACCAATGCCCAAGCTTCCTGCGGCGAACTGGGCGCACTCGTCAAATCCCGCCGCAGAGGCTTTGGTGAGGCAGGCTTGTGCGGTTTTCATCGAGAACGAAGATTATCTGAACGCTCTCGATGCAAAGGTCGGTGACGGCGATACGGGTTCGACCTTTGCAACTGCGGCGCGCGGGGTGCTTGGCCGTTTCGACGGTCTTCCATTCGGTGACGTGGCCGCGTTGCTGGCGGCCATCAGCCAGATCCTTTCAAGAACGATGGGCGGTTCCAGTGGCATACTCTTGGCCATCCTTCTGAGTGCGGCGTCGAAAAGTTCGTCCGATGGACACGGTCCAGTGCGGGCGCTGCGGGACGGCTTGCTTGAAATGCAGCGTTTCGGAGGGGCACAGAAGGGTGATCGCACCATGATCGATGCCCTTTCGCCTGCGCTGGACATCTTTGTGGCAGGCGGAAATCTCGAAGACGCCGCAAAGGCGGCACGAAAGGGAGCGGACTCGACCAGAGAGATGGGCTACGCTACGGCGGGACGATCATCCTACCTCGCAGAAGGGGATCTGCTCGGAAATGTCGACCCCGGAGCAGAAGCTGCAGCGCGGCTGTTTGAGCGTTTGGTGGAACGATCAACCCCGGAGCGTGGGTGATCTGCCCTCCCAGGCACGGCCAAGATATCACCCGGCGTCTATTTCGCGCACTTTCCACGGCTTGCTGGGGTGTTGATTGCCACTGAGAGCTTCCTTCATGGATGCTCTCTCTGAATAGCCCCGAGTTTGGTAGACACCCCTCGGGTTAAATTTTCTGCTGCTTCTCGAACTCGACGGGCGACAGCATCCCGTTTCTGACGTGCTTGCGTTTCGGGTTGTAGAACATCTCGATGTAGTCGAACACATCCTGGCGTGCTTTATCGCGTGAACGGTAAACCCTGCGACGTATCCGTTCACGCTTTAGAAGATTGAAGAAGCTCTCGGCCACCGCATTGTCATGGCAGTTGCCGCGTCGGCTCATCGAGTGAACCAGATTGTGGTGCCTGAGGAACGAGGCCCAGTCCATGCTGGTGAACTGCGAACCCTGATCCGAGTGGATCAGCACCTTGTTCTTCGGCTTGCGCCGCCACACCGCCATGAGCAGAGCCTGCAACACGACGTCGGTGGTTTGGCGGCTCTGCATTGCCCGGCCGATTACCCGGCGCGAATAGAGATCGATGACAACAGCGCAAATGCGAAGCATTTGTCGCGTGGGCCAGATAGGCGAAGCCCTCGCAGGTCCGGATGTAGGTGATATCCGTCACCCAAGTCGTGTCTTGAGCCGCCACATCAAATTGTCGGTCGAGCGTGTTGTCGATGGCGACTGCAGGCTTGCCTCCATAGATGCCGGGACGGCGTTTGTAGCCGATCTGCGCCTTGATCCCGGCAAGGCGGGTCAGACGCGCAATCCGGTTCGGGCAACACATCTCACCCTGATCGAGAAGATCGTCGTGCAGCTTGCGATAACCGTAAACCTTGCCGCTTTCTTCCCATGCCTTCAGGAGCAGATCGGTCTGTCGCTTGTCCTCGCTGGCTCGCCTGCTCAGCGGGTTATTCAGCCATGTGTAAAATCCACTCGGATGAACCCACAAAAGGCGGCACATCGTCCGCACAGAGAACTGCAAGCGATGCAGGGCAATGAATGCGTATTTCACTTTGCATCCCTGGCGAAATACGCGGCCGCTTTTTTTAGGATGTCTCGCTCCTCGATAACGCGAGCCAATTCCCTCTTCAGCCGTCTGATCTCTTCGGCTTCGTCGTTGCCCTTGGCGTTCGAGACCGCAAACTTCTTTTTCCACTCGTACAAAGAATGCTGCCTCACCCCACCCGCTGAGAAACCTCCGCAACGGGATAGCCTCGCCCCGTGATCTGACGCACCGCGTCACGCTTAAACTCTTCGCTGAAATTCGATTTGCTCATGAGACGCTTCTTGCCTCAAAATTAGGAAAGAAGGCGTCTACAAATCTCGGGGCTATTCAACTTGACCTTGCTATATGCTACGTGTGGTGCAAGGGATTTGTTCATGACCGAGGCTCTCATTTCAAATTAGATCATTACTGTTCGCCAAAAATATCGAGCATCGCTTTATTGTTTTTTGTGCGCGCCATATCGAGAGAAGATCGCCCCGCCAAATTTTTTCTAGTTGGATTAGCACCGAGCTCGACAAGGACCTTTATCAATTTTATGTTGGGGCGAGGATTCAAAACCGATGTCCAAAGAGCGTCATTTCCATACTTGTCAATTAAACTAATTGAGGCTCCTTTTTTAAGAAGATCCTCGGCAAATCCAAACATGGATCTGGAAATCATATATTGCAAAGCAGTCTGATCATTATCATCTTGATGGTCTATATTCTTGCTTTTTGATATGAAGTACGGAACAAACTCCGGTCTATATGCTATAGATTCTTGCAAATAGCTATGATTTTCTTCGCTTATTAATTCTAGGTCTTCGATGTCATTCGGATCGAAATTTTGGTCATTTCTGAGCTCTGCGAAGTAATTTGGCATATTATTCGTCCTGCTTACTGTTGCTCGTATCTATGGCTGCGGTTACCATTGATTGATTCAGGCTGATAATTATTGGGGTCTCTATATTTCTGCAAGAATTCATCTTTTGAAATTCGACCGTCCATATAGTCACGATGGAGAGTCCTATACTCATGAGACCGCCCCGGATTGTTCCAGACATAGTCAGCAGTATTGGCAGGTGTTCGATGAAGACGCCATTTTTAGGAAAAGGGCAAACCTATCGGAGCATTTCGACCCGACCAAGTGAAATAGCAACAAACCTACGGAGCACAATCATCAGCAGGGCCTGCGTCTTCACGGCGGATAAAACAGGAAAATGGTGTCCACGAGAGGATTCGAACCTCCGACCCCAGGATTCATACCACTTCGGCTTTAACCGCCGCCCGGTCGCCAATGGACAGGACGTTCGTGGTCTGGACTGTCCCTTCACCATGGGCCTTGCGGCCTTTAGGTGCTGCCCATCCAGTCTCTACACCTTCACCGGATTTCTCCGGAGCTTGGCTCGGGATTGGCATGCTGGAAGACCAGCGAAGCTTTCCCCGACTTTGAGCAGATCGATTGCGTCGTTTCCGGGCGCAACCCCCAATTTGTCTTAGGAATCCTGTGCTCTATCCTGCTGAGCTACGTGGACACTGAACTGCTCTTTAACCCGGCGATGCCTGCGGATCAACCGCGTTCTTCATTGCGGTCGATCTCTTCCTCGGCTTTCTTCGCTTTGGCCGGCAATCAGCTCGTCAGGCGCTGTTCGGCCAGTTTCACCCAGTAGGAAATGCCGTAGGCGATGGCCTCGTCGTTGAAATCGTAACCGGGATTGTGGAGGCCTGCCGAATCGCCGTTGCCGATGAAGATGAAACAGCCCGGCCTTTCCTTCAGCATGAAGGAGAAATCTTCTCCCGCCATGGAAGGATCGACATCGGGGTCGACATTCGGTTCCCCTGCCACATCACGGGCCACGCGGATGGCATGGTCGGTTTCGGCGGCGTGGTTGAAGGTTACGGGGCAATAACGCTCGTAGATAACTTCCGCTTCCGCTCCGTTGGCAACAGCAATACCTTCCGCCATCTGCTTGATGCGGTCCTGCGCGAGATCACGCACCGTTTCGTCGAGGCTGCGCACCGTACCGGCAATCAGCGCCTCATTGGGGATGATGTTGTGGCTGGAGCCGGCCTGAAAACGGGTGACGGAGACGACGACGGAACGGATCGGATCGGCATTGCGCGAGGCGATCATCTGCAGGTTGCCGACAATCTGTGCGCCGATGGTGATCGGGTCGATAGTGCGGTGCGGTTGCGCCGCGTGGCCGCCACGACCCTTGACGGTGATCGAGAATTTGTCCGGTGCCGCCATGATGCCGCCCTTGCGGATGGCGAAGGCGCCGAGCGGAATTCCCGGCATGTTGTGCATGCCATAGACCTCGTCGATGCCGAAACGTTCCATCAGCCCATCCTCCACCATGGCGAGCGCGCCAGCACCACCTTCTTCGGCAGGCTGGAAGATGACAGCGATCGAGCCGGCGAAATTGCGGGTCTCGGTGAGATATTTGGCCGCGCCGAGCAGCATGGCTGTGTGGCCGTCATGGCCGCAGGCATGCATCGCGCCTGCCGTTTTTGATGCCCAGGGCTTGCCGGTTTCTTCCAGAATGGGCAGCGCGTCCATATCCGCGCGAAAGCCGATAGTGCGATTGCCCGGAAGATTGCCCTTGATAATGCCCACCACCCCGGTGCGACCGAGCCCGGTCACGATTTCGTCAACGCCAAAGGATTTCAGCTTGTCGGCAACGAAGGCCGCAGTGTTGTCGACATCATACAAAATCTCGGGATTTTCATGCAGGTGATGCCGCCATTCGCTGACTTCCTGCTGAAGTTCGGCGGCTCTGTTCAAAATCGGCATTCGTTCATTCCTGGGTTCATCGGCACGGCGTGTCTTAAAATCCTATCCTCCGTGGTGGATAGTGCGCCGCATAATTGACGTAATCAATGTACTTTGCCATTGCTAGGACATATATGGTGAATATTGCCATTCCCCGACCGAAGACGGGAATTCGAGGACAAGCCTTGCCACAGACTTTCAAATCGCCAAACGCCGCCCGGCGGCTCTCCGCTGCTATTGCCATCATGACCGCAGGTCTCGTTGCCGCGGCACCCGTGGCCAATGCCAATCCGAAAATGGTGGTGGATGTCAAAACCGGCAAGGTGATTGCCCATCAGGAAGCCTTCCGCAAGTGGTATCCCGCCTCGCTGACCAAGCTGATGACCGCCTATATCGCCTTTTCGCAGATGAAGGCCGGCAAGATCAGCCCGCAGACGGAAGTGGTGATGAGCAAGAAGGCGGCCGATCAGCCGGCCTCGAAAATGTATTTCAAGCCCGGCCAGAAGCTGACGATGGACAGCGCGCTGAAGCTGCTGCTTATCAAATCCGCCAATGATATTGCGGTGGCGATTGCCGAGACGATCGGCGGCACCAGCGACAATTTCGTGGCGCAGATGAATGCGCAGGCGCAGCGGCTGGGCATGAGCTCCACCCGTTATGTGAACCCCAACGGCCTGCCCGGCAAGGGACAATACACGACGGCCCGGGATCTGGCGCTGCTGGCGCTGATCATCAAGCGCGAGTTCCCGGAATATGCCGGCTATTTCTCGCTGGAAGGCGTCACCACCGGCAAGAAGAACTACGCCAATTTCAACATGCTGGTCGGCCGTTTTGATGGTGCCGATGGCATGAAGACCGGCTTCATCTGTGCCTCCGGCTTCAACCAGGTCTCGTCCGCCGTGCGCAATGGCCGCTCCGTCATCACCGTGGTGCTGGGCGCGGACAGCCTTGCTGGACGAACCGACCAGTCGGCCGATCTGCTGCAGATGGGGCTGACGGCGCCTTCCGGTCAGGGCGTTTCGCTCGCTTCGCTGGCGCCCTATGGCGATACCGGCGATGTGAACGATGTCAGCGCGGAAATCTGCAATCCGAAGGCTGCCAAGGTTCGCAGCGAAAGCCGCGATGAAGCCGGCCGTATGGTCATCCATTCGCCCTATGTGACGGAGATGACGCGACCTCCGGAATATTCCTTCGCCGGTCTTATCCCTGGCAGCGAGACCGTGGCTGTCAACACGACCAAGGGAGCTGCGGCCAAGGGTGAACTGGCCAACGTGCCGATCCCGATCCCACGCCCGACATTCTGATTTGTAAGGGATTATGCCTCCAGGGGCCGCCCCGTCGCCCATGAGGCGAGAGGGTATGTCTTTCGCCTTCTCCCCGAGGGGGAGAAGGTCGTGGCAGCGGGATGAGGGGCAAGCTCTCCGAAATCCGGTAACGTCGCCCCCTCATCCGACCCTTCGGGCCACCTTCTCCCCGTCGGGGGAGAAGAAACGAGTTGCAATGCCGCCTCTATCCGATTGCCTGTTGCGCTTGAGAGCGAGCGGCTTCTCCCGGAGAGCTTTGCGGATTGGCTATTCGCAGCTCTGATCTGTTATGATATTACAGTCTCGCCCGTGGCTTCAGGCCTTGGGCGATTTCTGTTTTACCGCGCGGTTCCGGCTCGAACATCGTTCAACGATCTGCCGGAGCGGCCCTCAACCATACAGGCAAGGCATGTCTCGCGAGCGTATACCGGTCTCCATCATCACCGGATTTCTCGGCGCCGGAAAATCGACGCTGCTCAACCGGCTTCTCAAAGACCCCGAGATGAGCGACGCCGCAATCATCATCAATGAATTTGGTGACGTCAGCATCGATCACATGCTGGTTGAAAGCGCCGGCGAAGGCATCATCGAACTGGCGGAAGGCTGCCTGTGCTGCACAGTGCGCGGCGAACTGGTGGATACGCTGGCCGAACTGATGGACGGTATCCAGACCGGCAAGCTGAAGCCGGTAAAGCGGGTGGTGATCGAGACCACGGGTCTTGCCGATCCTGCCCCGGTCATGCAATCGATCATGGGCAATCCGGTGATCGCGCAGAATTTCATGCTCAACGGCATGATTACCGTGGTGGATGCCGTAAACGGCCTGTCCACGCTCGACAATCATCAGGAATCCGTGAAGCAGGTGGCGGTGGCCGACCGTCTGGTCATGACCAAGCGCATGCTTGCCGACGCTTCCATGATTTCAGCGCTGACGGCACGCCTGCAGGCGCTCAATCCGCGGGCGACGATCGAGGATGGCGACAGCGCCGACTGGAGTGCTGCGGAACTTCTCGACAACGGCCTTTACGATGCCGGCAGCAAAAATGCCGATGTCGGCCGCTGGCTGGGCGAAGAGGCGGTACACGATCATGACCACGACCATGCGCATGATCACCATCACGGTGATGATCACCACCATCACCATCATCACGATGTGAACCGGCACGATGCATCGATCCGTTCCTTCTCGATCATTCACGATCAGCCGATCCAGCCGATGGCGGTCGAAATGTTCGTGGATTTGCTGCGCTCGGCGCACGGGGAGCGACTGTTGCGCATGAAGGCCATCGTCAAGCTGTCGGACAATCCGGACCGGCCTTTGGTGTTGCATGGGGTGCAGAGCATTTTCCACACGCCTGAACGTCTTTCGGCCTGGCCTGACCCGTCTGATCAGCGTACGCGCATGGTGCTGATCACGAAGGATTTGCCGGAGGCTTTCGTGCAGGACCTGTTCGCGGCCTTCACCGGCGTACCGGGTATCGACCGGCCGGACAGGCAGGCGATGACGGATAATCCGCTGGCGGTTTCGGGGTTGCGGTTTTAGGGCGGCGCCGTGATGGTCTAGGTCGGTGGGTGTGATTCACCCCCCTCTGTCCTGCCGGGCATCTCCCCCTCAAGGGGGGAGATCGACAAGCGGCAGGGTCTCGGTCATCTCGACGTTTGAGAATGAAGTGACGTTAGTGCTTCCTGCCGATCTCCCCCCTTGAGGGGGAGATGTCCGGCAGGACAGAGGGGGTAACCACAGCCGGCGCCGTTGAACGTCGGTTACCCGCCCTTCACGATCCGGAACCGATGCCCCTTATCCACCGCAACCGTCTCGAGCAGGCTATGCCCATCCTCATTGCACATATGGGTAATATCGATCACCGCCAGCGGATCGGTCGTCTCGACGGTTAGAATATCGCCCGCCTTCATGGTTGCGAGTTTCTTGCGGCTTCTCAAAACTGGAAGGGGGCATTTAAGCCCCCTCAAATCGTAAATCGTCTCGGCCGTGTCGCTCATTCCTTGGCCCAGAACTTCCAGAATGGCTTCTTTTCCGGCGCTTCCGGTGCAGGCGCTGCCGAATAGGCGAGGGGGTTGAGGGCTGGAACGGGAATGCCCTGTGCCGTTGCGCCACCCTGGCCATTTGCCGCGGATGCGGGGGCAGCCGTGGCAACCATGGTCGGGGCCGCGGGTGCGGGGTTCGATTGTGGTGCAGTGGGCTGGACAGCCGAAGGACGCGGGCCGCGCAGGGCCGAGGCGGTTGCGGTCGTCGCCGGTGAGGACGAGGTTACTTGCTGCGCCTTTTTCTCCATCAGCGCGGCATATTCCGTTTCCTTCATCAGCTTGCCGGCCTTCAGCGCCGAGCCGGTCGGGGCATAGGCGGGCTCGCGGCCCTTGCGCTTTTCGGCAACCAGCGCCTTGCGTTCGGCTTCGCTCGGGTCGTACCAGGCCATGCCGTCATATTTCTTCATCGCCTTTTCATAGGCGAGATCATAGGTCTTCTCGTAGCTCGAAAGCGCGCTGACGAGCGCCGGCGGCGTGCTCATGGCCGGGCATTGGGCTGACGCGTTGAAGCTGCCGCCTTCCGTCTGCTGGTTGAAGACATATTTCTTCTCGCAGACATTCACTTCCGGCGGGCGCTTCGTCACTTCGAAATTGTCGTAACCCACCTTCAGCATCTTCCAGAATTCGAGATGTTCGCTCTGGCGATGGCGGGCCATGTTTTCCGCCGTCATGCGGAAAGGGAATGCCTGCAGCTGCACGGTCTTCTGGCCGCCCTTGAAGGCGTCACGGGCGAAACCGTAGATTTCAAGAATCTGCGCATCCGTCATCGAATAGCAGCCGGAGGACGAACAGGCGCCATGGATCATCAGATTGGTGCCGTTACGGCCATTGGCGGCATCGTAGCGGTTCGGAAAGCCGGTATTGATGGCGAGATAATATTTCGAGTTCGGATTGAGATGCGCGGGCGTCAGGTTGTAGAAACCTTCCGGCGCCTGCCGGTCGCCTTCCTTCACCTTCGGGCCGAGTTTGCCGGACCATGCGCAAATCTCGTAGCCGGCGATCTTCTCGAAACGGTTGTCGCGCCTGGCCTTCCAGATTTCCAGCGCACCTTCTTCCTTGAAGATGCGGATCATGATCGGCGAGGTGCGATCCATGCCCCGCTTGTCGATCTCGGCCAGAATGGACGGAGACAGCGGATAATCAACCTTGTTCTTGACGTGGGAGACGTCGCGTTCGACGGTTTCGAGCGTATCATTGCAGCCGGCGAGAACGAGCGTGGTGCAGGCAAGAAGGGCAAAATGTGTCAAACGCATGATCTGATCCGAAAGACGATGGCACGAAGCGGCGGAGTTCTACACCGTCCCGCGTGTATTTTAAATACGGTATTAACCGTTTACATCTTCTTAACTCAAATCGGATCCGCCCCCGCGGCCGCCGATACATCTGTTGATGTGACCGGACTATGGCCGAGTTGGGGCGATATTCAAGGAAAATAAGGCCGGGTTAGAGGTTCCGGCCGATATCCAGGAATTTCTGGCGGCGTTCGGCGCGCAGCTGCGTGCCCGAACGCTGTGAAAGATCGGCCAGCGCCTTGGCGATCACGTCACCGGTCGCGTCGATCACGGTCGCCGGATCGCGATGAGCGCCGCCGATCGGTTCGGGAATGATTCCATCGATGACGCCGAGCGACTTCAGGTCTTCGGAGGTGATCTTCATGTTGGTGGCCGCTTCCTTGGCGCGGGTCGAATCACGCCAGAGAATGGAGGCAGCACCTTCCGGTGAAATCACCGAATAGATCGAATGTTCGAGCATATAAACGCGGTTGCCGGTGGCGATGGCGATCGCGCCGCCCGAGCCGCCTTCACCGATGACGACCGAGACGATCGGCACCTTCACGTTGAGGCACATTTCCGTCGAACGGGCGATGGCTTCCGCCTGGCCGCGCTCTTCAGCGCCAACGCCGGGATAGGCGCCTGCGGTATCGATGAGGGTGACGACCGGCAGCGAGAAACGGTCGGCCAGTTCGAGCACGCGGATCGCCTTGCGGTAACCTTCCGGGCGCGCACTGCCGAAATTATGCTTCAGGCGGCTCTTGGTGTCGTTGCCCTTTTCCTGGCCGATGATGGCGACGGGCTGGCCGTTGAAACGCGCAAGGCCCGCCTGAATGGCGGCGTCTTCGGAAAATTTGCGGTCGCCGGCAAGCGGCGTGAAATCGGTGAACAGCGCCTTGGCGTAGTCGACGAAATGCGGGCGCTGCGGATGGCGCGCGACCTGCGTTTTCTGCCAGGCGTTCAGTTTCGAATAGATGTCCTGCATCGCATCGTTGACGCGAACTTCAAGACGGCTGATCTCCTCCGAGGTGTCTATGCTCTCGTCTTCGGTGGCAAGCTTCTTCAGCTCGATGATCTTGCCTTCAAGGTCCGAGATAGGTTTTTCGAAGTCGAGATAATTGTGCATGAGATCCGTTTCCGATCGTTTTGCGCAAGGTTTGACCGGATTATCCGGCGGTTCCGGTCGCTCTAATCAAGGTTTTTGCCCTGTTTGGCAAGGGGGTGATGTGTTTGTACCAGTTCTTGCAAGCGTTCTTCCAGCACATGTGTATAGATTTGTGTCGTGGAAATGTCGGAATGACCGAGAAGCTCCTGCACCGCGCGCAGATCCGCGCCGTTCTGCAGGAGGTGGCTGGCAAAGGCATGGCGCAGGACGTGTGGCGACACCGCCGAGGCGGTCAGGCCAGCGCGGATGGCAATATCCTTCAGGTCACGGGCGAAGACCTGGCGGGGCAGGTGGCCTTCCTTGCTGTTCGAAGGAAACAGCCAGGGGCTCTCCGCCGTCTCCGTTTTTTTGGGGGAAATGGCTGCCTTGCTTTTCTCCGGCAGAAGCGCCTTTCTGGCGGCGTCGTATTTTTCCATCGCCTCGATGGCTGTGCGTGACAGAAGCACCATACGGTCCTTGTTGCCCTTGCCCCGTATCATCAGGAAGCGCCCTTCCTGACGTAATACCTTGACCGGCAGGGAGACGAGTTCGCTGACGCGCATGCCGGTGGCATAAAGCAGCTCGAGCAGCAGATGCATGCGGATGCGGCCAAGCTGGCCGGGGCCCGGGGCCGCGGCCTCTTCCGCTGCGATGCGGAGAAGTTTCGTCACGTCGGCAACGCTCATCGTTTTCGGCAGGCTGAGCCCCTTCTTCGGCGTGTCGATGATGCCGGTCGGGTCGTCACCGCGCAGCCCTTCCGAATAAAGGAAGCGATAAAATTGCCGCATGGAGGAGAGGCGCCGCGCCTGTGAGGTGGCGGCGAAGCCCTGCGTGGAAAGATCGGTCAGATAGGCGGACAGGTCGGGTGTCTGCGCTCCCGTCAGGGACTGGCCCCGCCCGGCGAGGAATTCGCGCAGGTCCGTCAGGTCGCGCTCATAGGAGGACAGCGTATTGGCCGCCGCACCCCGCTCGGCGCTCATCATCTCCAGAAAACTTTCAAGCCGTGCGCCGTCGCGCCCTCCTGCCTGTTGTCCGCTCATGGCGCGCGCCTTGCCGGTTCCGCCACCGGCGGGTTCAGCCGCTCGGAGGGGATGCGCACCGTCACCTCGCGGTCGCGCGGTTTGACGACCATGACGAGCAGCACCATGCCGCCATAGATCAACCCCGCAATGGTCGCCAGTATCATCGTGAAGCGGAAGAGGGTGGGCATGGCGGCTCCATGAAGGTGGCGGTCGAAATGTATATGCGGTGCGGCGAAAGCGGCGGCAAGATCAAAAAGCCGGCTTCCGCCCCGTGCCGCATGCGGCGATGATTGTGATTCAACGCAATTCAGTCAGCAATTTGGCTTGACGCTTCGTAAACATTTGCAGATATCCATGCCAAACGGGCTTTCAAATTTATGAATGAAACGAATTTATCCGTCCCGGCCACACTCGGGGAGCAAGCACGGGCAAAGCTCGGACGGCGCAACGTCGTCTTTGTCGGGCTGATGGGGGCTGGAAAGTCCGCAATAGGCCGCATGGTCGCCCAGCAGCTCAAAGTCTCGTTCATCGATACGGATGTCGAAATCGAGCGTGTATCGCGCATGACGATATCGGAACTCTTCGCCACCTATGGCGAGGAGGAATTCCGGGCGCTGGAAACGCGGGTCATCAAGCGGCTTTTGCGCGGCGGGCCCAAGGTCATTTCCACCGGTGGCGGCGCGTTCATCAACGACAATACCCGCCGGCATATCACGCGCGGCGGCATTTCATTATGGCTGAAGGCCGATCTCGAGGTGTTGTGGGAGAGGGTCAACAAGCGCGACCACCGCCCGCTTCTGAAGACCGAAAACCCCAAGGCCACGCTGGCGGCCCTGATGGAGAAGCGCTATCCGATCTATGCGGAAGCGGATTTGACCATCGAATCCCGCGATGTCCGCAAGGAAATCATCGTGACAGAAGTGCTGGCCGCCATAGCCGGCATTGAACAGAAAGACAGATCCCCATGACGCCTTCCGAAATCCACGCCGATGAACGTCTCGTCCATGTGCCGCTCGGCGAGCGCGCCTATGACATTCTGATCGGGCCGGGGCTGATCGGCCGGGCGGGCGGCGAGATTTCGGCGCGGCTGAAGGGCCGGCGCGCGGCGATCATTACCGATGAGCATGTGGCACCGCTTTACCTCGAAGGCCTGATGGATGGCCTGCAGACGGATGGCATCGAGGCGGTTTCGTTGACCCTGCCGGCCGGTGAAAAGACCAAGAGCTTCGAACATCTGGTCACCGTCTGCGATGCGGTTCTGGCCGCAAGGGTGGAGCGCAACGATGCGGTGATCGCGCTCGGCGGCGGCGTGATCGGCGATCTCGCCGGTTTTGCAGCGGGCATCGTGCGCCGGGGCGTGCGCTTTGTGCAGATACCGACCTCGCTTCTGGCGCAGGTCGATTCCTCCGTCGGCGGCAAGACCGGCATCAACAGCCGCCACGGCAAGAACCTCGTCGGCGTTTTCCACCAGCCCGATCTGGTGCTGGCGGATACGGCGGTGCTCGATACGCTGAGCCCGCGTGAATTCCGCGCCGGTTATGCCGAAGTGGTGAAGTACGGGCTGATCGACAAGCCGGATTTCTTCTTCTGGCTGGAAAAGAACTGGGACGAAATCCGCACCGGCGGCCCGGCCCGCATTCAGGCGATTGCGACCAGCTGCCAGGCCAAGGCCGACGTGGTGGTGGCCGACGAGAAGGAAAACGGCGTGCGCGCCCTCCTCAATCTCGGCCATACATTCGGCCACGCGCTGGAGGCGGCGACCAACTACGACAGCAAACGGCTGGTGCATGGCGAAGGCGTTGCCATCGGCATGGTGCTGGCGCACCAGTTCTCCGCCCGTCTCAACCTCGCCAGCCCGGATGATGCCGCGCGCGTCGAAGCGCATCTGAAGGCGGTTGGCCTGCCGACGACGATGAAGGATATTCCCGGTGAGTTGCCGCCGGTCGAGACGCTGATGACGGCAATTGCGCAGGACAAGAAGGTCAAGGGCGGCAAGCTCACCTTCATCCTCACCCATGGCATCGGCCAGTCCTTCGTGGCCGATGATGTTGCGGCGTCCGAGGTGCAGTCCTTCCTGTCGGAAAAGCATCCGGGGTGAAATGTTGAGCGATATGGTGAGGGTTGCCCCCTCATCGCCTCGCTTCGCTCCGGCACTTCTCCCCGACCGGGGAGAAGAACAGGCCGCTTTGGCAATGCCCTACGAAGCAGCATTGCTGCAGCTACGTTGACGTCATACCGTTGAGTGAGGCGCTGCCGCCCGGTTTCTTCCCTCTGCCGGGGAGAAGGTGGCCCGAAGGACCGGATGAGGGGGCTTGCTCTCGGTTTTGATGACAGCCTTAATCAGAACCGCACTGGTTCCCCCGGTGCAGCCGCCTCTATGGCCAGCGCATGCAGCCCGGCATCGAGTTCCGGCTTCAAAAGCGCATTGATCGCCCGGTGGCGCTCGACGCGAGACTTGCCGGAAAAGCTTTCCGATACTATCTGAACACGCATATGCGTCTCGCCCGTGCCGGTCATATCCGGCTGGTGGCCCGCATGCATCCGGCTTTCATCGACGACCTTCAGTCGCTCCGGTGAAAAGCTCTCCCGAAGCTTCGTTTCTATGCGTTCTCGCAGGGACATGCGAAGGGCTCCATTCCTGTTGGCTGGTCTTGAAGGGGGCTCCCTAAAAGCCTGTAACATTCCACTTTGTCAATTCTTGTTGTGCGGCTTTTCGCACCCCATAATCAGGGCATCATGAAACTGGATTCGAAATATTTCGATCGCATCCGCACGCGCCGGAAAAGGGAGAGGGAACCTGAGGTTCAGGCCCCCACCTGCCAGTGGGACGGATGCGACAAGCCGGGCGTTCACCGGGCACCTGTCGGCCGCAATGCCGAGGGGCAATTCTTCCTGTTCTGCTTCGAGCACGTGAAGGAATACAACAAGGGCTATAATTATTTTTCCGGCCTGTCCGACAGCGAGATCGCCCGTTACCAGAAGGAAGCGATCACCGGCCATCGCCCCACCTGGACGGTGGGCGTCAACAAGACGGCGCGCGACAGCCCGCTGCATTCCACGCTGCGCTCGGGCACGGCCAGCGGCAATGCCCGCATCCGCGATCCTTTCGGCTTTGCCGGCGGTTTTGCAGGTGGCTCCAGGGCAGGCGGCACGCGCATGCAGCAGGACCGCAAATTGAAGACGCTGGAGGCAAAAGCCTTCGATACGCTCGGTCTTTCTGCCAGTGCGAAGCAGGAAGACATAAAAAGGCGCTATAAGGAGCTTGTCAAAAAGCACCATCCTGATGCTAATGGTGGCGATCGTGGTTCGGAAGAGCGTTTTCGGGCTGTTGTTCAAGCATATCAATTGTTAAAGCAGTCAGGTTTCTGCTAAGCCAACTTATGTGTTTACCGCCTGATTGATGATGTGGCCGGGTGGCTGCCGCCCGCCTTGGAGACGTGATGAGCAAAATCGACCTTGATATTTCCAACCTGCCTGACACAACGGTGTCCGTGCGGGAGGTTTTCGGCATTGATACGGATCTGCGGGTTCCCGCCTATTCCCAGGGCGACGCCTATGTGCCGGACCTCGATCCCGACTATCTTTTCGACCGCGATACGACGCTTGCGATCCTAGCCGGTTTTGCTCACAACCGACGTGTCATGGTTTCCGGTTTCCACGGTACGGGTAAATCCACCCATATCGAGCAGGTCGCTGCCCGCCTCAACTGGCCCTGCGTGCGCGTCAACCTCGACAGCCATGTCAGCCGTATCGACCTCGTCGGCAAGGACGCCATCGTCCTGAAGGACGGCAAGCAGGTCACCGAATTCAAGGACGGCATTCTGCCCTGGGCTTACCAGCACAATGTCGCGCTCGTCTTCGACGAATATGACGCCGGCCGTCCGGACGTGATGTTCGTCATTCAGCGCGTGCTGGAATCCTCCGGTCGCCTGACCCTGCTCGACCAGAGCCGCGTCATCCGTCCTCACCCGGCCTTCCGTATTTTCGCGACCGCCAACACGGTCGGGCTTGGCGATACGACCGGCCTTTACCATGGCACGCAGCAGATCAACCAGGCGCAGATGGACCGCTGGTCCATCGTTACCACGCTGAACTACCTGCCGCATGAGCAGGAAGTGAACATCATCGCCGCCAAGGTGAAGAGCCTCGACAATCCGAAGGGTCGCGAAACCGTTTCCAAGATGGTGCGCGTGGCCGACCTTACCCGTTCGGCCTTCGTCAACGGCGACCTTTCCACGGTCATGAGCCCGCGTACCGTCATCACCTGGGCGGAAAATGCGGAAATCTTCGGCGATCTCGCCTTTGCCTTCCGCGTGACCTTCCTCAACAAGTGCGACGAGCTTGAGCGTACCCTGGTGGCCGAGCAATATCAGCGCGCCTTTGGTGTCGAGCTGAAAGAAAGCGCCGCGAACATCGTTCTCAGCGCCTGATCATCCCCGGTTTTCCGGAGAAGATCACCGATGACTTGAAGACGCCGGTGGCCGCGCATCCTCTGATGGGCGCGCCGCAGGCGTCGGCAACTGACAGGAAAGACAATGGCAGGGCGCGGCGACAATTCCAGAGCGAAACCGGGTACGGCGGTCGATACGGAGCCGTTGCGTCAGGCGATTGCCGGATGCGTGCGATCCGTTGCCGGCGACGCCGAGGTGGAGGTCGTCTTCGCCAACGAGCGACCGGGTCTTGCCGGCGAGCGCATGCGCCTGCCGGAAATTTCCAAGAAACCGACCGCTCAGGAAATCGCCATCACCCGTGGTCTCGGCGATTCCATGGCGTTGCGCCTCGCCTGCCATGATGCCGACACCCATGCGGTGATGTCGCCGCAGGGTGCCGAGGCGCGGCTGATCTTCGATGCGGTGGAACAGGCGCGCGTGGAATCCATCGGCGCGCTGCGTATGCCGGGCATGGCCTCCAACATCCAAGCCATGAACACGGAAAAATATGCCAAGGCCAACTTCGCCGGCATCAACAACAAGGACGATGCACCGCTTGCGGAAGCCGTTGCGCTTCTGGTGCGCGAGAAGCTGACCGGTGAGAAGCCACCGGAAAGCGCTGGCAAGGTTGTCGACCTGTGGCGCGATTTCATCGAGGACAAGGCGGCCGGCGACCTCAAGGATCTCTCCAGCGTCATCACCGACCAGAAGGCGTTTTCGCGGCTGGTGCGCAAGATGCTGACCTCCATGCAGATGGCGGAGGATTTCGGCGACGAGGATAACGAGCCTGAGAGCCAGGAGGCGGAATCCAACGAGGACCAGCCGCGCACCAACGAGACCGAAGAAGAGCAGGTCGAGGAGGAGGCCGGTTCGGACGCGACGCCCGCCGATGAAAACGAGGCCTCGCAGGAGGAAATGGAAGAAGGCGAGATGGACGGCGCCGAGATGTCGGACGAGGAAATGTCCGACGATCTCGACGAGGATTCCGAAACGCCCGGCGAGACCCGCCGTCCCAACAGCCCCTTCGACGATTTTAACGAGAAGGTCGATTACCGTATCTTCACCCAGGAATTCGACGAGGAAATCCACGCCGAGGAACTGTGCGACGAGGCCGAGCTCGACCGTCTGCGTGCCTTCCTCGACAAGCAGCTTGCACATCTTCAGGGTGCCGTCGGGCGGCTGGCGAACCGGCTGCAGCGCCGCCTGATGGCGCAGCAGAACCGTTCCTGGGATTTCGATCTGGAAGAGGGTTATCTCGATCCGGCCCGTCTGGTCAGGCTCATCATCGATCCCATGCAGCCGCTGTCCTTCAAGAAGGAACGCGACACCAAGTTCCGCGATACCGTCGTGTCGCTCGTCATCGACAATTCCGGTTCGATGCGCGGCCGTCCCATTACCGTGGCTGCCACCTGCGCCGACATTCTGGCGCGCACGCTGGAGCGGTCGGGCGTGAAGGTCGAAATTCTCGGCTTCACCACCAAGGCGTGGAAGGGCGGGCAATCGCGTGAACAGTGGCTCGCCAATGGCAAGCCCGCTTCGCCGGGCCGTCTCAATGATCTGCGCCACATCATCTACAAGTCGGCGGATGCCCCGTGGCGGCGCGCCCGGCGCAATCTCGGCCTGATGATGCGCGAGGGTCTGCTGAAGGAAAATATCGACGGTGAAGCGCTGATGTGGGCGCATAACCGCCTGATCGGCCGTCCCGAGCAGCGCAAGATCATGATGATGATCTCGGACGGCGCGCCGGTGGATGATTCGACCCTGTCGGTCAATCCGGGCAACTATCTGGAGCGGCACCTGCGCGCCGTCATCGAGCAGATCGAAACACGGTCGCCGGTGGAACTTCTGGCAATCGGTATCGGCCATGACGTGACGCGTTATTACCGCCGCGCCGTAACCATCGTCGATGCGGATGAACTGGCCGGCGCGATGACCGAGCAGCTCGCGGCTCTCTTTGAGGATACGAGCAGTGTCTCCGGTTCGTCTCGCAGGGTCCGCCGTGCCGGATAAGCGGGGCCGGGCTTCCTTTTCCTGCAAGTCTCTCGCTTTGGCGGCCATTCTTGCGGCGGGTTCGCTTTTTCCGGCTTCCATCGGCGCGTCGACCATCGATGTGCCGGTAAGCGTTCGATTGCTGTCCGGCTTTGAGGTCGGCACCAGCGAAAAACGTTTCGGCAAGCTGGAATTTGTCGGCGGCATGGTGATGAGCGCGCCGGAAAAGCTGTTCGGGGCGATGTCCTCCATCCGTTTCCGCCCGGACGGGCAGGAATTCGTGGCCGTTCTGGATACCGGTCACTGGCTGACGGGCCGCATCACCCGTGGTCAATCCGGGGCGCTTGCCGGGCTGGATGACGTTCGTATTACGCCCATGCTGGATGCCAGCGGCCGTGAACCGACCCGCAAGATGGAAATGGATGCGGAAGGGCTGGCGTTGCGCGACGGCAAGGTTTTCGTCAGCTACGAGCAACGGCACAGGATCGATATCTATCCCGATCCGGGCTTTGCCACCTCCAAGCCGCTCGGGCGCCTGCCGCATCTCATCCCCAACAATGAATTGCGCCACAATGGCGGCATGGAGGCTCTGGCGGTATCGCCGGCCGATTCGCCGCTTGCCGGTGCGCTGGTCGTGGTGGCCGAAAAAAGCATCGACACGGACGGTAATCTTCTGGCCGCTATACTGGAAGGCCCGCTGAAAGGCACATTCGCCGTCACCCATCATCCGTCATTCGATGTTACGGACGGTGCCTTTCTTCCGAATGGCGATCTGCTGCTTCTGGAGCGGCGTTTCAATTTCGCCGAAGGTGTAGGTATGCGCATTCGCCGCATCCGCGGGGGCGATATCCGGCCGGGGGCGGTCGTGGATGGCGAAATCCTCATGGAAGCCGGCATGGCCTACCAGATCGATAATATGGAAGGCATGGATGTGGTGAAGGGGCCGGATGGCTCCACGCGCCTCATCATCGTTTCCGATGATAATCACTCGTTCCTCCAGCGCAACCTGATGCTGGAATTCAAGCTGGTGGAATGAAATATCAGGCCTGCTCCTGTGCCGCCTTGTAGGCGGCCACCAAATCCTCGACGGGAATGCCGTCGATCTTCACGCCGGTCATTCTGCATCCTGTTATCTGCGCGCCGGACAGGTTGGAGTTGCTCAGTTTCAGACCGGAAAAATTGACGTCATCGATCGACCAGCCGGACATGTTGCTGTCCGTGAACGACGCGCCAGAGAAGTTGATGTCGTTGAAGCGTGTGCCGGCCAGATTGACATTGTTGAAGACCGTTCCCGACAGATTGACGTCATCGAAGCTGGAACCCGAAAGCGTGGCGCTGGTGGCATCCACAATGTCGATGACGTCCTTGATCTGCATGTCGTCCTGCCCCGCGCTGTGCCACGGACGGCAGACTGCAACGCCGCTGGCTGGTTGGCAAGCGTGATTTGATCCACGCTTGCCCGCCGCAAATATGACTGGCGATATTCTCAGCCCGATTTGACGGCGCCCGGCATCGGCTTCAGCGTGCTCATCAGCGCGCCGTAAGGCAGCAGCATGACGAGGCCGACGAGAACCTTTACCGAGAGATCACCCAGCGCCCAGGAAATCCACCGGGGTGCTTCCAGGGCAAAGACACCGAGAATGGGAGCGTTTCCGATGGCGAAGGCATCGTTGGGGCCGACAAAGGAGAAGCTTGCGGCAAAGGCGATGGAGAAGAACAGTGCGGTATCCAGCACCGAACCCAGCATCGAGCCGGCAAGCGGCGCGTGCCACCAGCGCTGGCGGCGCAGGCGGTTGAAAACGGAAATATCCAGCAGCTGGCCGATCAGATAGGCGGTGCCGGAAGCGACCGCGATGCGCGGGATCGATGTCCAGAAGGACAGAGTGACCCCGACGACGAAGCCGGCAAGCACGACGCGGCGCGCGATGGAGGGGCCGAACTGGCGGTTGGTCAGGTCGGTGACGAGGAAGGCGATGGGATAGGTGAAGGCGCCCCAGGTCAGAAGGTCGCCGAGATTGACGCCGAACAACGAGCCGGAAAGCGGATATTGCACCAGAATGTTGGAGGCGACGACCACCAGTGTCATCAGCAGGACATAGATAAGCGTAAAGCGCAGATAGGGCATTTTTTTTATCCTGGGTGATGCCACCAGTTGAAGCCAAACATCGGCCGAAACATTTTCGGAAACTCCGACGCAATTAAAATCTGAAACAAACAAAAGGCTTGAGCGGCAAAAAGCCATTCAAGCCTTCTGAATATCAGATGATGTCGAAACCGCTATTAAGCAGCTTCGGCCGTCTTCTTGGCGATCTGGCGGCGCAGGAGACGAGCGCGCATGCTCAGTTCATTTTCGCCGGACTTCAGAAGGAAGGCATCGAGGCCGCCACGGTGTTCAACGGAGCGCAGAGCAGCTGCGGAAACACGCAGGCGGAAACGCTGGCCGAGAGCATCGGAGATCAACGTGACCTGGCAGAGGTTCGGAAGGAACCGGCGCTTGGTCTTGTTGTTGGCGTGGCTGACGTTGTTGCCCGTCTGGACGCCCTTGCCGGTCAATTCGCATACACGGGACATGGGTACACCTATTTCGTTTCGTCTGTTTCACCACTGGCTCGCCACCGGCAAAACCGGGGTGGCAATCCAACTGGCCATGATTGGAAAGTTGCGGTTCTATAGTCAGACGAGACTTAACAGTCAAGCCGCTCGCGATCAAATGAAAGGAAATTCCGGCGTTTTCAACCGTCGTCCGCTTTTTTATTGCCACAAGTCAGCGTATATGATCGCCCGATAAGGCCGCTTCCGCGCCTCTTTTAAGGTGATATCGAAATGATTGCCAGAGGAAAAAGCATTTTCGTGGCCGCGACAATGGCGTTAGCGGGCGTCTCCCCCTCGCTCGCCGCCGAAGCGCGCCACACAAGCGAATACAGCATCAATCTCGGCATTTTGCCGATTGCCAGGGCCAGTTTTTCGACTCGCATGGATGGGCCGAATTATTCGATCTCCGGTTCCTTCAGCGCCGCCGGCCTTGCCAGCATCCTCAAGGATATTTCCGGCAAGACGACCGTTTCCGGCGCCAAGCGTGGCCACCGGCTGCAGGCCAACGAATATTCGCTGGTCTACAAGGATGGCAAGCGGGTGCGGACCTATGACGTTGTCTATCGCAACGGCAATGTCACATCGACGACGGTGAAGCCTGAGCCGAAAGCCCGGCCGGATAACTGGGTGGATGTGAAGGACCGCGATCTGCGCTCGGTTCTCGATCCGATTTCCGGCCTCATCATTCCCTCGGGCGGCCGCATCTGCCCGACTCGCCTGCCGATCTATGACGGCGAATCGCGACTCGATCTGGTTTTGAGCTCCAGCGGCACCAAGCCGTTCAAGACCAACGGTTTCAGCGGCGATGCCGTGGTCTGCAAGGCGCGGTATGTGCCGAAGTCGGGTTACCGGCAGGGGCGCAAGGATATCGAATACCTGAAATCCATCTCGATGGAGATCTGGTTCGCCAAATCCAACAACATGGATGTCTATGCGCCTGTTTATGCGATCATTCCGACGCGGGTAGGGCAGGTCTATATCACCGCTACGAAATACGGCGGCTGACCGGGATCGATAGCAGGGCAAGTGACGCTCGGCGTTGCTGCTGGGTTTCTTCTCCCCGGCGGGGAGAAGAAACATGCGGCATCCGCTCACCCCACCGATATGACTCAGGCAATTACGGCGCGTCGCCCGGCGACCAGCCGGGCTCTGCCATAACGAAGCTCGAAAAGGCGAAGCCCGGCGAGACGGTGCAGCCGACAAGGGTGAAATCGCCAAGGCTTTCGGCCGATTGCCAGCAATTGGCGGGAACGATGACCTGTGGGCGCTCGCCCTCAAGAATGGCGGGGCCGAGTGTGAAGGTCTGCATTTCCTGGCCGTCCTGCGAAAGATGCAGCGCGATGGGCGCGCCGGCATAATAGTGCCAGACCTCCACCGCGTCGGTGACCCGGTGCCAGTGCGAGCGGTCGCCCTTTTCCAGAAGATAATAGATCGCCGTCGAATGACCGCGCTCCCCGCCTGCCCTGTCGCGGAACGTCTGGTGGTAAAAACCGCCCTCGGGATGCGGCTCCAGCCCCAGTTCGCGAATGATCGCCTGCGCCGATATATCCGTTCCCATCAGAAATTGTCCTTGCGTGTGCGGATTTCCGCGAAGACATCAGCATCGGTGGCACTTTCAAGGCCAAGATATTTGCGAATACCGGCATCGGCCACCCGCATATAGGGATTGGTCTGTTTTTCGAGCCCGATGGTGGTGGGAATGGTGAATTCATTCGCCTGCCGCGCCTTCTCGATGTGGGCCGCGCGCTCGCTCAGCACAGCGTTCTCCGGGTCGACGGTCAGCGCAAAACGGGCATTCGTCAGTGTATATTCATGACCGAAATAAACCTTGGTCTCATCCGGTAGCGCCATCAGCTTCTGGAAGGAATGCCACATATCCGCCGCCGGGCGTTCGAAAAGACGGCCGCAGCCCATGGCAAACAGCGTATCGGCGGCAAACAGCAGGCCGTCATCGGGCAGATAATAACAGATATGCCCCGCCGTATGGCCGGGTGTGGCAATGATCTGAACCCGGCGCCCGGCGAATTCGAACTCGTCGCCATCGGCCTGCGAACGGTCAAGGCCCGGTATGGCAACCGCCTCGTCATAGGGGCCGTGCACCTCGCAGCGGAACTTGTCCTTCAGCGCCAGATTGGCTTCCACATGGTCCTGATGGTGGTGGGTGGTGAAGATATGGGTGAGCTTCCAGCCGTGGCCGTCGAGAGCGTGCAGGATCGGCCCTTCTTCCGGCGCGTCGATGGCGGCTGTCGCTCCGCTTTCGGGATCGTGCAGGAGCACCCCGAAATTGTCGCTACGGCAAAGAAAGACGTCTATTTCCAAAGGTTTCATCGTATCCTCTCCGTTTGCCGGCCAAAACCGGCGCATTCACCCGCCTGACTTTCCCAACTGATTTCCAATGTAGGGGCAGACGCCTTGAAGTCCAACCGCCTGATGCTACATTCTCGACCATGAATACCGATATCGTCGATCTGCGCGAATTCTATCATTCCCCGCTTGGCCGCTCCGCCGAGCAGGCGATTACCATGGCGCTTTCGACGCTGTGGCCGCCCTTGCCGGAAGAGCGGCTGGTTGGTCTCGGTTATGCCGTGCCGTTTCTGGAGCGATTCCGCCGCGATACGGAGCGCACCTTCGCCTTCATGCCGGCGGGGCAGGGGGCGGTAAACTGGCCGGCGGGCGAATTTTCCTCCACCGCGCTGGTGTTCGACGAGGAATTGCCCCTGCCCGATTCGTCGATAGACCGGGTCCTCATGGTGCATGCGCTGGAATTTGCCGAAAATCCGCGTGAGAGTTTAAAGGAACTGTGGCGGGTGCTGGCGCCGGGCGGGCGTCTGGTCATCGTGGTGCCGAACCGGCGCGGTGTGTGGGCGCGCATGGAACACACGCCCTTCGGCTCCGGCCGCCCCTATTCACGCGGGCAGCTGACGGCGCTTTTGCGCGAAACCAATTTCACGCCGGGCGCCACCGCCGAGGCGCTGTTTTTCCCGCCCACCACAAGCCGGCCGGTGCTGAAGTTCCGCCGTTATCTCGAACATACCGGCCGTCGCCTCTGGCCGCTGTTTTCCGGCGTCATCGTGGTGGAAGCCCAGAAACGTCTCTATCAGGGATTGCCCGTCACACAGCGCGCCTCGCGCCGGGTGTTCGTGCCCGTGCTTGCGCCACAGGGGGTGCCCACCACCCGCGCTGCCGCAAGCCAGGGAAAGCCGCGCTGACCCTCGACAAAGCGCCCATTCCGGTCTAATGCCTCCGGCATTGCTTTTGCCGGGTTCTCCGGCGCTTTTCCAAAGGTCGATCAAATGAGTGCAGAGCTTAGCCAACCTGTTCCGCGTCCGGGTATTCTGGATATCGCCGCTTATGTTCCGGGCAAGGAACATGTGGATGGCGTTGCGAAGGTTTATAAGCTCTCCTCCAACGAGACGCCGCTTGGGCCGAGCCCGAAGGCGATAGAGGCTTTCAGCACGGTTGCCAGCCATCTGGAAATCTATCCGGACGGTCAGGCCATTGCGCTGCGTCAGGCGATTGCCGACGTGCACGGTCTCAACATCGCGAATATCCTGTGCGGCAACGGTTCGGACGAGCTTCTCGGTCTGCTTTGCCACGTCTATCTGGGCGCTGGCGATGAGGCGATCATCACCGAACACGGTTTCCTCGTTTACAAGATCCAGATCATGGGCGCGGGCGCGACCCCGGTGACGGTGAAGGAAAAGGATTGCGCGGTGGACGTGGATGCGATCCTCGCCGCCGTGACACCGAAGACCAAGATGGTTTTCGTCGCCAATCCCGGCAATCCCACCGGCACCTATGTTCCCGTCGCGGAAATCCGCCGCCTGCAGGCCGGGCTGCCGAAACATGTCGTGCTGGTGCTGGACGCGGCCTATGCCGAATATGTCCGCAAGAACGACTATGAGGCCGGTCTCGAGCTGGTCTCCGGCAACCGCAACGTGGTGATGACCCGCACCTTCTCCAAGGTTTATGGTCTGGCGGCCCTGCGCGTCGGCTGGATGTATGGCCCTGCCGCTGTCATCGATGCACTGAACCGCGTGCGCGGCCCGTTCAACATGAGCGCGCCGGCTATCGCGGCGGGTGCTGCGGCAATCCGCGATCAGGCCTTCGTAGAGAAGGCCGTGGCGCATAACACGCTGTGGATGGAAAAGCTGGTCACGAGCTTTACCGGCCTCGGCCTCACCGTCACGCCTTCGGTCACCAACTTCATCCTCATCCATTTCCCGGATCAGGACGGCAAGCGTGCGGCGGATGCGGATGAGTTCCTGAGCCGCCGTGGCTACATCCTGCGTGCGGTGCGCGGTTACGGCTTCCCGAATGCGCTGAGAATGACCGTTGGCTCCGAAGAGGCCAATCTCGGCGTCATCGCGGCCCTTACCGAGTTCATGGGGCAGGCGTGATGGCTGAGATCATGTTTGAACGCATCGCGCTGATCGGCATCGGCCTGATCGGCTCGTCGATTGCCCGTGATGTCAAAGAGCTTGGGCTTGCCCGCCACGTGACGATTTCCACCCGCAGCGAAGCCACGCTGAAACGGGCGGAAGAACTGGAACTTGGCACGGATTACACGGTTTCGGCGGCGGAGGCGGTAAAGGATGCCGATCTCGTTATCGTCTCGGTGCCGGTGGGGGCTTCGGAAAGCGTGGCGCAGCAGATCGCGCCGCATCTGAAACCTGGCGCCATCGTTACCGATGTCGGCTCCACCAAGGCTTCGGTCATCGCGCAGATGGCGCCGCATATGCCCGACAATGTGCATTTCATTCCCGGCCATCCGCTGGCGGGTACGGAAAAATCCGGCCCGGATGCCGGTTTTGCCGGCCTCTTCCGCGACCGTTGGTGCATTTTCACGCCTTTGCCGGGGACCGATGCCGAAGCTCTGGAAAAGCTCAAGGATTTCTGGCGGGCGCTCGGTTCGCGCGTGGACGAGATGGATGCCGAGCACCACGACAAGGTTCTGGCGATCGTTTCGCATCTGCCGCACATCATCGCCTATAATATCGTCGGCACGGCGGATGATCTGGAGACGGTGACCGAATCGGAGGTCATCAAATATTCCGCCTCCGGTTTCCGTGACTTCACCCGTCTGGCGGCTTCAGATCCTACCATGTGGCGCGATGTCTGCCTGCATAACAAGGATGCCATCCTTGAGATGCTGGCACGGTTTTCCGAAGACCTCGCCTCCCTGCAAAGGGCGATACGCTGGGGAGAGGGCGACAAGCTGTTCGAGCTGTTTTCCCGCACCCGCGCTATCCGCCGCTCCATCGTTGAGGCCGGTCAGGATGTCGACGCACCGGACTTCGGCCGTCACGCGCTGGACCAGAAGAAGTAGGGCAGGGGACAAAGCCTGCAAATATCTCTCCCGTCATGCCGGATTGAATCCGGTATCCAGCCACGGCGCGTCTGCGCCGTGGGGAGAGTTTTTTGCGGTCAATGACTTGATCGTGCTGGACCCGGATCAAGCCCGGCGGTGACGGAGAAGATTCGGGCGCTCAGATCGGCGGAATCTTGCCCAGCGGGATGAAGCCGCTGACGGTGGCGCGGCCGCGATCCACCACGAGATCGACGGATGCCCTGTCGCCACCGCCGGCAAGCGCGCCGAGCAGTTTGCGGGCCGTATCGATGGTGGATTGCAGCTGCGGAAACGCCTGCTTGGCATTGTCCGACCATGCGCCGAGCTTTTCGATCTCCAGCTTGAACTGGCCGGAAAGATACCCCTCATTGTCGAAGGAGAAGGGACCGCTGATGCGCATGGTGCGGCCTTCGCCAATATCGGCCACCAGCCGGCGAAGTTCGCCGCTTGTGCCATAAAGGCCTGACGTGTCGCTGCCGTCCACCATGCCCGCCTTGCCTGCGAGCGTGACATCAACGATGGCGTCGAGGCGCGGAAGAACCTGCGGCCAGTCCTTGATGACGGTGGCCGAGTCGGTGAGCGTGACCGCACCGTCGAGATCGGCACCGTTCTGGCGAAGATGCATTTCCGTCTTGACGGCATCAAAATCGATCGTCTGGCCGGTAACGGAGGAGACCGCCTGCGCCTTCAGCCCGTCAATGACGAGCGAGCTGCGGTCGATGCCCTTCAGCTTGGTGACGATGCTCGACTGCATGTTCTGCCAGGTGGCCGAGACTGTCAGGCCATGGGCGGAGCGGATTTCCGCAGGGGAATCCAGTTCCCAGACGATATGGCCGGGATTATAGACCTGCGCCGCCGAGCGTAATTGCCCGAAAGAAGCGGAAACGCCGTTGCCGCTGTCATCCACCGTCACTTTGGAGCAGAAGAGGCCGATGCGGAAGGGGTAACCCTTGAAGGCGATATCGCCGCATTCGCCGCTGACGCTGCGGGCCTGCGAGGGGGCAATGACGTTCAGAACCGTCTGCTTCAGCCTGTCGGCGGCATAAAACCATCCGGCGGTATAAAGTCCGATGACCACGAGGATGGCGATGGCGAGCCAGAGGAATTTCCTGGCGGTGCCGGATTGGCTTGACGCTGCCATATTGATCTCCGATGAACAGACTTCAGATAATTTCGATTTGGCTTGGGATATGGACGATTTTTGGGTCTTTGGCTACGGTTCGTTGATGTGGAACCCCGGCTTCGCCTTCGAGGAGAGGCAGCAGGCACGGCTGCACGGTTATCGGCGCTCGCTCTGCATCAGTTCCAACTTTTATAGAGGCACCGAAGAAAAGCCCGGTCTCGTCCTTGGTCTGGAGCGCGGCGGCTCCTGCCTTGGCGTTGCCTTCCGCGTGCGGGCGCAGGACCACGATCCCGTCATGGCCTATCTGCGGGAGCGCGAGCTGGTGACGAATGTCTACAAGGAGCGCGTGGTTTCCGTCGCGCTCGCCAATGGCCGGCGCAGCAGCGCCGTGACCTATGTGGCCGATCCCGCGCATGAGCAATATATCGGCGGCCTCGGCGTTGCCGAATCGGCGACCATCATCGCGGCCGCATCGGGTCGCTCCGGGCCGAATACGGATTATGTCTTCAATACCGTGCAGCATCTGCAGGAAATGGGCATTCGCGACTCCCTGCTGGAGAGCATCGCCAAAAATGTCGGTACGCTCGCCGCTCAGCCGGCGGCGGTTTCCTTGCCCTGAAGTTCGGCGATCCGCTTCACGGCGGTCGGCGGCAACGGCAAATGCGGGTTGTTGCGCACGGTTTCCAGCAGCAATTCATCGCTCGCCTTTTCCGTCACCTCGATCAGGCGCTTGAAGAACACGTCGGGGTCCAGCCCCGGCTCGATGGCCGGCAGGATGCGCACCTTGAAATGGCCGGGATAACGCATGGTGGAACGGCGCGGCCAGAAAAGGCCGGGATGCATGGCGACGGGAATGACCGGAACCTGCAGATCGCGGTAAAGCCGGGCAATGCCATAACGATATTCGGGTTCGGCGCCGGGTGGGCGGCGCGTGCCTTCGGGATAGATGATGAGTTCGCGGCCGGCGGCCATTTCCTCGCGCGCCCGCTCCATCACCTTCAGCATCACCTTGCCGCGCGCGGCGCGGTTGACCGGGATCATGCGCTGTTTCATGGCGTACCAGCCGAATAGCGGAATCCACAAAAGCTCGCGTTTCAGAATATAGACCGGATCGGGAAGATTGGGCAGCAGCGCATAGGTATCCCAGAAGGATTGGTGCTTGGGCGCAAAGATGCAGCCGGTTTCGGGAATGTTTTCCAGCCCTTCGATCTCGAAGGTGGTGCCGACGATGGTCTTCATCAGCCAATGGTTGGACCGCGCCCAGTTCTTGGGGATTTCATAGGCGATCTTGCGGGGCAGGATGAAATAGATCGGCGTCAGCACGATCATGCGGACAATCAGGTTGAGATAAAACAGCGTATTGAAAAGAAAAGAGCGCAGCTTGAGCATCAACAGCCTTCCCGGAGCGCAGCCGTTCCGAAGCCTTGGACAGGCCTCGATGCCGGATGCCGATGCCAGACGCCTACACGAAAACAAGGCCTCGCATCAAGCGCGTTTCTCGCCGGTCATGGAGAAGCGGTCGCCACCTTGGGTGCGGAATGATCGGCGGCCGCCTTGCGCAGACCGTCGCCCTTGCCGAAGCCGGTGAGGTCGCGTCCCGCCGCCGCCACGAACTTCAGATATTCGTAGAGCATGGTTCGGACCACATCCGGCTCCACGAACCAGTTCGTGCGGGCGAGATCCGCGCTGATGACGGGATAGGCGATGAATTCCGTCTGCGGGCTGGCGCTGCGCAATTCATGCAGGCTGCGATGCATGTGATAATTGTTGGTGACGACGACAATGGAGGAATAATTGTGGTCGCGTATCCAGCTGGCCGCCTCATTGGCGTTGCCGATCGTATCGATCGCCTTGTAGCCCATATCCACGCAGCAGGTGAACATGTCGGATGACCCTTGCGTCATCTTGCGGATCTGCGAACGGGTGGTGGCGGGGTTGACGCCCGATATCAACAGCCGCTTGCCCACACCATCCCGGAGCAGGCCCACCGCCTGTTCGATGCGCTGATAACCGCCGGTGAGAACGATGATGGCATCGCCTCTTGCCCCCTCCGGCGGGCGCATGGAGGCGACCGAATCGGCAAACCACAGGAAACCGCCGGAAAAAGCGCCGAGTGCGATGACACAAAGCAGGATGAGGCCGCGAATAAAACGGCGCAGAGGACCACGCCGCGACAACAGGCCCTTTCTGGCCGGCCGCGTCGTCGTCTGATCCTGGTCCATCCGACTCACAAACATTCCTCCTGAATACTCGCCGATTAAGGCAAGGAACAGGCATTTTTGTCCACCGTCCGCAGGTTACATCCGGCTTGTGACGGTTTCAGTTTTCCCGCGGAATTTCGGGGATGATCTCACGATGCAAGGCCGTCGCTTTTTGACGGATCGGACCGGACGCGGTCAATATCGTCAATGGTGCGGATGACGGTCATGCGCGCCGTGATGGTGGTGAGAAGCGCGATGATGATCATCGTCATGGCGATACCGAAATAACCGCCGAGACCGACCGAAAACGAGCCAAAAAGCGCGCTTGCCTGGTCGCTCTGTGGTGTCGCGACCGTGCTCGACTGCCAGAAACCGGCGACGAGGAACACGGCGGCGGCAAGCGCGCTGCCCGCCGCTGCCCCCTTGAGGCTGATCTTCAGGAAGTGCTTCTGGAATTCGCGCGCCACAAAACTGCTTTCGGCGCCGACGAAATGCAGCACCTCGACAATGTGCCGGTTGCCGGAAAGCGCGCCGCGCGTGGCAAACACCACCGTCAGCACCATGGCGGTGAAGACGAGGATGAGGACACCGACGCCGATCATGACGGTGGTTCTGGCCATGGAGACCAGCCTGTCGACCCAGGTGCGGTGGTCGTCCAGAAATGCCTGCGGAATCTCGGCTTTCAGCATATCCCGCATCGCCTGGAAATCGGGCGGATTGTTTTCGTCGATGGTGATGACGACGAGACGCGGCACCGGCAATTCGGAAAGATCGAGACCGCTGCCGAGCCACGGCTCCAGCAGGCGCGATGTCGCCGCATCGTCGAGGATCGTACCGTCGCGCGTGCCGACGAAGGTGAGCGCCAGATTGCGTGCCTTGGAGAGCGCCGCATCCATGTCCAGCCCGTCCTCGGGCTTGATCTGGATGGTGATCTCGCGGGAAATCTGGCTCTGCCAGGTGGCGGCGGTGGCGCGCACCATGGAGACGGCACCAAGGGTGAGGCAGGCGAGAAAGGCCATGATGGCGATCACCACCATCAGCGCATTACCCTGAATATTGGAGGGCGGCAGGATGGGCGCCATCGGGCGGATGCGCATGGGCGGGCGCTTCGGCTGCGCCGCTTCCGGTTTCAATGGTTTGCGGTTGATCTCATTCATAGATGTCGAGCCGCCCTTCGGTCAGGATCATCCGGCGCGCATCGATCTGGTCCATCAGGCCAAAATCATGGGTGGCGATGACGACGGCCGTGCCCAGCCGGTTGAGCTCCAGGAAAAGGTTGAGAAGGCGCTTGGCCATCGGCGGATCGACGTTGCCGGTCGGCTCGTCGGCCAGCAATATTTCCGGCTGGTCCATCAGCGCGCGGGCGATGGCGGCGCGCTGCTTTTCCCCGCCGGAAAGAATGGCCGGCAGCACGTTGATACGCTCGCCGAGCCCGACCCATTTCAGAAGCTCGATCACGTCGTTGCGATAGGCACTTTCTTCCTTGCCGCGCACGCGCAGCGGCAGGGCGACATTCTCATAGGTCGTCAGATGATCGAGCAGCCGGAAATCCTGAAACACGATGCCGACGCGGCGGCGCAGCATCGGCAACTCGCTGCGCGGAATACGCGACACATCCCGGTTGAACATGCGGATATTGCCACGGGTCGGCTGCAGCGACATCAAAAGCAGGCGGAGCAGCGTGGTCTTGCCCGCACCCGAAGGGCCGGTCAGAAACTGGAACGAACCCTTGGGAATGTCGAAGGTCATGTCCCTCAGGATCTCGGGTCCCATGCCGTAACGCAACCCGACATTTTCGAAATGGATCAACGGACTTCCAGTCTCTTCGTTTCGTGGTGGTTCGCAAGCCGCTGGCGCGTGGGGTTCGGATGTCGGGGTTTAACCCGGATCCGGCGGCCTGCGCGAGCCGTTTTTGCGAAGCATTAACCAATTAAATTTAAAACTTGGCAGGATTCGTTGCAATGCCCAGTTTTGCGGGCCGGAAAACCTCACCCAGGGAATTCTATGGCTATGTTCCGTTCATCTCGCCGGCAAGCGGCATTCGATTTCGACCTCCTGATGCCGGAAACGCCGGTGCGCCGCACGTCGCGGGCGGCAAATCCCGACCGCGACGTGGTAGACGCGGAATTTGTCACCATCAAGGAAAACCGTGCGCGTCAGCCCGGAAACGACAATCGCGGCGCAGCGCGCCGGCAGGTGAAAAAACCGCCCGTCACCCTCGCCATTCTTTGCCTCGCTTTCATCGGCTGGGTGGATCGCAGATTGTCTCGCCTGTCGGCGGATGCCTATTCGGCGCTGGTGGCCGGCCTCGCCATTTTTGTCTTCGTATGTTCGGGCGGCCTCTCGGTCGTGGTGCCGGAAAAGACGGCGGTCGCGGCCTCGGTCAATCCTCTCGCCATTTCCCATGTCACCGTAACCCCGCAGGAAGCGGGCGGCATGGATATCCTGCTCATCAACGGCATCGTGGAAAACAATGGCGGCAATCTGGAAGAGGTGCCGGCCCTTCGCGCCGATCTCTTCGCCGCCAAGGGACAATTGGTGGCGAGCATGGTTATCGAGCCGCCGGTGAAAGAGATGCAGCCCGGTTTCAGCCACGGTTTCTCGGCAAAACTGCGCCATCCCGGTGGAAAAACGCCTGAGATCAAGCTTTCCTTCGTCGAGGCGGGTGCGTCCGAACGCTGACTGTGCTAACGCGTGTCTTCTATTTTTACTGAAAGGTAAAATCGGCAAGGCGCAGCACAGGAGTAAGAATGCCCGTCGTCCGTGGAAAAAATATCGAGCCGCTTTATACCGCCGAGCAGATCGCCGAGCGCAATCGCGATATGGCCAAGCACATTGCCGGTGGCCCGACCAAGGATTTGCTGGTCATTGCCGTGCTCAAGGGATCGTTCATTTTCGCGGCCGATCTTATCCGCGCACTGCATGACAGCGGCCTTGCTCCCGAAGTCGAGTTCATCACGCTGTCGAGCTATGGCAGCGGCACGGTTTCGCAAGGGGTCAGGATCGTCAAGGATATCGACAGCGACGTGAAAGACCGCGATGTCCTGTTGATCGACGATATTCTCGAATCCGGCCGCACGCTGCGTTTCGCCAAGGAACTGCTCTACGAGCGCGGCGCCCGCAACGTCACCATCGCCGTGCTGCTCGACAAGAAGGTGAAGCGCAAGGAAGATCTGGAGGCCGATTATGTCGGTTTCGAATGTCCTGACTATTTCGTCGTGGGCTACGGCATGGATGTCGCTTATGCCTTCCGCGAACTGCCCTTTGTCGGTGTCGTGACCGGCGACGCCTGAGCCTATTTACCGTATCGGAACGGCACAGGGCGGAGACGCCTCATTAACCATTCACCCAGCCAAAGCCTGGGTGTTTACCTCTTGAAAAGAGGAGCCTGCGATGTTGCTCACGGCTGGAAATGATGCCCAGGAGCAATGAGTAATGGCGAAGATTCTGATTACCGAAGACGAGGATGCGCTGCGTTCTTTCGTGGCGCGGGCGCTCCGTCTCGACGGTCACGAGACCTATGAGGCGGCGGATGGCGAGCAGGGGCTGGAGAAGCTCCAGGAAACCAGTTTCGATCTTCTCCTTTCGGATATCCGCATGCCGGTCATGGATGGCATCGAGCTGGCGCATCGCGCCGCCGAGAGCTTCCCGGCCATGCGTATCCTGCTGATGACGGGTTATGCCGAGCAGCGCGAACGCGCCGACGATCTGGCGGAGAAGATCGTTGATGTCGTTTCGAAGCCCTTCGCGCTTCCGGATATCCGCAAGGCCGTGGCGCGCGCGCTTGCCGCCTGAGCGATAAGAGTACAGAGATTTAAAGGGCGGCTGTCAGGCCGCCTTTTTTGTTGGTCAGCCCCCTTGGCTCAGCGCAGTTCCCTACCTCCGTCATTCCGGCCTTGAGCCGGAATCCAGCCAGCCCAAGTCCTTGGGCTGAAAGAACTCTTCCTCGCCGCGCAGACGCGCTGCGGCTGGATGCCGGATCAAGTCCGGCATGACGGAAAATTTTAGCTTTGAGGCTGTATCGAAGCGCAGTACGACTGTGCGAACCCTCACCGAATATCCAGCAACCGCTCGAGATAACGCCGTTCCACTTCACCCGGAGGATTGTTGCCGAGCTTTTCACGGATCGCTTCGAGAATTTCGCGGGCGCGCTGCACGTCGATCTCGTCAGGCACCTTCACCTGATCGCCGAAATCCGGGCCGGTGGTGCTGCGCGGGCGGCCGAGCGGGTCGCGGCCGTTCTGCCCGCCCTGTCCCGCCATGCCTTCCTGACCCTGTCCGGGCTGCTGGCCCTGCTGGCGCATGGCCTGCATGATCTGGCCCATCATGTCCTGTGCGCCCTGACGCAGCGCGTTTAGCGCATTGCCCTGACCTTCGACGGCCTGTTCGCCCTGGCCCTTGCCCAGCGCCTCGCCGGCTCCTTGCATTTCCTGCTGTGCCTTGCCGAAGTTTTCGCCCGGCTCCATGCCGAGATCACGAAGGCCCTGCTGCAATTCGCCAAGCTGCTTGCCGAGCGCATCCTGCTGCGCCCGCAGGTTTTTCAGTGCCTCGCGCAACTGCTCGGCGGTCATCTGGTCGGTCTGCTGCTGTCCGCCCTGCTGACCGTTCTGGCCCTGTTGACCTTGCTGGCCCTGCGGTTGCTGCTGCCCGCCGTTCTCACCCATCTGCTGGTCGTCGCCTTCGCCGCCCTGCTGCGGGTCGCCGCGCTGCATACGGTCGCGCAGCGCCTGATCGAGCTTGAAGGTTTCGTCCATCAGCTTCTGCTGCTGCTGCAGGATTTCGCCCAGCTTGTCGATCTGCTGGCGCATCTTGCTGCTCTGCTGCTGCCCCTGCTGGCCCTGGCGCTGCGGCCTGCCGGCCTGCAGATTGTTCATCATGCGCTGCAACTGCGAGAGCATTTCCTGCGCCGCGTCGCGGTTGCCGGAGCGGGCAAGGTTCTCGATCTGGTTCATCATGTTTTCCAGATCGCGCTGGCGCAATACGTTCTGCGCCTGCTGGTTCATGTTGGCCTGCGGCGCATTCTGCATGCGTTGCGCAAGCTCGCTCATGAACTGCTGCATGGCTTCCCGCAGTTCCTGCATCAGCTTGGCGATTTCCTCGTCGGAAGCGTTGCGTTGCAACGCTTCCGAAAGCGCGGTCTGGGCATCGCGCAGGCGTTTTTCCGCCTGCGAGAGATCGCCGTCCTCGATACCGAGTGCAATCTCCCAGAGATAATCGGCCGTGTCCTTCAGCATCTCCTGATTATATGCAAGCCGCATGCGGGTCTGCGCCGATTGCAGCAGGAGATAATGCGTGGTGTTGGGAATGGTTTCTTCCGGACGCAGACCGACGGCCTCGTTATAGGCGATGGCCTTCGGCATCTGGCGCGTATCCAGAGAGAAAATCTGCCGTTGCTCGGCAATGGAAGCTGCCAGCGGTTCGGAGAAGTTGCGGCCCGGCAGCACCATTTCATGCGCGGGGCTGCGGCCGGTCTGGCCCGCACCGTCGGTTGCCACCAGCGTGATGCGCACGCGTTTTCCCGCCATCGGATGTTCGGTCAGGTTGCGGCTGGTCAGGCCCTTGATCTCGCGATTGTTCTGCCGCGGCAGGTCGAGCTTGAATTCCGGCGGCGGATAAAGTGCGGTCGCGCCTTCGGCCACGCCGAGCGGCTCGATGATGGCATGGGCTTCCTTCAGCCCATAATCGTCCTTGGCGGTGAAGCCGATTTCCAGCGCACCATTGACGGCGCGGCGCGGCATGTTGTCGAAGGCGATGCTGGGCGGCTGGTCGGGGATGACGTTGAACACCCATTGTTCGCCATTGGCGGTGATCATGCCGCTTTCGGTGACATCCATCGCGAAAGTGCGCGGCGCAATGGGTTGATCCGTCGAGCGTGCTGGTGTCTGAACCGCGACATCGCCGCTGGCGCTGTCGGCGCGTGCAGCTTCGGGCGCAAGCTTCTGCAATGCGCCGGCCATTTCCGGCTCGAAGGTCACTTCCTCACCGCCATCGCCGCCGGTCATGCGGATCGTCAGCCTGGAGGATTGTGGCACGGAAACCGCGTCACGACCGCTGGCATCACGTCCGGTCAGGAAAATCGGCGCGCGGCCGGTATAGGCAGGCGGCGTGACCCAGGCATCGAGACGGATATCGGGATTGAGCGGACCGACGGCTGGCCGGCTGCGGAAGGCATCGGCAACCGTGCCCGCGCCGTTCGAATAGGAAAAACCGAAGGCCGTGACCAGAAGCAGTGCCGGAACGGCGCGCAGCGCCAGACGGTCATAACGGGCGATGTCGGGTTTCGGCAGACCGGCATTGAGCGCGGCGATGCGCTCCGCCATGCGGATCTGGTGTTCTTTCCAGAGTGTGCGGGAAAAAGGCGTGTCGAAGGCCGGCTCGTCCTCCTGCACGCCGACCGGCTGGTGCGCCAGGCCGTTGCGATCTTCAAGAAGGCGGGATGCGTCGTGATCCGTCGGCCATTTCAGCCGAAGGATCGGCAGAAGCGTGGCGATGAAACTGAAAACCAGTACGAAGACGATGCCGAGCCGGAGGAAATCCGGCATATGCCGGTAAAGACCGAACCATGCAAGCGCCAGAAACACGGCGGCGATGGAGAGAGGCCACAGCGTTTTCGGCGCTATTTTTTCCGAAAGCAGCACGATTTTCGCGAAGAAGCGCTTGGCGGCAACCCGGCGGGCAAGGTCCGGCCGTTGCGCGAATGCGCCGGTTGGGCGCTTTCTGCCTGTCCTGTCCTCTCCGCCAGCCTTGTCCTCTCCGGCAGTGGTCATCAATCCGTTCTCCCGGTTCTGGCCACGTCGAACGCCATTCCCGGAACGGCGCGCTGTTCATATCACGGAGGCAAGGATAACATTCTTTGTGGCGAAGACGAGGGCAGCCAGACCCTCACCCCCATTTTTTAGGCAGCTTCGCTCAATTGTGATCGACCGACTGTGTGGCAGGTGAGATCAATCGAGCCAGGCGGGAACCGAATCGAGGGCGATCAGCTCCTCATAGGTGCCACGCGGGCGGATGACGTGGAATTTGTCGCCCTTGACAAGCACTTCCGGCACCAGCAGGCGCGAATTATAGGTGCCGGCCTGCACCGCGCCATAAGCCCCGGCGGAACTGACGGCGATCAGGTCGCCCGGCTGCGGTGCCGCCATTTCGCGGTCGAGCGCCAGATAATCGCCGGTCTCGCAAACGGGACCGACAATATCGGCCTTGATGCGCGGTGTGTCCTCGACGGGCTGAACCACCGGGCGGATGCCGTGATAGGCCTCGTAAAGCGTCGGGCGGATGAGGTCATTCATCGCGCCGTCGACGATCACGAAGGTCTTCTCGCCGCCATCCTTCACATAGATCACTTCCGTCACCAGAATGCCGGCATTGCCGACGATCAGGCGGCCGGGCTCGGTGACGATCTTGCAGTTGAGGCTCTTCAGCTCGTTCTTGACGATATGGGCATAGGCATCCGGCAGCGGCGGCGGATTATTGTCCTCGCGATAGGGAATGCCGAGACCGCCGCCAATATCGACATGGCTGATCGTGTGGCCATCGGTGCGCAGCACTTCCACGAGTTCGCGCAACAGCCGGAAGGCATCCTCGAAAGGCTGCAATTCGGTGATCTGGCTGCCGATATGCATGTCGATGCCGGTCACTTCGATGCCGGGCAGGGTGGCGGCATGGGCATAGACCGCGCGGGCGCGTTCATAGGAAATGCCGAACTTGTTTTCCTTCTTGCCGGTGGAAATCTTGGCGTGGGTGCGCGCATCCACATCCGGGTTGATGCGGAAGGAGACATGCGCCCGCTTGCCCATTTTCACGGCGCGCAGGTTGAGGACTTCCAGTTCCGGCTCGGATTCGATGTTGAAACAGTAGATGCCGGCTTCCAGCGCATAATCCATCTCCGCCACCGTCTTGCCGACGCCGGAAAACATGATGCGGCTTGCCGGAACGCCGGCTGCGAGCGCGCGGCGCAATTCGCCGCCCGAGACGACGTCGATGCCCGCGCCGAGCTTTGCCAGCGTCTTCAAAACCGCCTGGTTGGAATTGGCCTTCATGGCATAACAGACCATGGCGTCCACATCCGCAAAGGCGCCTGAGAACACCTTGTAATGGCGCTCCAGCGTCGCGGTCGAATAGACGTAGAATGGCGTGCCGACCGCCTTGGCGATCTCGGGCACAGGCACGTTTTCGGCGTGCAGCACGCCGTCGATATAGCCAAAATGGTTCACAGGCTTTTATCCGTCAGAGAAGCTTGTCGAGAATGAACGGGCGCTCCGCCGTCGCCGGCTTCGTCTCCGTTCCGTCGGCATTGCGCTTGTTGCGCATTTCGACCGGCGTGCTCGGCGGATCGATGTCGCCCTTACGCCCGCAGGCGCTGAGAACAAGGCTGACAGCGAGTGTCATGCCGATGGGAACGATGAGTTTACGCGCGGTTTTTGAAAGCATGAGCCTGTCCAAAGGAAATATGTGCCTCTCTGATAACGAAAAACAGGGCGCTTGTGCACCCTCAGACTGGGGCAAAGCGCGAAAATCTCTCCTCCGCCATGCCGGACTTGATCCGGCATCCAGCCACGGCGCGTCTGTGACGTGAAAAGACTCTTCTGCGATCAAAGACTTGATCGCGCTGGACCCCGGATCAAGTCCGGGGTGACGACGTCAAATCGGCTTATCAGTTGCGTCCACGCCACCAGGCGATCTGCTTCTTCACTTCGGAAGGTGCCGTGCCGCCGAAGCTGGTGCGGCTGGCGACCGATGCTTCCACGGAAAGAACGTCGAAAACACCCTTGGTGATATCAGGGTGGATGGCCTGCAATTCCTCAAGCGAAAGATCGGCGAGGTCGCAGCCCTTCTTTTCCGCCAGCGCCACGGCATTGCCGGTCACATGGTGGGCATCGCGGAAGGGCAGGCCCGCCTCGCGCACCAGCCAGTCGGCAAGGTCGGTGGCGGTGGAATAACCCGAACCGGCGGCGGCGCGCATGCGGTCCTTGCGCACTTCAAGGTCGCGGATCATGCCGGTCATGGCGGCAATCGCCAGCTCCAGGCTCTCGGCGGCATCGAAAACCTGTTCCTTGTCTTCCTGCATGTCCTTGGAATAGGCGAGCGGCAGGCCCTTCATGACCGTCAGGAGGGCGATCAGCGAACCGTTGATACGGCCGGTCTTGGCGCGCACCAGCTCGGCGGCGTCGGGGTTCTTCTTCTGTGGCATGATCGAGGAGCCAGTCGAGAAGGCATCCGACAGCCGGATGAAGCCGAATTGCGGCGTCGACCAGATGACGATCTCTTCGGCGAGGCGCGACAGATGCGTGGCGCAGATGGAGGCGATCGACAGGAATTCCAGCGCGAAATCGCGGTCGGAGACGGTGTCGATGGAATTGCGGGTCGGCTCGCGGAAACCGAGCGCCTTCGCCGTCATGTGGCGGTCGATGGGATAGCCGGTGCCGGCGAGTGCGGCCGCGCCGATCGGGCTTTCATCCATATGTTCGATGGCGTGGCGCACGCGGGCGCGGTCACGGCCGAACATTTCCACATAGGCCATGCAATGATGGCCGAAAGTGACGGGCTGGGCGGTTTGCAGATGGGTGAAGCCGGGCATCACGGTATCGGCATTTTCTTCAGCGCGGTCGAGGAAGGCGGCGATGAGGGCGGTCAACATGCCCTCAGTCTTCTGCAGTTCTTCCTTCACCCACAGGCGGAAATCGAGCGCCACCTGGTCGTTGCGCGAGCGGGCGGTGTGCAGGCGGCCGGCGGCGGTGCCGATGAGGGTCGCAAGCCGCGCTTCGATGTTCATATGAATATCTTCGAGCTTGCGCGAAAATTCGAAGGTGCCGGCTTCGATCTCTGACAGGATCGTGTTCAGACCCTCGATGATCTTGTCTTTATCATCAGGTGAAATAATGCCTTTAGATGCCAGCATGGTGGCATGCGCCATAGAGCCGCGGATGTCCTGGGCATAAAGCTTCTTGTCGAAGCCGATGGAGGCATTTATCTCTTCCATGATGGCAGATGGCCCGGAAGCGAAACGCCCGCCCCACATCTGGTTGGAGGATTTCTGATCTGTGCCGTCAGCCATGTTCGCAGTGCCCTGGAGTATTCGATGACAGAAAAAAGGCCGTTCAGGCTTCCTTCCGCCAAGTTGGTTGCAATTGCTGCCGTTGCCGGTGTCTTAAGCGGCGCGGGCGCGGTCTGGTTCAGGCATATTGGGTCTGAGAGCCCGGTTCAAGGGGCAGCGGTCGCTGACGCCGGTTTATGTGAGGGGGCGGCAAACCGCATCGCCTCGCTGAAGCCGTTTCTGAAGGGCCAGGTTGCGGCCATGTCGGCGGCGGACAAGCCACGGGTCATCCCGCTGTCCTTCAAGGGGCCGCAGGCACAGGACATGACGCTTGCCGATCTCAAGGGCAAGACGGTTCTTCTCAACCTGTGGGCCACATGGTGTGTGCCCTGCCGGGAAGAGATGCCGGCCCTGAACGCGCTGGAGAAGGAAAAGGGCGGTGACGGCTTCGAGGTCGTTGCCGTCAATATCGATGTCGGTGCGGATGAAAAACCGAAAGCCTTCATGGATGAATACAAGATCGACGCGCTGAAGCCCTATCGCGACAGTTCCATGGGCGTTTTCAACGTGCTGAAAAAGGAAGGCCTCGCCTTCGGCCTGCCTGCAACCCTGCTGATGGATGAGAATGGTTGCCTGCTTGCGGCCATGAACGGCCCGGCGGCGTGGGACAGCGAGGATGCCAGGGCGCTGGTGACAGCCGCGACTGGAAAATGATGCCGGCGGCTGGATATTGAGGGCTGGGAGCCGCAACCGCCTTCAAAGCCGGCTTTTCCAGCGGATGTACCGATGCAGACAAGCCCGTGCCCGCTTCGTATAATGATCCTGACTTGCGCCATGAATGGGTACCGACATGGAGTTGCTTATTCCCCGGCTTGGTCTTGCCCTCGCCATCGGCCTGCTCGTCGGCCTTGAGCGTGGCTGGCGGGAGCGCGATGCGCCGGCGGGCAGCCGCACCGCCGGGATCAGGACCTATGGCATTGCCGGCCTGCTGGGTGGCGTCTTCGGCATATTGGCCGATGAGCAGGGCAATGCCTTCGCCTTCGCGGCGGGTTTTCTGGGATTCGCATTTAGCTTTTCGTGGTTCAAGCTGCGCGAGGCGCGCCATGACGATGATTTCAGTGTCACCGGTGTGGTCGCGGCGCTCTGCGTCTTTGCCCTCGGCGGGCTTGCGGTAACGGCGCAATATCAGGCGGCGGCGGCTGGTGGTGCTGCCCTTGCCGCACTGCTTGCGGGCAGGGAGGTTCTCCACAGTCTGCTGAAACGGTTGACATGGATCGAGCTACGCTCCGCGCTGGTTCTGGCCGTAATGACCGCCGTTGGCCTGTCGATCCTTCCAAACCGGGCGATCGATCCGTGGGGCGGCTTCAACCCCTGGGAAATATGGCTGTTCACCGTACTCAGCGCCACGATTTCCTATTGCGGTTATATTGCCGTGCGCCTCCTCGGCTCAACCCGCGGCCTGCTGGTGACCGGGCTGGCTGGCGCGCTCGTTTCATCGACCGCCGTAACCGCCAGCTTCGGGCAGAAGGCGAAAAGCGGTGAAAACGTGTGGCCTCTGGCCGGTGTGGCGGCGCTGGCCGCGGCTGTATCGCTGCTCCGGGTTCTCGTTATCGTTCTCGCCCTCTCGCTGACGACCTTTTCCCTCATCGCCCCGGCGGTGCTGGCCGCTGCGCTGGTTCTCGGATTGAGCGGCGCCGGCCTGATAGGGCTGCGGGACACGCAGTCCGGACAGGAAATCGACGCAAAAAACCCGTTCGACATGGCACCCCTTGCCATCTTCGCCACGCTCTTTGCCGTAACGCGAACGCTGAATGCCGTTCTTCTCGTCTGGATCGGCACGGGTGGTTTCATTGCCCTCACGGCTCTATCGGCCATATTCGATGCCGATGTCGCCGTCCTTAGCGCACTGCGAACCAATGCGCAGAACCTTTCGCCCGATATCGTGGCGAGCGCGATCCTCGCCGCTCTCGCCGCCAACGCGGCAGGGCGTGTATTCGTCGCCGCCGTTTCTGGAACGCTCGTTTATTGCGGGTTGCTCACGGCCGTATCCGTCCTCGCCGCCGGTGTCGGAGCGGTTGCTTACCTGCTGATTGCCTGAGAGTTCGGCTGAAGGCAGGGACGATATCGGTTCGGTGTCAGCGCGTCGGAACCGGCGTCTCGCCGCGATAGTCGTAAAAACCACGGCCGGACTTGCGGCCGAGCCAGCCGGCCTCGACATATTTCACCAGCAGCGGGCAGGGGCGATATTTGCTGTCGGCCAGACCGTCATGCAGCACCTGCATGATCGACAAACAGGTGTCGAGACCGATGAAGTCGGCAAGCTGCAACGGTCCCATCGGGTGGTTGGCGCCGAGCCGCATGGCGGTGTCGATGGCTTCCACCGAGCCGACGCCTTCGTAAAGCGTATAGATCGCCTCGTTGATCATCGGCAGCAGGATGCGGTTGACGATGAAAGCCGGGAAATCCTCGGCGACGGTGATCGCCTTTTCCAGGGTGCGCACATAGTCCTTGGCCGCATCGAAGGTCTTTTCGTTGGTGGCGATGCCGCGCACCAGTTCCACCAGCTTCATCACGGGAACCGGGTTCATGAAGTGGATACCCATGAACTGCTCGGGACGGTCGGTGGCGGATGCAAGCCGGGTGATGGAGAGCGAAGAGGTGTTGGTGGCCAGAAGCGCTTCGGGCTTCAGGACCGGGCAGATCTGCGCATAAATCTTGCGTTTGATTTCCTCGTTTTCCGTCGCGGCCTCGATGACGAGATCCATGGGCGCCAGATCGTTGACGTCGGTCGAGCCGCTGATGAGCGCAAGCGCCTGCTTGCGGGCCTCGTCCGAGAGCTTGCCGTTGGTGACCTGACGGGCGAGATTGCCGTTGATCGTCGCAAGGCCGGCCTCGATGCCTTCCTTGGAAAGATCGTAGATATGGACCTTGTAGCCCGCGACAGCCGAGACATGCGCAATGCCGCAACCCATCTGACCGGCTCCGATGACACCGATGTTTTTAAAGGGCGCGGTCATAGGCTGGTCTCCTCTCAGGGATTTGTCTGCGTCATTGTCGGCGATGTTACGCATATCGCCGGAAAAGAGAAGGCGGCGCGTTCAAAAAACGCGCCGCCGTTGATATCGGCTTAAATCACAGTGCCTTCTGCAGTTCGGGCAGAGCCTCGAACAGATCGGCGACGAGGCCGTAATCGGCAACCTGGAAGATCGGCGCTTCTTCATCCTTGTTGATCGCGACGATGACCTTCGAGTCCTTCATGCCGGCCAGATGCTGGATGGCGCCCGAAATGCCGGCGGCGATGTAAAGCTGCGGCGCCACCACCTTGCCGGTCTGGCCCACCTGCCAGTCGTTCGGCGCATAACCGGCATCGACTGCGGCGCGGCTTGCACCGACGGCTGCCCCCAGCTTGTCGGCAACGGGAAGGATGACTTCCTTGAACTTCTCCGAGGAACCGAGCGCGCGGCCACCCGAGATGATGATCTTCGCGGATGTCAGTTCCGGACGGTCGGACGATGCCAGCGCATCGGAAACGAAGCTGGAGAGGCCGGGGTTTTCGGCAGCACCGATGGTTTCGACCGCTGCCGAACCGCCTTCCGTTGCTGCCGCAAAAGCGGTCGGGCGCACGGTGATGACCTTCCTGGCGTCGGTTGCCTGTACGGTCTGGATGGCGTTGCCGGCATAGATCGGACGCTTGAAGGTATCCGGGCTGACAACCTCGATGATTTCCGAAACCTGCGCGACGTCGAGAAGCGCTGCCACACGCGGCAGCACGTTCTTGGCAGATGCGGTGGCTGGCGCAATGATGACATCATAGGAAGGGGCGAGCGAGACGATCAGCGCCGCCAGCGGTTCTGCCAGCGAATTGGCATAGGATGCGTCGTCGGCGAGCAGCACCTTGGAGACGCCGGACAGTTTCGCAGCCGCATCGGCAGCGCCCTTTGCGCCGGAGCCGGCGACCAGTACGTGGACATCGCCGCCGATCTGGGTTGCCGCCGTCAGCGTCTTGCCCGTCAGGTCGGAAAGGGTTGCGTTGTCGTGTTCTGCCAGAAGAAGAATGGCCATGAGAATATCTCCCTTTTCCGAAACCTTAGAGGACGCCGTCGGCTTTGAGCTTTTCGACCAGCTCGGCAACCGAGCCGACCTTGATGCCGGCCTTGCGGCCTGCCGGCTCCTCGGTCTTCAGCACCTTGAGGCGCGGCGAAACGTCGACGCCGAAATCGGCCGGAGCCTTTTTGTCGAGCGGCTTCTTCTTGGCTTTCATGATGTTCGGCAGCGAAGCATAACGCGGCTCGTTCAGGCGCAGATCGGTGGTGACGACGGCAGGAAGCTTCAGCTCCACCGTCTGCAGGCCGCCATCGACTTCACGCGTCACTGCAACCTTGCCATCGGAAGGCTCGACCTTCGAGGCGAAGGTGCCCTGGCCCCAGCCGAGAAGGGCTGCCAGCATCTGGCCGGTCTGGTTCGAATCGTCATCGATCGCCTGCTTGCCGACAATGACGAGACCGGGCTGTTCGGCTTCCGCCACGCCCTTCAGGAGCTTGGCGACGGCCAGCGGCTCGACCGTTTCGTCGGTCTCGATCAGGATGGCGCGATCCGCACCCATGGCGAGTGCCGTGCGCAGTGTTTCTTCCGCCTTGGCCGGGCCGATGGAGACGACCACAACCTCTTCGGCCTTGCCCGCCTCTTTCAGACGAAGCGCCTCTTCCACCGAGATTTCGTCGAACGGGTTCATCGACATCTTCACATTGGCAAGCTCGACACCCGAACCATCCGATTTCACACGGATTTTCACGTTGTAATCGACGACTCGCTTAACGGGGACAAGGATTTTCATCGGCGGCTTTCCTCAAACTCCTGTCCGCTTGGTGAATAGACCGCGCGGACCTCCAAAAACAGGTTGGCGACATGGATAAGCATTTTTCCCGCAAATACAACGGAGCAATGTTCATTATCACATGCACGTAAGGCATATCTTACGTTGACGTTAACGTAAATACTCTATCTCTTGCGCGCGGGCTCATCTGCCCCCGTCATAGCCCCGTTCGATTTGCGACAACCCCGCCGTTTGCGACGGATTCTTGAACTGTGCCGCCCTTGGCGGAACTATGGTGCGGTCAAACAGCGGAACACCCGGCCTGCGCATGAAAAGCACCATGACGGCGCCTGCCAATATGCCGCCCACATGCGCCCCCCACGAGACGTTTTCTTCCAGCCCGAGCGCCAGCATCAGGAATTGCTGGCCGATCCACAGCGCCAGCGGAATGAAGGCCGGAAGGGGCAGCGGAATACGCATGAAGACCAGCACCCAGACACGCACTTTGGGATGCAGCAGGAAATAGGCCGCGACGACGCCGGAAACCGCGCCGGATGCACCGATCAGCGGCCCCTCCGAGGTGGGCGCGACGAAACCGTGCAGCAATGCCCCGGCAACGGCGCAGGCAAGATAGAAGATCAGGAACCGGAAGTGACCGAGCGCGTCCTCGACATTGTCACCGAAGACCCAGAGAAACAGCATGTTGCCGGCCAGATGCCAGAAATCGAGGTGGAGGAAGGCATAGGTAATGACGGTGAGGTCATCGGGCACCACCTGCAGGGCGGGCTCCAGATAGGCGTAGTCGAACACGACGGCGGGAATGAAGCCGAGGCCGAGCGCTGCCGCATTCGCCTGCGTGTCGCTGGCGATCACGCCGGTAAACAGCCAGACCAGCACATTGACCGCGATCAGGCCGATCGTGACATATTGCAACCGGATATGTTTGAGGGAATTCGCGTCGTGCAGCGGTATGAACATCGAATGCCCTTTGTCTGAACGGTTGTCACGCTCTGTCAGCGGTTCTTGCCGGGGACCCATAAAATATCGGCCTTGCCCGTGTCATTGGCAAAACGGGCGGCCACGAACAGGAAGTCGGACAGGCGGTTGGCATATTTGATCGCCGCCGGGCTGACAATCTCGTTTTCGGTAACCGAAAGCGCCACCATCAATCGTTCCGCGCGGCGGCAGATCGTGCGGGCCATGTGCAGAGCGGCCGCTGCCGCGGTGCCGCCCGGCAGTACGAAAGAGGTCAGCGGTTCAAGCGTCGCGTTGAGTTCGTCGATTTCGTTTTCGAGCCGGGTAACCTGGCTTTCGACGATGCGCAGCGGCTCATAGGACAGCGGTTCACCGCCGTCAGGCGTGGCGAGATCGGCGCCCAGGTCGAAAAGATCGTTCTGGATGCGGAAGAGCATGGCATCCAGCTTTTCCATACGGGCACTTTCACGCCCGCCCGTATGAAGCCGCGCCATGCCGATTGCCGAATTGGTCTCGTCCACCGTGCCATAGGCCTCGACGCGAAGATCGTGCTTCAGGCGGCGCGGGCCGGAAACCAGCGCCGTCGTGCCCTTGTCTCCGGTGCGGGTGTAGATCTTGTTCAGTTTCACCATCTCAGCGGCCGCCGCCGGTGAGCCAGAGGGTGAGCATGATCAGCACGATGGCGATGGCCTGCAGGAGAAGGCGAAGCTGCATCAGCTTGTTGGACCGGTTGGCGTCCTGTCCCTTCAGCATGTTGAAGAGGCCGCGTATCAGTACGATGACGACAAGGCCCATGACAATAAGGGCCAGTACACTGGTGAAGCCGGACATTTAGGGGTTACTCCTCCTCAATCGAATCTGCGCAGCAGACGATAGAACAGTCCGGCAGGCAAGAGCCGTTTCAGCAACAGCCCCTGTTTGGCTGGAACGGTCACCGGATAATGCGGTTTCGGTTTCGCTGCCGTCAGGGCATGTTTCAGCACGGCATAAACGGCATCGGGGCCAAGCTTGTGGCGGTTGACGGGGCCGGAACCATCCATGCGCGCCAGCTGGCGTTTATATTCCGCCGCATGGGCCGAATTTTCGAGATCGATGTGTTCCTTGACATGCGCAAGCGCCGTCGCCGTGAATTTCGAGGTGATTGGCCCCGGCTCGATGAGGCTGACATGGATGCCGCTGCCCTGAAGCTCCATGCGCAGCGTGACGCCCAGTCCCTCGATCGCGAATTTCGACGCGGTATAGGCGCCGCGATACCGGTAGGGCACAAGGCCGAGAATGGAGGAGCAATGCACGATGCGGCCCGCGCGCCGGGCGCGCATGAAGGGAATGACCCGCCGCGTCAGATCGTGCCAGCCAAAGACATTGGTTTCGAACTGCGCCCGCAATACGTCGACTGGCAGATCCTCTACCGCGCCCGGCTGGCCATAGGCGCCGTTGTTGAACAGCGCGTCGATGCGACCTCCGGTCCGGGCCGCGACGGTGTCCACGAGGGCGGCGATGGTTTCAGGCTTGGTGTAGTCCATGATCAGGGTTTCGATGCCCTGGTTTTCAAGCGCCGCCATGTCGGCGATGCGGCGCACGGTGGCGAAGACCCGCCAGCCGTCCCGGTGAAGCGCGCCGGCGCAATAGGCGCCGATGCCGGATGAACATCCGGTGATGATGATGACGGGCTTTTCAGACATCTGCCGCTCCGGGAAACCGACTGTTGCTCTGGCCCGGTTGACCGGCCCGTGAAAATCGCATTGCGCAAAATCCTTTTCGGCACGGAACCGAAAGCCGCCCTTGCGCGCTGTACAAAGCGAAGCTGATTTCCCATATTCGGCTCGAAGTTACAAATGAAATGCCGATGAATGGAGGTGACATGGTTGCCGCAGTGCGCCTGGCAGGCAAGGTTGCCTTCGATGCCTATTCCCATTTCGCCGAGGATGACGGCTGGGCGATGGCGAGCCATATGGCGCTTTCCATTCTGCTGGCACTGTTTCCCTTCCTGATCTTCGGTACGGCTCTCGCCGGTTTTCTGGGCGCTGACCAGTTTTCCGAAACGGCGGTTCACCTGATTTTCGATACCTGGCCGGAGGCGATAGCCGGGCCGCTTGCGGCGCAGGTGCAGCAGGTGCTGACCATTCCGCGCGGCGGCCTGCTGACGATTTCGGTGCTGGCGGCCGCCTACTTTGCTTCCAACGGCGTCGAGGCGCTGAGAATTTCACTGAACCGCGCCTATCGTGTCACCGAGACACGCTGGTGGTATGTCACCCGCCTGCTCAGCCTGCTTTATGTGCTGATCGCGGTGGTGGTCTTCACCGGCATCAGCATCGTGCTCGTCGCGGTGCCGGTTGCCACGTCCTTTGCCGAGGAGCGGTTTCCGTGGATGACCGACGTGCTGAACACCGTTTCCAGTCTCGGTCTATACGGAACCATCGTTGTGCTGACGGCGGGGCTGGTGGCGGCGCATCTGTGGCTTCCCGCCGGCAAGAGGCGCATCTGGGATGTCTGGCCGGGCATTCTGCTGACGATGATCTTCTGGGTCATCGGTGCGGCGATCTTTGCCTATTATCTCTCCACCTTCGCCAATTATGCCGCGACCTATGCGGGTCTCGCCTCTGTCATGGTGGTTCTGGTGTTTCTTTATATGGTCGGCGTCATCTTCATGCTGGGTGCGGAGGTGAATGCCGCGCTGATGAAATACAAGGTGCGGCAGATCATCCGCCGCAATATAGGCGGCAACGGTGCCCGCCGGGAGCGGGCGCTAGAGGAGGCCGACAAGCCGGCGGATATCTGAGGGCGTCGCGCCTTTAGCGCGAAGGGCGGAAAGCCCGGTGCTGCCTTCGCTTTTCGAAAGCTTGCGCCCGTCCGCGCCCAAAATCAGCCGGTGATGGTGATAGATGGGCTGTGGCAGGTCCAGCAGGTGTTGCAGCAGCCGGTGAATGGCGGTTGCGTGGAACAGATCCATGCCGCGCACCACATGGGTTATGCCCTGCAGCGCATCATCCACCACGACGGAAAGATGATAGCTCGAAGGCGCGTCGGAACGCGACAGCACCACATCGCCCCAAAGCGCGGGCAGGGCCTCGATCTGCCCCGTCGCGCCATCGCCGCTCTCCTGCCAGAACAGGGTGCTGCCGGCGGCGCGGATCGCCTTTTCCATATCAAGCCGCCAGGCATGTTGCTGACCGGCGGCGAGGAGTATTGCCCGTTCCGCCTCGGGCCTTTCGCGGTCCACCGATGGATAAAGCGGCGCGCCATCCGGATCGCGCGGCCAGAGCCCGCCATCGGCCTCGAAGGCTTTGACGATCGCTTTGGTTTCTCCACGGCTCAGAAAGGCAGGATAGGCAAGGCCCGCGTCGATCAGCCTATCCAGCGCCACGCGATACGCGTCGAAATGATCCGATTGACGCCGGACAGGGTTTTCCCAGGCGAGCCCCAGCCAGCCGAGATCGTCATAGATCGCCTGCTCCAATTCCGGTGTGCAGCGCGTCTGGTCGATATCTTCGATACGCAGCAGAAAGCGGCCGCCATTGTCCCGCGCCATATCATGGTTCAGGAAGGCGGAAAGCGCATGGCCGAGATGCAACAGGCCGTTAGGGCTTGGCGCAAATCGGTAAACCGGTTTTTGACGGAGAGGCGAAGGCATGGTTTCTTCTGCCATGTTTTAAAGCACCCCGCCAGCCGGCTGCGTGTGGGGCGGATACGGAATGCGAAGATGAAAATCATTACCAGAATGGATGATATCAACGAAGGGCTGGAGCATCTTGCCCGCCTCGATCCTGCGCTCAGCCTCGTCATCGAAAAAGCCGGCCCGCTGGAACTGCGCATTCATGAGCCCGGCTTTTCCGGCCTTGCCCATATCGTCGTCTCGCAGATGGTGTCGCGCGCCAGCGCCAATGCCATATGGGCGCGTATACTTGCCGGCACTGGCGGCGTGGTCACGGCGGAAAATTATCTCGCCGCACCCGACGAGCTGCGCGCCACTTTTGGCCTTTCCCGTGCCAAGGCAACGACGCTGGAAGGGCTGGCGCGTGCCGTCACGGAAGGGCAGGTCGATCTGGACGGGGTAGTGCGCAAGGAGCCGGGAACTGCCCTTTCCGAATTGGTCGCGCTTCGTGGTATCGGCCCATGGACGGCGGAGGTCTATCTGATGTTCTGCGGCGGACATCCGGATATTTTTCCGGTCGGCGATGTGGCGCTGAGATCGGCAGTGGCGCATGCGCTTGATCTGGAAGTGAGGCCGGAAGCGAAATGGCTGGCGGAGCGGGCGACACTCTGGTCGCCGTGGCGCTCCGTGGCCGCCCGGCTTTTCTGGGGTTATTATGCCAATATCATGCGGCGCGCCATGGTGCCTCTGCCCTGATTAAAAATCGGCGATACTGTAGGGCAGGGCTCCGCGCGAAAGATGATCGAAATGCAGCTTGCGTTTCAGCGGCGGCACGGCGCGCTGCACACAATCCACCCTTTCGCAGACCCGACAGGAAATGCCGATAGGTTTGAAGGAGGCCGCATTGCCGAGATCGAGCGTATCGGCATAAACGAAATTCTGCGCATGGGAAATTTCGCAGCCAAGCGCGATGGCATAACGCGGTCTTTCCGTATTGAAACCGGCGCCGGCCTTTTCGATCTGGGTGGCGATGGAAAGATAGCGCACACCGTCGGGCGTTTCGGCGAGTTGCCGCACGATCCTGTCGGAACTCTCGAAAGCCTGATGGATATTCCACAGCGGACAGGCCGCGCCGAAACGGGCAAATTGCAGCCGCGTGGCGCTGTGGCGTTTGGTGATGTTGCCGGCGCGGTCGATCTTGGCAAAAAAGATCGGCACGCCCTTCATGCCCGGCCGTTGCAGCGTGCTGAGCCTATGCGCCACCTGTTCAAGGCTCGCGCCGAAACGCACGGCCAGAAGCTCGAGATCATGGCGCAGCTCCTGCGCCGCCCGGTGAAATTGCCCATAGGGCAGGATGAGGGCTGCGGCGAAATAATTGTGCAGCCCGATACGACAGATTTCGGCGGCTTCGGCATTGCGGAAACCGGCGCCGGCCAGCAGCCTGTCTACCGAAGCGCCGGCGTGAAGCTGGGCGATCTGCAACGCCAGCTGAAAACAGCGGGTCGGCGCGGCCATGTAGGAGCTGAGGGCGAGGGTTTTGCCGGCAGGATCGTAGTGCCGGATCAGCCCACCCGCCGCCTCGGTTCGGGTGATGTGGATGCCGTAACGGTTGCGCAGATGCGCCGCCAGAATGCCATAGGTCTCGCCGCCCTCTATCTCCAGTTCTTCCGCCAGCTCCTCGGCCAGAAGATCGATCTCGGCGACGTAATTGTCGACGAAGTGGAAGAAGTCACGTACCTCCTCATAGGGGGTTCTTTCCACCTGCGCGGTGCCGCGGCCCAGCCGGTCATCCAGCTGCACCAGCTGCTCGCTGTTCTGGCGATAGGCCTGATGGGCGCGCAGCAGGGCATGTGCAAAACCCGGCGCGTTCTGGGCAATCAACTTCAACTCCTGAAGCCCCGGTTCGTAATTCAGGAACAACGGGTCTTTCAGCGCCTCTCGCACGGCGGAAACCAGCCGGTCGTTTTCGCCGGTCGCCAGTTCCGCCATGTCCAGCTGAAATTTCTCCACCAGCGTCACCAGAACACTGGCCGAAACCGGACGCTGGTTGTTCTCGATCTGGTTCAGGTAACTTGCGGAGATGCCGATCCGTTCGGCAAATTGCGCCTGCGTGGCGCGGGCATTTTCGCGAAGGCCGCGAACCTTGCGGCCGATGAAGAGTTTTTCCGTCGCCATGTTGCAACTTTGCAAAATTAAACATTGCAAATATTTATGGCACGCATACGCGCACGATCAAGGCTTCTTGGCGAATGTTTTCTGGGCTATTGATCGTGGCACAACGCATGGAGGAAACATGCCCGGCATTCTGGAGCAGTTGGAAACACGGCGCGCTGAGGCGCGGCTCGGCGGTGGCGTCAAGCGCATCGAGGCGCAGCATGGCAAGGGCAAGCTGACGGCGCGCGAGCGTATCGACGTGCTTTTGGATGAAGGTTCCTTCGAGGAATACGACATGTATGTCACCCACCGGGCGGTGGATTTCGGTATGGCGAGCCAGAAGATCGCCGGCGATGGCGTCGTTACCGGCTGGGGCACCATCAATGGCCGGCAGGTCTATGTGTTTTCCCAGGATTTCACCGTGCTCGGGGGCTCGCTCTCGGAAACCCATGCCCAGAAGATCTGCAAGATCATGGATATGGCGGTGCGCAACGGCGCGCCGGTGATCGGTCTCAACGACAGCGGCGGCGCGCGCATTCAGGAGGGTGTCGCCTCGCTTGGCGGTTATGCTGACGTCTTCAAGCGCAATGTCGTCGCCTCCGGCGTCGTGCCGCAAATCTCCGTCATCATGGGGCCATGTGCCGGCGGTGCCGTTTATTCGCCCGCCATGACAGATTTCATCTTCATGGTGCGCGACACCTCCTACATGTTCGTCACCGGGCCGGATGTGGTGAAGACGGTAACGAACGAAATCGTCACGGCCGAAGAACTTGGCGGGGCCTCCACCCATACGAAAAAATCCTCTGTCGCCGATGGCGCTTACGAGAACGACATCGAAACGCTGGAACATGTGCGGCTGCTGTTCGATTTCCTGCCGCTCAACAATCGCGAAAAGCCGCCGGTGCGCCCGTTCCACGACGATCCGGCGCGGCTGGAAGCACGGCTGGATACGCTGATCCCCGACAGTTCCAACAAGCCCTATGACATGAAGGAACTGATCCACGCGCTGGCCGACGAGGGCGATTTCTTTGAGTTGCAGGAGGCCTTTGCCCGCAACATCATCACCGGCTTCATTCGTCTCGAAGGCCAGACTGTGGGGGTTGTGGCCAACCAGCCGATAGTGCTGGCCGGCTGCCTCGATATCGACAGTTCGCGCAAGGCCGCCCGTTTCGTGCGCTTCTGCGATGCCTTCAACATTCCGCTGCTGACGCTGGTGGATGTGCCGGGCTTCCTGCCGGGTACGGCGCAGGAATATGGCGGCGTCATCAAGCACGGCGCGAAACTTCTCTTCGCCTATTCGGAGGCCACGGTGCCGATGGTGACGCTGATTACGCGCAAGGCCTATGGCGGCGCTTATGACGTGATGGCCTCGAAACATATCGGCGCGGATGTGAATTACGCCTGGCCAACGGCGGAAATCGCGGTCATGGGCGCCAAGGGTGCGGCGGAAATCCTCTATCGCTCCGAACTTGCCGATCCCGAGAAGATCGCCGCGCGCACGAAGGAATATGAGGAGCGTTTCGCCAATCCGTTCGTGGCGGCGGAACGCGGTTTCATCGATGAGGTGATCATGCCGCATTCCTCGCGCCGCCGCATCGCCCGCGCGTTTGCCTCGCTGCGCAACAAGAGTGTCGAAACCCGCTGGAAGAAACACGATACCATTCCGCTCTGATCCGCTACGGGGCTGGAAAAATGCTTCGGCCACCTTACTATAATGATGTTCAGGCGCCCGGATGTCCGGATGTCCTCCCGAAACGCACAAGGACAGAGTTTTATGGCCGAAAATTCCTCCGCAGATAATTTCCCCGCCGGATATGAAGTGCCCAAGGTCTGGACCTGGGACAAGGGCAATGGCGGCCAGTTCGCCAATATCAATCGCCCGATTGCCGGTCCCACCCATGAAAAGGAACTGCCGGTCGGCAAACATCCGCTGCAGCTTTATTCGCTGGCGACGCCGAATGGTCAGAAGGTCACCATCATGCTGGAAGAATTGCTGGCCGCCGGCCACAAGGGCGCCGACTATGATGCCTGGCTGATCAGGATCGGCGAAGGCGACCAGTTCGGTTCCGGCTTCGTTGGCGTCAATCCGAATTCCAAGATCCCGGCGCTGATGGATCATTCGACGCCTGAGCCGACGCGCGTTTTCGAAAGCGGTTCGATCCTCGTTTATCTCGCGGAAAAATTCGGCGCTTTCCTGCCGAAAGAGGGCAATGCCCGCACGCAGGCGCTGAACTGGCTGTTCTGGCAGATGGGCTCCGCCCCCTTCCTCGGCGGCGGTTTCGGCCATTTTTATGCCTATGCGCCGGTGAAGATCAAATACGCCATCGACCGTTACGCCATGGAAGTCAAACGCCAGCTTGACGTGCTGGACCGGCATCTGGCTGAGAACCGCTATCTCGCGGGTTCGGAATATACCATCGCCGACATGGCCGTCTGGCCGTGGTATGGAAAGATCGCGCTCGGTCAGGCCTATGGCGATGCCGGTGCTTTCCTTGAAGCCGATGGCTACAGACACGTCATGCGCTGGACGCTCGAAATCGGCGAACGCCCGGCGGTCAAGCGCGGCGTGATCGTCAACAAGACCTCGGGCGATCCGTCCGAACAATTGCATGAACGCCACGATGCCTCCGACTTCGAGACGAAGACGCAGGATAAGATCGGCAGGGCATAAGGAAAGATTAGAGCGCCAAAAGCGCTCTAACTATTTGAATTGACGCATTTCCGGACGTAAAAGCAAGGCAGCTTTTACTGGAAATGTTCTGGAAGGACTAGAGATGGCGAACCTGCCCGAAATGACCAAACACAAGGGATTCCCCTCCGGCATGCCGAGTACGGGCGTCCAGTTCACCATCCGCCGCGCCAACCCCAAAGGGGTAACACCTATCAAGATGATACCCCGCCGGGCGCGCAACGACACCAAGGAGCATCGCATCGATGCCGCCTTCCTGCACTCGCTCTGGCACCATTTCGGTGCCGAGCCTTTCGAGCGCGGCAATCTCGACGCCGCCCGCCTCAACCTGCTGTTCGGCCGCGAGGTGGTGCCGGCGGAGAAGAATTTCGATCCGCTTTCCTATCAGGCGATGCTGGTGATTGACGAGCGCGTCGCGCGGCAGAACTTCCCGGAATCCTTCGAGAATTTTTTCGAGATTTGAGTGTGCTGTCATCCGCCAACGGGGAATGAAATTCGATGTCGACAGCGACCAGCAAATTTCTGAGCTACGTTCTGCGCCATGCGCCTGAAAGTATCGGCCTGACACTTGATGCTCAGGGTTGGGCGGATGTCGCAGATCTGTTGGCAAAGGCGAATGCGAGCGGCACGCCGCTCGATGAGGCAGGCCTTTTTTCGGTCGTCGCAGAAAGCGACAAGAAGCGCTTCACACTGTCGGAAGACGGCCGCCGCATCCGGGCGGCGCAGGGGCATTCCGTGAAGGTCGATCTTGGCCAGCCGCCGGTCGAGCCGCCGCCACAATTGTATCACGGTACGGCGACCCGTTTCCTCGAACCCATCCTGCGGGAAGGCTTGCGCCCGGGGGAAAGGCAACAGGTTCATCTTTCGGCTGACCGGAAGACTGCGATTGCCGTCGGACAGCGGCATGGAAAGCCCGTGGTCCTGATTGTCGATGCCGGCCGGATGTTTGCGGATGGTTACAGTTTCTACCGAGCCGATAACGGTGTTTGGCTGACGGACGCCGTGCCCTTTTCCTATCTGGCTGAGTTCGAGGTTTCCTCAGCGGAGAGCGATGGGTGACGGGCTGACGTTTGGGAATGGAGGAGGGAGGCAAAATGGGTGTCGGCATATTTCAGATCGATATGGATTGGCTGCATCGCTGGCTAGGGCAGCGGCGTAGCGGCGGCGCCCGTAAAGCGCCCGGCACCCGCAACCTCAAACCCAGGATGACGCCGGAGGCTGCACGGCACGATCACCGCCAGATGCTGCGATTCATGGCGCTCAATGCGGCAATCGGTGTTTTGATCGGCATCTGCGTCGGTGCGGGACTGATCCTTCTCGATATCGGTGGCCTTGGCGCGCGCATCGGCCGCGCCGCAAATCCGCTCGTGCCGGTATTGCTGGTCGTCATGCCCATCGCATCCCTGTTCGGTGCCGCCGCCACCGCCTCGGCAATCCTGATGATGCCCTATGAAAAGAAATTCCGCGACGATGATGACGATGCGAGGGGAGAATAACCGCATGATCAAGAAAATCCTCATCGCCAATCGTGGCGAGATCGCCTGCCGGGTCATCAAGACCGCGAAGAAGATGGGCATCGCCACTGTCGCGGTCTATTCGGATGCGGATGCCAATGCGCTGCATGTGAGACAAGCGGATGAGGCCGTTCATATCGGCCCGGCCCCCTCGTCGCAGTCCTATATCGTCATCGATAAAATTCTGGAGGCAATCGCGAAGACCGGGGCGGATGCTGTCCATCCCGGTTACGGCTTCCTGTCGGAAAATGCCGCCTTCGCCGAGGCGCTGGAAAAGGCGGGCGTCGTCTTCATCGGCCCGCCTGTTGGCGCCATCAAGGCCATGGGTGACAAGATCACCTCCAAGAAACTGGCCGCGAAAGCGGGCGTTTCCACCGTTCCCGGCCATATGGGATTGATCGAGGATGCGGATGAGGCGGTGAGGATCGCCTCGCAGATCGGTTATCCCGTCATGATCAAGGCGTCCGCCGGCGGCGGCGGCAAGGGCATGCGCATCGCCTTCAACGATGCCGAGGCGCGTGAGGGTTTCCAGTCCTCGAAAAACGAGGCGAAATCCTCCTTTGGCGACGACCGCATCTTCATCGAAAAATTCGTCACCCAGCCGCGCCACATTGAAATTCAGGTGCTGGGCGACAAGCACGGCAACACACTTTATCTGGGTGAGCGCGAATGCTCGATCCAGCGCCGTAACCAGAAAGTCATCGAGGAAGCGCCATCGCCCTTTCTGGATGAAGCCACCCGCAAAGCCATGGGCGAGCAGGCTGTGGCGCTGGCGAGAGCGGTCGGTTACCATTCGGCCGGCACTGTGGAATTCATCGTCGATGGCGAGAGGAATTTCTACTTTCTGGAAATGAACACCCGCCTGCAGGTGGAGCATCCGGTGACGGAACTCATCACCGGCATCGATCTGGTCGAACAGATGATCCGTGTGGCATCAGGAGAAAAGCTCTCCTTCGGGCAGGCGGATGTGAAGCTGAACGGCTGGGCGATCGAAAGCCGACTTTATGCTGAAGATCCCTATCGCAACTTCCTGCCCTCCATCGGCCGGCTGACGCGATATCGCCCGCCGCAGGAAGGTGCGCAGGAAAACGGCACCGTAATCCGCAATGATAGCGGCGTCTTCGAAGGCGGCGAAATCTCGATGTATTACGATCCGATGATCGCCAAGCTGTGCGCTCTGGGCAAGGATCGTGAAACCGCCATCGATGCCATGGGGCAGGCGCTGGATCGCTTCGAGGTAGAGGGCATCGGCCACAATCTGCCTTTCCTGTCGGCCGTCATGCGGCACGAGCGTTTCCGCGCCGGCCGCCTGACGACGGGCTTTATCGCGGAAGAATTTCCGGAAGGGTTTTCCGGCGTGGAACCGGATGAGGCCGCGGCGCGCCAGCTTTCCGCCATCGCCGCCATCATCCATCAGCGGCTGCAGAGCCGCGCGGTCGAAATTTCCGGCACCATCGGCAATCACCGCCGCATCGTCGGTCAGGACTGGGTGGTGTCATCAGGCGCATCCCGCCACAGGGTCGCCGTTGAAACCGGGGCGGATGGTACGGCGGTCCGTTTTGAAGACGGGGCGGCGCTCACCGTCGATACCGGCTGGCTTCCCGGCCAGAGCCTCGGCCTGTTCACGGTGGCGGATGAGGTTATCGCCGCCAAGGTCGATCTTGCAGGTGCTGCGATCCGCCTGCGCTGGCGCGGCATGGATATTCGTGCCCATGTGCGCAGCCCGCGCGTGGCGGAACTGGCGTTGCTGATGCCGGAAAAACTGCCGCCGGATACATCGAAACTGCTGCTTTGCCCGATGCCGGGCGTCATTACCGGTATTTCCGTGGGTGAGGGCGATGAGGTGGAGGCCGGGCAGGCGCTGGCGACTGTGGAAGCCATGAAGATGGAAAACATCCTGCGTGCGGAAAAACGCGGCCGCGTTGCCAGAGTGGCGGCAAAACCGGGCGACAGCCTCGCGGTGGATGAAGTCATCCTCGAATTCGAGTGACGGCCGCTGCCGTTTTTCCGGAACGCATGTGGGCCGGAGCGGTTTACGGGGTCGGACCTGCGGGCGGATCGTTCGATTTTCGTCACGATCACCCGCCACAGTGCTAAAATGAAATGCAGAAGGGGAGAGATGCATGTCGGGTGAAAAAACGGTGCGGGATTGGCTGCAGCTTGCCGAAAAAGAGCTGAAGCGTTCACCGGAAACGCTCGTCTGGCACACGCCCGAAGGTATCGAGGTCAAGCCGCTCTATACCGCTGACGATCTTCAGAAGATTTCCCATCTCGACAGCCTGCCGGGCTTTGCGCCTTTCACGCGCGGCCCGCGTGCCACCATGTATGCCGGGCGGCCCTGGACCATTCGCCAATATGCCGGTTTTTCCACGGCCGAAGCCTCCAACGCCTTTTACCGCAAGGCGCTGGCCGCCGGTCAGCAGGGTGTTTCGGTTGCCTTCGATCTCGCCACCCATCGCGGTTATGACAGCGATCATCCGCGTGTGGAGGGCGATGTCGGCAAGGCGGGCGTGGCGATCGATAGCGTCGAGGACATGAAAATCCTGTTCGATGGCATTCCGCTCGAAAAAGTCTCGGTGTCGATGACCATGAACGGTGCTGTCATTCCCGTGCTCGCCAGTTTCATCGTTGCGGGGGAAGAGCAGGGCGTGTCCCGCGCCGCCCTTTCCGGCACCATCCAGAACGATATCCTCAAGGAGTTCATGGTCCGCAATACCTATATCTATCCGCCTGAACCCTCGATGCGGATCATTGCCGACATCATCGAATATACGGCGAAGGAGATGCCGAAATTCAACTCCATCTCCATATCCGGCTATCACATGCAGGAAGCGGGCGCGACGCTGGTGCAGGAACTGGCCTTCACGCTGGCGGATGGCCGCGAATATGTGCGGGCGGCATTGGCCAAGGGGCTTAATGTCGATGACTTCGCCGGCCGCCTGTCGTTCTTTTTCGCCATAGGCATGAATTTCTTCATGGAGGCTGCCAAGCTTCGCGCCGCGCGCCTGCTCTGGTCGCGCATCATGGAGGAGTTCAAGCCGCATAAAGCCTCGTCGCTGATGCTGCGCACCCATTGCCAGACCTCGGGTGTCTCGCTGCAGGAGCAGGACCCCTATAACAATATCGTCCGCACCGCTTTCGAGGCCATGTCCGCCGTGCTGGGCGGTACGCAGTCGCTGCACACCAATTCCTTCGATGAGGCGATTGCCCTGCCGACGGAGTTTTCCGCCCGCATCGCCCGCAATACCCAACTTATCCTCCAGCATGAAACCGGCGTTACGAAGGTCGTCGACCCGCTGGCTGGCTCTTATTATGTCGAAAGCCTGACCGATGAGCTGGCTGAGAAGGCGTGGGTGTTGATCGAGGAGGTGGAGGCGCTGGGCGGCATGACAAAAGCCGTGGCGGAAGGCCTGCCGAAACGATTGATCGAGGAGGCGGCGACACGCCGCCAGGCGGCGGTGGACAAGGGTGAGGAAGTCATCGTCGGCGTCAACCGTTACCGTCTCGAAAATGAAGAGGATATCGATGTTCTCGATATCGACAACGCCGCCGTGCGGGCCGCGCAGATCCGCCGCATCGAAGAGACGCGCCGCCGCCGCGATGGCAAGGACGTGACCGCCGCTTTGGCAGCACTTTCCGGAGTCGCCCGCAGCGGCAAGGGCAATATTCTCGAAGCCGCCGTTGTCGCCGCCCGCGCCCGCGCCACGGTGGGAGAGATCTCCGATGCGCTGCGTGCGGCCTTCGGCGATCATGCCGCCGTGCCGGAGGTGGTAAGCGATATTTACGGCGAGGCTTACAAGGATGAGCCGGAACTTGCCACGCTTGCCGCCCGGCTTTCCGGTGTTGCTGAGAGGATCGGCACCAAGCCGCGCATCATGGTCGCCAAGCTCGGGCAGGATGGGCATGATCGCGGCGCGAAGGTCATTGCGTCTGCCTTCGGTGATATCGGTTTCGATGTGCTGGCCGGCCCACTGTTTCAGACACCGGCGGAAGCGGCCGATCTCGCTGTTCAGAACAAGGTGCATGTGGTTGGCATGTCGTCGCTCGCCGCGGGTCACAAGACGCTGGCGCCGCAGCTGGTCGAGGCGCTGAAACAGAAGGGCGCGGAAGACATCATCGTCGTGGTCGGCGGCGTCATTCCGCGGCAGGATTATCAGTTCCTGCTCGACCACGGGGTCTCGGCAATCTTCGGCCCCGGCACCAATGTCATGGATGCCGCCAACAAGGTGCTCGACCTGCTGGAAGGCATCCGGCGGAACGCGTGAGGGAAAGACGGCCATGTTCGGAAGACTAAATCACGTCGCCATCGCGGTGCCCGATCTCGATGCCGCCGTTGCCCGTTACAGGGCGTTGGGCGCAAATGTCTCGGAACCGCAATCGCTACCCGACCACGGCGTGACGGTGGTGTTCATTCAGGCTGACAACACCAAGATCGAGCTTCTTTATCCGCTCGGCGAAAATTCGCCGATAGCCGCGTTTCTCGAGAGAAATCCGGGCGGCGGCACGCACCATCTCTGCTTTGAAGTGCCTGACATTGTCGCGGCCCGCGACGATCTCGTCAAAAAAGGCGTCCGAATTCTGGGTGATGGCGAGCCGAAGATCGGCGCGCATGGCAATCCCGTTCTTTTCCTGCATCCGAAGGATATGGGCGGCGTGCTCTATGAGCTTGAGCAGGTTTCTCAGACATATGGCTGAAACATAAATCTCCTAGAGCATTTCCAGGAAAAGTGGACCCCGGTTTTCCGTTCGGAAATGCGGCAAACAAGGAGTTGGAGCGTTTTCGCGATTCACAGAAAAGCGGAAATGCTCCTGGGAGGATGACGTTGTGAAGCACCGCTCACGGCGGCGCTTTCATTTGCGTTTCCGTGGTTCGTTTGTTTTCTTTTGACATTCGTTTTGTTTTCGTTTTTATATAATTGTCTTTCCATAAGGGGGTTCTCCCCTGCATTGTCGCGGAGGCTTCATGTCCGGCGAAAACATTTTCGATCTTTTTGTCATCGGCGGCGGCATCAATGGCTGCGGCATTGCCCGCGATGCCGTGGGCAGGGGCTATTCCGTGGCGCTTGCGGAAAAGGGCGATTTTGCTTCGGGCACCTCTTCCGCCGCCACCAAGCTCATCCATGGCGGCCTGCGGTATCTCGAACATTACGAATTTCGCCTCGTGCGCGAAGCGCTGATGGAGCGGGAAATCCTCTGGGCCATGGCGCCGCATGTCATCTGGCCCATGCGTTTTGTTCTGCCCATCCAGAAAGGCGGCGTGCGCCCGGCCTGGATGGTCCGGCTCGGCCTGTTTCTTTATGACAATCTCGGCGGCCGCAAGCTTTTGCCGGCGACCCGTACGCTTAATCTTCGCAAGGACCCGGCGGGCAAGCCGCTGAAGCCGGCTTTTGCCAGGGCTTTCGAATATTCCGATGGCTGGGTGGATGATGCCCGTTTCGTGGTCCTCAACGCGCGCGACGCGGCCAATCGCGGCGCGACAATCATGAACCGCACACGCGTCGTTTCCGCACGGCGCGAAGGCGGGTTGTGGCTCATCGAGACGCTGGATGAAAAAACCGGACAGGCGGCCACGCACAAGGCGCGCATGCTGGTGAATGTCGCCGGTCCCTGGGTGGATACCGTGCTTTCAGGCGTCTTCGGCCGCAAGGATGTTCATAATGTCCGGCTCGTACAGGGCAGCCATATCATCGTGCGCAAGAAGTTTTCCGATCCGCGCGCCTATTTTTTCCAGAACCCGGACAACCGCATCATCTTCGCCATTCCCTATGAGCGGGATTTCACGCTGATCGGTACAACGGATCGCGATTACAAGGGTGATCCGGCCAAGGTTCGCATTTCCGAGGAAGAGATTTCCTATCTCTGCAACGCGGCAAGCGACTATTTCAGCGAGCCGGTCCGGCCGGAAGATATCGTCTGGACCTATTCCGGCGTGCGACCGCTTTTTGATGACGGCGCTTCGAAAGCGCAGGAAGCCACACGCGATTATGTGCTGAAGATTGAAGAGGGAGAGGCTCCACTCCTCAATATTTTCGGCGGCAAGCTCACCACCTATCGACGGCTCGCCGAACATGCGCTGGAAAAGATCGGTGCGGCGATCGGTGAAAAGGGCAAGCCGTGGACGGCGGGCTCTCACCTGCCGGGCGGCGATTTCGGCGCTGAGAGATATGAGATGCAGGTGCGGGGGCTTGTTTCCCGTTATCCCTTCCTTGATGGACGCCATGCCGAGCGGCTTGTCAGAAACTACGGCACCAAGGCGGCGGAACTGTTGGGCAGCGCCACCGACGTCTCCGGCCTCGGCCGGCATTTCGGCGGCACGCTTTATGAATGCGAGGTGCGCTGGCTGGTTGAGCATGAATGGGCCTGCGCGGCCGAGGATATTCTCTGGCGGCGCACGAAACAGGGCCTGCGCCTGAACAGGGACGAGGCCGCCGGTCTCGATGACTTCGTGGCTATGCTGATGGGTGGCGGGCAAGAGGCCGAAGCCGTGGCGGAGCGGGCCTGAAAATCCGCTGGTTGCCCCGTCAGCTCGCGGAACTCTTTGCCGGCCTCTCCGGGCCGTCGGCGCTCAGGATATAGTCGTCTGCTGCTGAAAGCGCGTGTTCCATGTGCCCTTCGAACACCAGTTCCGGCTCGTTGGGCGCTATCGCAATTTTCGGCATGCCGCCGAAACGCACCGCCTGCGATTGCGCAAGACCGTCGCGCAGGCCGCTTTCCAGAAGATCGAAATAGCGCGTCCCGGGGCCGGTGATGAAGACCGGCATATGGCCATGCAGGCTGAAGAGGCGTGAAAGGCCGTTGCCAAGCGCAAGGCCGGCGGTGCGGAAGGCGAACCGTGCCATGCGGGCGCCGGTGCGGGCCGAGGCGGCGATCTTGTCCACCTCGGCGATCGGCACGAATTTCGCCGGTTCCGCCTGCGGCGGGGCTTCGAAAGCAGAACGCAGGATGGCGTAAAACCCGGAATAGGCCTCGATGCAGCCTTTGGTGCCGCAACGGCACAACGCGCCGTCGGCCAGATGCAGCATATGGCCGAAATTGGGAGCGCTGACCTCGATTGCGCCGCCCGTCGAGCGGGCGATGCCAAGACCGATGCTGTGGCCGAGCGACAGGGTGACGAGGGCCTCCGGCGCCGGGTTTTCTTTTGCCTGCTCCCGCATCCAGATGGCTTTTGCGGCCAGCAGCGTCTCGTTGTTCAGCGTCACGCGAATGCGGCCGTCCCCGGAAACCAGCCGCTGGAAATCGATCCTCTCGTCACCGAGAACCGGCGACCAGACAAGCGTTGCCGCAGCCGCATCCACCAGCCCCTTGCTGCTGATCGAGACCTGGAGAATATCGTGCCGGTCGATGCGCGAGCGATCGGCAAGCCTTGCGAGACCGGCGAGGATTGCGCCGCCGAATGTGCCTTTTTCAGCCGCGATCCTCTGTTCGGTGAAGCGGTCCACCAGCTTGCCGGCATAATCGACCAGCGAATATTGCACGCTGTCGGATGAGATGATGACGATGGCGACGTGGCAGAAAACGCCACGCGGGCCGAAGAGAATGCGTGGCCGGCCACGGCCGGCGGTGGCGAGCTGCTCTTTCCGCAGAATGAGCCCGGCCCGCTCAAGCTCGGTGGTGATGGCGGAGACGGTTGCGGAGGCAAGCCCGGTGAAAGACGACATGTCGGTATGGGAAAGGCTGCCGTGCAGGCGCAGGGCCGCCATCACCGACAGGCTGTTTTTCTGGCGCACCAGTTCCGTACTTGCAATGGCGGACATGGGCTGGGGCATGCTCCCTGAACGGCCTTTTTCCTGTCGTGCTGATCCACTCTGATGGCGCATGCCAGAGCGAAGATCAAGGCACCCGGATGCTGCCGGCAGCCGTTGTTGACAGCATGGGGAATCTCTGACATTAATTTTCTCGACTGTCGAGAAAATTGTGAAACCACAGAGACCGTCAGCTTTTTTCCGGGCGTTTTCCCTGCATGGAGGTGTGGGGCTTCGCCCTTACCGGGAGGACATCATGAATTCTTTTGCCAAGCTTTTGGCGGGTACAGCCGTACTCGTTTCCCTGCATACCGCGGCTATTGCGGCCGATCTCGTCGTCGGCGTTTCCTGGTCGAACTTCCAGGAAGAGCGCTGGAAAACGGATGAGGCAGCCATCAAGGCGGCGCTCGACAAGGCTGGTGCGAAATACATCTCCGCCGATGCGCAATCATCCGCCGCAAAGCAGCTGACCGACGTGGAGTCGCTGATCTCGCAGGGCGCCAACGCGCTGATCATTCTGGCGCAGGATAGCGACGCGATCGGTCCGGCTGTTGAAAAGGCCGTTGCCGAGGGCATTCCGGTCGTGGGTTACGACCGTCTGATCGAAAACCAGAACGCTTTCTACATCACCTTCGATAACAAGGAAGTCGGTCGTCTGCAGGCTGCCGAAGTCTTCAAGGTGAAGCCCGAAGGTAACTACGTCTTCATCAAGGGCTCTTCTTCCGATCCGAATGCGGACTTCCTGTTCGCCGGTCAGCAGGAAGTGCTGAAGGCGGCCATTGACGGCGGCAAGATCAAGAATGTCGGCGAAGCCTATACGGATGGCTGGAAGCCGGAAAATGCCCAGAAGAACATGGAACAGTTCCTGACCAAGAATAATAACAAGGTCGATGCGGTCGTCGCCTCGAATGACGGCACCGCCGGCGGTGCAATCGCCGCTCTCGCCGCGCAGGGCATGGCCGGTTCGGTTCCCGTTTCCGGTCAGGATGCTGACTTCGCCGCGCTCAACCGCGTCGCGCTCGGCACGCAGACGGTATCGGTCTGGAAAGACAGCCGCGAACTCGGCAAGGAAGCGGCCGGCATCGCGCTGGAACTGGCCGGCGGCAAGAAGATGGCGGAAATCAAGGGCGTCACCACCTTTGATGGCGGTCCGAAGAAAGTGGCGATGCAATCGGTCTTCCTCAAGCCGATCGCCATCACCAGGGACAATCTGAACGTCGTCATCGACGCCGGCTGGATCAAGAAGGAAACGGCCTGCCAGGGTGTGAAGGCCGGAACCGTCAAAGCCTGCGATTGATCGAATAGGTCGCGGTTCGGGCGCTGCGCCATGGTTCATGGCGCGGCGCCTTTTAGAGCATTTCCAGGAAAAGTGGGCCCCGGTTTTCCGTTCGGAAATGCGCAAAACAAAGAGTTAGAGCATTTCCAGGAAAAGTGGAGCCCGGTTTTCCGTCCGGAAATGTGCCAGAACAAAGCGTTGGAGCGTTTTCGCGATTCAGGGAAAAGCGAAAGCGCTCCAAGATGTGAGGAGCACCGGCAGTACATGGCCGATATGACCCAATCCAATTCCACAGCGTCGCAAAAGACGGAAAAGACAGGCTCGATAACGCGCTTCATCAGCGCCACCGAGCTGGATACCAGACTGCTCGGCATGGTCGGCGCGCTTCTTCTGATCTGGATCGGATTTCATATCCTGTCCGGCGGCCTGTTCCTGACGCCGCGAAACCTCTGGAACCTCTCGGTGCAGACCGCCTCCGTCGCAGTCATGGCAACCGGCATGGTGCTTGTTATCGTTACCCGCAATATCGATCTGTCGGTCGGGTCGATCCTCGGTTTTTCCGGCATGATCATGGGTGTCATGCAGGCGGAAATCCTGCCGCAGATACTCGGTTTCGAACATTGGGCCACATGGATCGTCACGCTTCTCACCGGCATTCTCGTTGGCGGCGCGATCGGCATGTTGCAGGGCTCCATCGTCGCCTTCCTCAACGTGCCGTCCTTCATCGTCACGCTTGGTGGCCTGCTGGTCTGGCGCGGCGGCACGTGGTTCATCACCAGCGGCCGCACCGTGGCGCCGATGGATTCCACCTTCCGCCTGATGGGCGGCGGCACTAGCGGTTCGATCGGCGCGACATGGAGCTGGATCGCAGCCGTCGTCGCCTGTGTCGCCATTGTGGCGGCCATCCTGAATTCCCGCCACCAGCGCCGCCGTTTCGGTTTTCCGCTGCGGCCGGTCTGGGCGGAATATTTTCTGGTGGCGCTCGGCTGCCTCGTCGTTATCGGCTTCGTAACCGTGGTCAACAGCTACCCATGGCCGGTCAACATCGCCCGCAACTATGCCGATGCCAATGGTATCGCCTGGCCTGAAGGCGGTCTGTTCATTTCGCACGGTATCGCCATTCCGGTGCTGATGGCGCTTGCCGTCGGTGCGGTCATGACCTTCATCGCCACACGGCTGCGTTTCGGGCGTTATGTCTTCGCCATCGGCGGCAATCCGGAAGCAGCCGAACTCGCCGGCATCAAGACCCGCTGGGTGACGGTAAAGATCTTCACGCTGATGGGCGTTCTGTGCGCCATCGCCGCAGCCATCTCCACCGCCCGCCTCAACGCGGCCACCAATGCCCAGGGCGAACTGGATGAGCTTTACACCATCGCGGCGGCCGTCATCGGCGGTACCTCGCTCGCCGGCGGTGTCGGCACCATAGCGGGTGCGATGCTTGGCGCGCTCGTCATGCAATCGCTGCAATCCGGCATGGTGCTGGTGGGCATCGATACGCCCTTCCAGCGCATCGTCGTCGGTGTGGTCCTGGTCGTCGCCGTCTGGCTCGACACCATCTACCGCGCCCGCGCCAAGTAAGAACCGAGGAGAACTCCTATGACCGACCAAGTCACGCCCCTCGTGGAAATGCGCAATATTTCCATTTCCTTCGGCGGCATCCATGCGGTGGAAAACGCCTCTGTCGATCTTTTCCCCGGTGAGGTGGTCGCCCTTCTCGGCCACAACGGCGCGGGCAAATCGACCCTTATCAAGATTCTTTCCGGCGCCTATCGGCGCGATGGCGGTGATATTCTCATCAATGGCGAGGATGCCGATATCCGCAATCCCCGCGACGCCAAGAAATACGGTATCGAGACCATCTACCAGACGCTTGCCGTGGCCGATAATGTCGATGCGGCCGCCAATCTTTATCTCGGCCGCGAGCTGAAGACGAAATGGGGCACGCTTGACGATGTCGCCATGGAGGCTTCCGCCCGCGAGGTGATGGGGCGTCTCAACCCCAATTTCCGGCGGTTCAAGGAACCGGTGAAGGCACTGTCCGGCGGCCAGCGGCAATCCGTCGCCATTGCCCGCGCCATTCTGTTCGATGCCCGCATCCTCATCATGGACGAGCCGACGGCCGCGCTAGGGCCACAGGAAACGGCGCAGGTGGGCGATCTGGTCAAGGAGCTGAAACGGCAGGGCATCGGCATCTTCCTCATCAGCCACGATATTCACGACGTTTTCGATCTGGCCGACAGGGTCTTCGTGATGAAGAACGGCAAGGTGGTGGGCCATGCCCGCACGCAGGATGTCACCAAGGACGAGGTGCTTGGCATGATCATTCTGGGCAAGGTGCCGGCGGGTGCTGTGCCGGGGCCCGGTGCGGTCGTATCCTGAATTCAGTGAAATAAAGATATAAAGATTTCTTTATGTCTATTGACATCGTGACGCCCGTGGTGAGAAATGCGGGTGTCATGGTTCTCCGGGCTTGTTTGTTCGATCCCGGAGCTAAGAGGGAATCCGGTGCGCCGACGATTGGCAAGACCGGAGCTGCCCCCGCAACTGTAAGCGGCGAGCCTTTGTCCAACACGTCACTGGGATAAACCCCGGGAAGACGGGCAAAGGCGACGACCCGTAAGCCAGGAGACCTGCCAGGACAAAATAACGTCCACGGGCGGGGTGTCCCGGTGGTTGCTGCAATGGTCCGGCACAGGCCGGGCCTGCACGCGTCCGCTTTACCCATGCCCCCACAACCAAATGGGGTATGACAATGCCAGACAAGACCATTCCAGTCGCATCGCTCGGTTTTCCGAGGATCGGACGCCATCGTGAACTGAAGTTCGCGCTTGAAGGCTTCTGGTCCGGCAAGATTTCCGAGACGGAACTGCTCGAAACAGCTGCCCGGCTGCGCGCCGAAAACTGGGCGCTTCAGCAGCAAAAGGGGATTACCCATATCCCTTCCAATGATTTCTCCCTCTACGACCATGTTCTTGATACGGCCGTGATGGTGGGTGCCATTCCCTCGGTTTACGAATGGACGGGTGGAGATGTCTCCCTGTCGACCTATTTCGCCATGGCGCGCGGCAGCCAGAGCGAGGCCCATGCGGATTGCGGCCACGCTCACGGGCAAAATGCCCGTCACGGTCAGGGTGTTCCGGCGCTGGAAATGACCAAGTGGTTCGATACGAATTATCACTACATGGTGCCGGAGGTTTCCGGGGATCAGCATTTCGTGCTCACCTCGCAAAAGCCCGTCGAGCATTTCCTTGAGGCGAAGGCGCTTGGCATTCACACTCGGCCCGTTATCCTCGGACCGGTCACCTTCCTGAAGCTCGCCAAGGCGCGGGAGGCCGCGTTCAAGCCGCTCGATCTGCTGGCGAAGCTGCTGCCGGTTTATGCGGAATTGCTGCGCCGCCTGCAGGCCGCCGGTGCCGACTGGGTGCAGATTGACGAACCGGTTGCGGTGCTGGATCTTTCCGAAGGTGAGCGCCATGCGCTTGCCGTCGCCTATCAAGCCCTGTCGAAAGCCGCGCCGGATCTGAAAATCCTGCTCGCCACCTATTTCGGTGGACTCGAGGACAATCTCGAAGCTGTCACGGCGCTGCCGGTTGCGGGCCTTCATGTGGATATGGTGCGAGCACCCGGCGCATTCGAGGCGGTGTTGAAGGCGTTGCCCGCCGGCCGGGTCCTCTCCCTCGGCGTTATTGATGGTCGCAACATCTGGCGTGCCGATCTTGCCGCAATCGTCACGCGGCTGGAGGTGGCCATTGCCGCGCGGGGTCTGGAAGCGTTTCAAATCGCGCCTTCCTGCTCGCTGCTGCATGTTCCGGTCGATCTCGAACTGGAAACCGGCCTCGACGCCGATCTGAAAAGCTGGCTTTCCTTCGCCACCCAGAAGCTCGATGAGCTTGCCACGCTTGGCAAGGCTCTAGGTGAGGGCAAGGCCACTGTTGCGGCGGAACTGGAGGCTGCCTCGAAAGCGGTTGCCGCACGCGCATCCTCACCAAAGGTGACGGATGCCACCGTGCAAAAGCGTATCGCAACGATTGGCGAGGCCGACAGGAAACGGGTGAGCCCATTTGTCGAGCGTCAGAAGGTGCAGTCGCAGGCCATTGCACTGCCGCTTTTCCCGACGACGACCATCGGTTCCTTCCCGCAGACGCCAGAGGTGCGCAAGGCCCGATCGGCGCATTCGAAGGGCGCCCTGACCGATGCGCAATACGAAGGTTTCCTGCAGAAGGAAACCGAAGCGACCATTCGCTGGCAGGAGGAAATCGGCCTTGATGTTCTCGTCCACGGTGAGTTCGAGCGCAACGACATGGTGCAATATTTCGGCGAACAGCTTTCAGGCTTCGCCTTCACCCGGCATGCATGGGTGCAGAGTTACGGCTCGCGTTACGTCCGCCCGCCGATCATCTTCGGTGATGTGGCGCGGCCGAAACCCATGACGGTTCGCTGGTGGGAATATTCGCAGTCACTCACTGATAAGCCCGTCAAGGGCATGTTGACCGGCCCGGTGACGATCCTGAACTGGTCTTTCGTCCGCGATGATATCGCAAGAAGCCTGACGTGCCGGCAGATCGCGCTCGCCATTCGCGATGAGGTCAATGATCTCGAGGCTGCCGGTGCGCAGATGATCCAGATCGACGAGGCAGCTCTTCGTGAAGGTTTACCGCTGCGCCACCGGGACTGGCAGGATTATCTCGGCTGGGCCGTGGAGTGCTTCCGCATTTGCTCGAGCGGCGTGGACGACCGGACGCAGGTGCACACCCATATGTGCTATTCCGAATTCAACCAGATCATCGACGCGATCGCGGCGATGGACGCCGACGTGATCTCCATCGAGACGTCACGCTCGAAGATGGAACTGCTGGATGCCTTCCGGACCTACAAATATCCGAACCAGATCGGTCCCGGCGTTTACGACATCCATTCGCCACGCGTGCCGGCCGTGGGCGAGATGGTCGATCTTCTGGCGCTGGCGCGGCAACGGCTTGACGACCGGCAACTCTGGATCAATCCCGATTGCGGCCTGAAAACCCGTAAATGGGAGGAGGTCAGGCCGGCGCTCGTCAACATGGTTGCGGCCGCTGTGGAACTTCGGCGAACGGTATCCTGATAATGGACGAGGCCCGGCGAAAGACCGGGCCTCGATCATCATTTGCGATGAAATCCCTTGGGAGGGGCTATGCGAATATCCGCAGACGCAGGATGCGCCGATTAACCTTGGATGGCCCCGGCTGGAGGACGGTGCGGGGTACACCCTGTCTCGCGCATCGATGCGGCTGTGGACATGAAATTGCTCAATGCAGATCGGCCTGCGCGAAAGCACCGGCATTCAGCTCAACGGCTGCGGGCGGCAGGCCGTGCTGATTGATATCCTGGGCCAGCGACAACAGCGCCATTTCCAGGAAATAGGTCGACATGCCCAGTTCCATGGATTTCGAGCGCTGGCAAAGATAGGAAACCATCCTTCCAAGCGCCAGAATCTCGTCTGCATTGTCCTGTTCAAGTATTACTGTGGTAGACGCCGCCATGCTTCCCTCTCGACAATCGACAGTATGAAAACGCGCTGATGCCGCGTTATTCATTTTCGACCATATCGAGCGTCACGCGAGCGTCACACCTGCGTTACTCGTCGTTTTTCTTTTCCGGCGCGGATGTGTTTTCCGCCGTTTCGGTTGCGGCGAGCGACGTCACGAGGGCGACGATGCTGCGGCGAACGCTTGCGCTCTTGATTCGCGAAAAGGCCTGATTGAGCGAAAATCCTTCATTCGAAGCGACAAAGGACTGCATGGCGTTTATCGAGCCGATGGCCGGATTGTCGTTTCCGACATCGGGTGTGGCATTGGCGAAAAGCGAGCTGACGTCGACACCGAGAACCGATGCAATGGCCTGCAGACGCGATGCACCAACGCGATTGGCGCCTTTTTCGTACTTCTGGACCTGCTGAAAGGTAATGCCGAGCCGGCCGGCCAGAGCGCTCTGGCTCATGCCGAGCGACTTGCGTCGCATTCTGATCTGGGTTCCCACATGCACGTCGATCGGGCTGGGAAGTTTGGGCTGCATAATAAATTCCTCCATGGGTGAGGGTCTTAAATCGGATAATTATCAATTAATATTGTTGAAGGTAGACATTCAACACAATTTCCACGGGTAATATGAACCTTTGTTGACAAGATAACGCGGTTTTTACAGTGGCGGGACACTCGCCGGAGCCCGGCGCATAACCTTTGTAGCGCAACGCAACGCCCCGTTGCGGCTTGCAAGATGGCTCCATCCCGCCACGCCAATGGAATCAAAACCGAGCCCTTTCCAGATTTTCCGGTTCTCTTCATCGAACCATTCAAGCGTCTCCCTGTCGCCGAAATGGGGCAGCCAGACGAATGGCTGTATTTGACCCGGTCGTGCGACATTTTCAAGAATGACATTGTTGTAAAGTCGCGGAATGCATTTGTTGCTGTCGATGGCCGGTGAAACGGGAATGGGATTTCGCGTTATCGCAAACCCTTGCCGGATGAGCGAAAGCACGGAAGCATCGAGTTTTTGTTTGAGAGCGCTGACTGCACGGGCGCTGCATCCCCCATGCGCCATGGGCTCGGCGACCAGAAGCAGCGGGCGGCCGTCCCGCCTGAGACCGGTGACGGAAACGAACTGGTCAACATGGAAACCGCATTGGTGCATTTTCCCGTCGGGCATGGTCGAAGGGGGCGTTTTTACAGGGGAAAGGCCGGCCGGGGCGGCAGAGGCACCCAGATCTTCCGGCCGATATCCGAAACTGTATAGCGTCCTGCCATCGAGAGCCTGTATCCTTTGTTGCTGTTGCAAATGCCCGGCGGGGCGACCACCGGTCCCGCCGCCCTGCAGGCTTGAGTGACCCACCAGTCGAAAATCCGGACCGACCAGCTGGTTGCCACCATCCAGAAGGATGTCCGAAGCGGCGGTCGCGAGCCCGAAACGATTGGCGAGTGCGTCGGCACAGGGGTTTCCCCTCGCTGAAACCAGTTCAGTCGTTGCGCCATCGCTCCCGGCCCGGACATGGAACACATCCTGTATCCAGGGATGCGCGATGTTGCCGTTTGCATCGAGGGCAAGCAGCTCAGTGGCGCAGGTGATCGCAAGCCCGCCAAGCCAGTGCCGCGCGGATGGAATGCAGGCCCGGTCGATGACGATGACGGCTATTATCTCGCGGGGCAGGGCCGAAAGCAGGTTTCCGAGGGGAATGAGCGGTGAAACGTCTTCTCTGTCGTTGCCATCTGTAAAAAAAGCTGTCGGGAGCGCGAATGCGATTGTGTGGATCAGTCCGCCACAATCGGGAACGAGGGACGGGAACCGGGCAGCCGTCACGGCGTATTTTCTCCCGCCATGCGCCGCGCTGCCAATTGCTGAAAAAACACGGTGTTCTGGAATTTCCACGATGTCGGTGGCGGGCTCGGCAGGTCTCCCGTATCGAGCATCGCCAGCAGTCTGGCCGCGTCGTTTCTTTTTAAGGAAACCGCCTCTTTCGCCAGCATATTCGCGAATTCCAAGCCAAGCCGTGCTTCAGCGGCGATGGTGCGCCATGTTCTGCGGGTGAAATGCAGCTGTCGGGCGGCGCGCAGCAGGGTGCCGTGTTCTTCCGGTGTGACTTTATCGTGGCATGCCTGCAGCGTGGCTTCGGCATCGACCAGTGCGATCGTCAGCGGGCGATAACCGAGTTCAGCCGGCGCATGGCTCACCGCCACATCCGCATCGGAAAAACGCTGCCCGTCGCGATAGGACTCGAAGATGTCGCCGATACCGATCATGCCGAAGGCGGCGCATTCCGCGGCCCTCAGGGCGCCCATGCTGGCGGCGCCGAGAATGGCGACGCCGGATGACAGGGCATGCAGGATTTCCTTGTGCCAGACGGCGGCGCAATCGCCATAAAGGCCGTCAATCAGGCCGATCGTTCGGGCACCCTGCTGCACCGCATCGAAAATATCGCCGCAGGCAGCCGGCCCGCGCAGATCGACCTGCGGGATTTCTTCGCCTGCGATGCCGTGAATGGAAGGACCTGCAAAAACCACGGTCGTCATCGAAGGCCTCCGGCACTGAGGAAATGATCGAGCGTTCGTGGCGAGATATTCTGCAGGCCACCGCTGGTCGGGGTGAGGCCGCTCGCCAGAACCCGCACGACATGGAGGCCCGCAACACCCGTTTCCAGCGTAAAGACATGAATATCGTCGATCCCCGCGTCGAAAAGGCATTGTGCAAGCAGGCGCCAGGACGGCAGAGTTTGATCGCCCTGTGCAAGATCAAGCCGCACCGGGGTCCGTTCCACCGGTTGCCGGCCGGACGCGGGCGCGGTCAACATCTCCCGCTGGTAACGCAGCGGAGAGAGATCGTCCCTGGCGCCGCTAATATCCGTTAGCCGCGACTGGATCGCTTCGAGCAGCGCCGCAACGGCGGCGTCATAGGTTCCGGGCCGGCAGGCAGCACCCGCCGCGCTGCGGGTTGCGGGCCCGTCCTGCGCGTTGACGGAGCGGGGAAGGCTTGCGATCACCACCGGCACGCCAAGCGCATTCGTCATGTCGAAGAAGGACGGCGTCAGATCAATGTCCGAAAGCCGTTGGACAAGGCTGTCAAAGGACGCATCGACACCGGCCGGAAACGCGACCGGCTCCGGCACGATTGTTCGGGTTTCGAAGGTGTCGACGAGAAAACAGGCGTCGTTTTCGATGAGTTCGAGCAGGGCGTGGAAAACCGCATGGTCATGGTCAAACCCCGCCGCGAGACCTTGCGAGCTCATCAGGAAGGCGTGCCGGTCCCAGGGGAAATCCGTGCGGAAATCCATGCCGACAAGTTCGTAGGGCGCGAATACGTCGCGCTGCTGGCGAACGGATATTCCTTTCACCCAGGCACGCTCGCGCCGCACATCGAGCCGGTCGGGATCGACACGGCCGATGGTCTCGAACGGGACGAGGGGAATGCCTTTTTCCCGCAGGTCCTGAAGGGAGCCAAAGGTGGAGAGATGTTTGCGGGTATCTTCGGCGACCGCGCCTTCGATCGCTTCCATGATCGCCGAGAGCCGGGCCTGTTCCGCAACAAGTCCCTTGCCCTGCGAAACCGAAAGCCCGCGTGAATTGGGGCGCACCGCAAACCAGACGGGTATGCCGATAATGTCGAGACCGGTCACATCGCCGACACGGGTAATCCCGAACCGCCGCAGCAGTTCGGGATCGAAGAACGAAGCGTCTGCATGTCCTGGGGCCGCTGTCGCTGATATGGGAGCACCGCCAGCGGTCAAGGCTGCGTAACCGCGATCAGGGTGCAGTGTTGGTGTCGTCGGCAAGGATGGCGTCGAACAGTTCGCCGGTGACGGAGCCTGCCGGTCCAACCGCCTTCAGCGCCGCGCCGATCGGTGCCTGCACCATGCGGTTGAAGTCCCAGCCGGCGTCACTCACTTCGCCGATGAAGGCGAAATCGGCTTCGGAAACTACCGCGCCGCCGGAGACGAGGGCTTCGATGCCCTGGATCTGGACCTGGTCCAGCTCGGCCTCGGGCTTGCCATCCTGGCGAACGAGCATGGCCTTTGCCGCAGCCGCGACGCGTGCATAGCCATCCACGCCCGGGTGGCTGGCTTCATAGGCCGCGATCGTTTCATGCGATACGGATGCGACCCGGAGCGGCGCGGTGCGAATGAAAAGAACGCCGAAGCCCTTTTTTCCGACAATGAAGAAATGTGAGGACATATTATCTCCTATTTGATTCCAGCTAATCGAAGTGCGTGATAGAATTTTTCATTCGCTATCGGGTCACGGTCTGGAGACAGGCTGCTGATCTCCCTCGCCGTCATACCCGGATAGTTTTCCTGAAGCCTGCCGCCGGCTTCCCGGGCGGCGGTCAAATCACCATGCAGCGCGTGGCTTGCGGTCAGCACCCGCAGGGCCGGCTCGTCATTTTCCATTCGCCCGCACAATTCCACCGCCGCGCCGTAATCCTCACGCTTGAAGGCGATGCTGGCGCCCGCCCACCAGTAGATATCGGGTGCGAGCGGATTGAGATCGATCGCCTGCTGGAACTTTCCCCAGGCGGTTTCGGCATCGCCGAAATGGGCAAGCGCATCGGCATGCTGGAGCAGGAGGTCGGCCGAGTTGGGGGCGAGCGCCTCCGCCTCGAAGAATTTTTCGGCGGATATGTCGAAATCCCGCTGGTAAAGCGCCACCACCGCGCACATCCAGTGGCCGACGCCGAGGGCGGGGTCGATCTCCACGGAGGCGTCCGCTTCCGCCTTGGCGCGGTGCAGCAGGTGCGGATCGTTGCCGCCCAGCATCAGCCATTCCAGCTGCAGGCTCTGGGCCACCCGGGCACGGGCGACGGCCATGCTGTGATCGAGGTCGACGGCCTTGCGGAACATCGAACGGGCCCTGCGCAGGAGCGGCAGGTCGCATTTGCCGCGCAAAAGCTGCTGGCCTTCCAGCAATTGCCGGTAGGCCTCGCCGCTGTGGTTGCGGTCTGGTTCCACCTGAAGCCGCTCGATCTCGCGGGCAAGCGCCGCCGCCACCTGCTTGGAGAGCAGGCGGAAGGCGGCGTGGATGTGCCGCTCGGTGAGGATCACTTCCAGCGACCAGACGATCTCGCCGGTCTCTTCCTCTATCAGCGCCACCGACATGCGGGCGTCGTCGAAGACCGACGACATGATCCGGTAATCGGCCCGCAGCATGGCGTAACCATCGTCTGTCCGGCTGCTGGAAAGCGCGAAGGTGCTGTGCGGCGAAAGAACGGTGAAGGTGCGGTAACGCACCAGGCTGTTGGCGACATCCTCGACAAAGGCGTGCATGACGGGTGATGCCGGCAGCCCGTCCACCCGCGCCGGAAGACCGAAGGCGACACGCGGTTTTGCCGTGGTTTTTCGCCGGCTGCCTTCGTCCGGCTCGGCGGGGGTGGTTATCATCGAGGCGAGGCTCTGTATCCGCCGCCTCAGCGCCACGGTCTCCGGCTCCGGTGAGCCTGCTTCCTGGCGGAGCTGCTCCAGCAAAAGCTGGAACATGCCCTCGCTGGCGCTGATATTGCCGACACGTGCATAGGCGGCCATGGCGGCGCGGTAGGTTTCCTCGCGCTCCGGCTCGATCTTGCGCGCGCATTCGGCAAGTCTTGCAATATCGTTGGAGCTGGCGCGGCCGAAACGTGTGAGTTCCTCCAGAAGCTGCGTGTAGCTTGAGAAGAACAGGTCCTTGAGGCGCCGCCGTTCAGACAGCAGCCAGAGGTAGAGGTGATCCTGCCCGGCATCCAGCCCGTCCAGCAGGTCGCCGCCGAATTCGAGCAGCGCCTGCAGCCGCCGCATCGGGTCTTCGGCTCTTGCGCCGGCAAGGAAGATCGCAAGGTCGGTCCGCTGCGCCAGCTTTCCGGCCTTCAGGTCGTTTCCTTCGGTCAGAAGAATGGCTTCGTCTTCATTGGGCAATTTCTGGAGACGCAGGATCAGCTGGCGCAAATTGCCGAGCGCCCGTTTCTGCTCGACATTTTCCCACAGGAGCGAAGCGGCGTTCTGGCGGGAAAGCGACTGGTTGGGGGCGAGAATGAGGGCGGCTATCAGGGCAAAGCCCTTTGACGGGAAAAACGCTTCCCGCACCGCGTCACAACGCGGGGTGCCAAAAAGCCGGATCGGTATCAGTTCAGCGTTCCCAGCCACTTTCGTCCCCTCATGAATCATCATCTAGCACGTGTCCGGGAAATTGAAAGTCATCATAGCCTTCCATTTGACGCTGGTGTGACGCGGCATGCCTATTGTCGCAGACAGAAGCATGAAGGGCGGGTGGAAAACAGCGGACATGCAGCGCGCAGGCATCGGGAATTTTCGAAAGTGATAGCGTTCAACGGAAGCTACATGGCGTTCGAGCCACGTATCGAACCTTACCAGCGTGCCGACGATGTCGGATATGCGGTCAGCGAATTCATGTGGTTCAAGGGGCGTCCGTTCTATCCGATCTCGGCGCTGGTTCAGGCGAAGGTTGCCCATGCCAGGTTGTCGGCGGAAAAATGTGATGACCAGGACGAGGACAATCTGGATATTCTCTTCCGCATGCCGGTGGTGGCGGGCGGGCATTTTTTCGAAATCGTCCTGCGCTCGAACGAGGGCACCTCTTACGGTGGCTGGCTGTGGGGAGAGGAACTGGAAATCCTGAACGAATTCGTCAACGGCTATCGCGTTCTGGCGGGTAAATTCGAAGGCAGGCTGATCCGGTTCGAATATTCCAGACGGTTTCAGCGCTACCGGACCATGGAGCCGCTTCCCGTCGAGAAATCGGTTTTCCTGATTCAGCGGGAGGCCAAGCCTTACGCTGTCAGGCGTGATTTGCCGGCGGGTCCGGCTCGGTGATTGCATAGGGTGCTTTTGCGTTCACGGGGGACGCAGGGGCACGGGGGAATACCTGGTCGATCGGTGCGGCGTGACCGGGCACGTATCGGCGGCATGCCCGGGCAAGCCACGGCTTTGTCCGGTGTCACTGGTGAATATTTTTATTTTTATTATGTGGAAAATTATGATGCCCAATCGAGGTAACATGCGTAACAGGCGGGCGTCATCACAGCTTCTGGCGGTGAATGGCGTCTCCGGCGACGATGCGCTTTCCCCTGCGGAAAGCGTCGATGCCGGACCGCGTGCATCGATCCGCAGCGACAGGATTTATGTCGTCAGCGAGCCGGATTCCACGGTGTCGTCGCCATCCCTGGTACGGGATGGCGGGGGCAGGGAAGAGCCACCGGGCAGGACCGAGATCAGCAGGGTCGTTGACGCCGATATCAGGGTCGCGAAATGGGCCTGGGCGGTGCTGGCGATCGCACATTGCTGGCTGATCTATTTCATGGTGAACAATCTCGGCTGAGGCCTTGCCGGCCAAATGCTTACACCGTCAGCCCAGCTCGCTGATGCCGTGCAGGATCATCGCCGCCGCACCGAAGGCCACGGGGTCCGTGGCAACGACTTCCGGCAGCAGGACCTGCGGCTGAATGACCTGTGAGCCGTTGAACGGGTCCGACCATTCGTAATCCAGCCATTGCACCAGCTTCTCGCGAACGATTTTCGGCAGGGTGCCGCCGACATAAATGGCGGTGGGCGCGAGCACGGCGCTGACGGCGAAACCAAGGCGAGCAACCTGCGGCCCGGCCCGGTCCAGCCATGCATCGAGCACTTCGGCATTGCGTGACAGATACTCCGTCCAGACATCGGGTGCCCGCCCGGAGGGTTTTTCGCCCACATGTTCAAGGCACCAGGCCGCCAGATCTTCGAAGGAGGGGCGGGAGCCTCCACGGCCGCGCAGGGCGCCGATCTCGCCGGCATTGCCGAGATAACCGCGGTAGAGTTCGTTCCTGATGATGATGCCGCCACCGATGCCTTCGGACAGGTAGAGATAGGCGAAGTTCGCGTGTCCCGCCTTGTTGCCGAGTGTGAGTTCGCCCATCGCGGCCGCATTGGCGTCGTTTTCGATGATCACCGGGCAGCGAAGCGCGTCGCGCAGCATGGTTGAAAGATCGGAACCCGCCCAGGAAATCACCTCTTCGGCAAGGTCGAGCGACATTGCCTGCTTGCGAAAGCGGGTGGGCATGGCAATCGCGGCGCCGATCAGGTCACCCCGGTCGATGGCATTTTTCGAAAGCAGCGCCTCGGAACCGTCCTGAAGCGCGCGCTGGACGTCGGAAAAGGCGTCGTAGGAACCGCGCATCTGCAACTCGCCGACGATTTCCCCGCCGAAGTTCAGCAGGGTCAGCATCACCGAATAGCGATTGGCATGGGCGCCGAGCGCGTAGCCGACATTTTTCCTGAGGGTGAGATCGATATGCGGTGCGCCACGGCCTTCCTGCCGGCGTGCGCCTTCCTCGATAATGCCGCGTTCAAGCAGGTTGCGCGTCATCATGCTGACGGCGGCCGGCGTTACGCTGCAATGTTCGGCAAGTTCGACCCGCGAGGCCGAGCCCTTGCGCCGGATATAGCCAAGGAGCGCACCCTGTGTCGCGCCGATACCCGAAAGCCCGCCGTTTCTTTTCTCAGCCAAAGTTCAGCTCTCCCCGCTTTGACATCGGAAATGTCATAAAGCTGTAAATTAAGCAACTTAATTAAATAATCAGTTTCAACGGGAATGGATCACATGTTCAAGTCTCTCTCCTTGGCGGCCACGGTGGCGCTCGGTGCGCTTTTGCCGGCCGTTGCCTTTGCCGAAGACATCAACATCAAGCTCTGGACGCTGGCCGACAAGAATGCACCTGCCCGCATCACCAATATCGAGGCGGCCGCCGGCATCATGAACGCGCAGTTCAAGGCCGCCGGCGTCGACAAGCGTATCGTCATCGATACGAACAACAGCAGCGTGCAGGGCTGGGATGGCTTTGCGCTCGATACGCTGAAGGCGTTTTCGGTAGGGCAGGGGCCGGATATCTATATTCTGCCGCATGAATGGATCGGCCAGTTCGCGCAGGACGGTTATGCGATGGCGATGGAAGACAGGATCGCCGCCGCTCCCTGGGTCTATGGCGATATCCTGCCGGTCCTGTGGGAATCGGCCAAGGCCACCGACGGCAAGATTTATGGCATCCCGCAGGACGCCGAAATCCGCATGTTCTTTTACAACAAGGACATGCTGCGCAAGATCGGCAAGGACGAGGCTTTCATCGAGAGCCTGCCGGCCAGGGTCGATGCCGGAGAATTCACGCTCGACGATCTGACCGCGCTGTCGAAGGAAGTGGTCGACGGCAAGGCGGCGCAATATGGCATGCTGCATCGTCCGAATGTCGGCATCGATTATCTGATGGTGTTCCAGTCCTATGGCGTGAAGTTCATGGACGAAAAGACCGGCAAACTGGTTTTCCCCAAGGCGGAGATGGTCAAGGCCCTCGGCTGGTATGAGCGCAACGCCAAGCAGGGCGTTACTCCGGTCGACAATACCGCCATGAGCTGGGAGGCGATCCAGACTGCCTTCAAGCAGGAAAAGGCCTTCATCTTCCATCAGGGTGTGTGGGCCGTTGCCTGGCAGGTGGGCGACAAGAACGGTGCTACCTGGCCAACCGATGGTGCGGGATATTTCAACAAGATCGGCTGGATTTCCGCGCCGGCAGCTGAAAAGGGCGGCAAACCGGCCAACCTGTCGCACCCGCTGCTTTACACGCTCAACCCGAAGAGCGCCCATGCCGACCTCGCCGCCGATCTCGTGGCGCTGGCGACATTGCCCTATTTCAACAATGAGCATGCCGTTACCTCCTATCACACGGCCATCAGCAACGCGCAGACCGCCATGCCGAAATACCGGGACAACTGGGTTCTTTCCGCCGCTTCGCCGATGATGAAGGACGCGCAGTTCGTGCCGAACCACACCAAGTTCGGCAGCTACAACAAGGTGCTGTTCAGTGGCTTGCAGGCGGTCGAGACCGGCAAGATGACGGCCGAACAGGCGGTTGATTTCATTGCCGATGAACTCGAGCTGCAATTCGGTGCGGAAATCGAAATCCGCGACGCCGCAAGCAACTGAGTTTGCCTGAAACCATGCCGCCCGGTTCCGCCGGGCGGCTTTCCTGCGTTCCCACGGATATGTCGTGATGTCTCAATTCCAGCTCAGGGCGCGCCGCCCGGCCCGGCCGATCTTTTACCTCGCGCCGGCTCTCGCTTTGCTCGGCGTGTTTTTTCTCGCGCCCATCGTCGTCAATCTGGTGATTGCCTTTACCGATATGGGCGCAAATCTGAAGGTCGGCAAATTCACGGTCGAGAATTTCCAGCGCATGGTGCAGCGTGACGTGCGCCTGCCAGTCGTGCTCCTGACGACCTTCATCTATGTTGGCGCGACGCTGTTTTTCTTCAATATCGGCCTCGGTGCGTTGCTGGCCGTCACGACGACGGCGATCCCGGACCGGATCGGCAATTTCTTTCGTGGCCTGTGGCTTTTGCCGCGCATGAGCCCGGCGGTGCTTTACGGCGTGCTCTGGATCTGGATCGCCGATCCCACCTCCTCGGGTCTGCTCAACCAGTTCCTCGGTGCGCTTGGCGCACCGGCATTGAACCTGCGCAATGATTTTCCGCTGTTTCTGGTGGTGGTGGCGAATGGTGTCGTCGGCGCATCCTTTGCCATGGTCATCCTGACATCATCGATCCGCTCGATACCCTCGCATCTCGCCAATGCCGCGCGCGTTGACGGCGCCAGCGAATGGGGCGTGCTGCGCCACGTCGTCGCCCCGGCGCTTTCCGCCCCGATCCGCTTCATCACGCTCTACCAGGCGCTGTCGCTGATGACGACCTATGAATATATTCTGCTGATCACCGGCGGCGGCCCGGTTTATGATTCAACCACCTATGCGCTCTATATCTACCGGCGTGCCTTCGAAAACGGCGCTTACGCCTATGGCGCAGCGCTTGCGCTCGGCCTCATGGCCATCGGCGTTGCCGTCACCCTCGTTCAATGGCGCCTCAGCAACATGCGCTCCACATTTGCTCCCGCCAAGATCGAGGTGCTGTGATGACGCTTGTGCAAACTTACACCCGGCGTGCCTCGGATACGAAACCGGACTGGGCGCGTCTTGAAAGCCGCAGCCGCGCCCATCGCGCCGGCTTTCTTCCCGTCATTCTGGTGTTCCTGACGGTCGTTTCCGTTCCGGTTCTCCTGCCCTATCTCTGGCTGCTGGTGAAATCGCTGACGACATCCGACGACAATCTCAGCCGACTGGTTCTCTGGCGCAGCGGCGCAATCGCCGCCCTTGCCTATTGCGGGGCGATTGCCATCGCGCTGTTCTCAGCGCGCCTGCGCAACCCCGTGCTGCTCTGGCTGGCGCTTGCCGCTGTTGTCGCGGCGCTGGTTTTCGTGCTGGTGCTGCCGCATTTGACCATTGAGAACTATAGCTTCCTGTGGAGCCGCGATATTGAAAAGACCGGCACCACCCGCATGGCGCTGATGCCGTCCGTCTGGACCGCCATGCAAAGCTCGCTGCTGTTTGCCGCTTCCCAGACGCTGATCGTGGCGCTGGTCGCCACGCCTGCGGCCTATGCGCTGTCGCGTTTTGCCTTTGTCGGGCGTGAAAACATCCTGCGCGGGCTGCTGTTGCTGCATGCCTTTCCGGCGCTGGCGCTCACCGTCGCGATCTTCGTGCAGCTGCATTACATGGGCCTGCTCAACAACCTCTTCGGCGTCGTGCTGGTCATGAGCGCATTGGAATTGCCCTTTGCGATCTTTGTTCTCAAGGGCTTCTTCGACAATGTTCCCTGGGACATCGAGATGAGCGCCGTCACCGATGGGGCAACCCGCTTCCAGGCCTTCCGCATGGTGGTTCTGCCGCAGGTCAGAAGCGGGCTGATTGCGGTTGCCACCTTCACCTTTCTGCGCGGCTGGGAAGAATATGTCTTCGTCCAGACCCTGCTCATCGAAAAAAGCCAGATGACGATGAGCCTCTATCTCTTCTTCGTGGCACAGGACAGCGTGGGCGTGAATTACGGCATGATCGCCGCTGTCGGCATCGTTTATCTGCTGCCTGTGCTGATCATCTACATCTTCACGCAAAAATACATCACCCAGATGAGTTTCGGCGGGATCAAAGGATAATTGCCATGGCCAGGATCACCCTTAACAAAGTCACCAAAAGCTGGGGCGACACCCGGGTCCTGCAACCGATGACGCTTGCCATCGAAGATGGCGAATTCGTCGCGGTTCTTGGCCCGTCCGGATGCGGAAAATCGACCACGCTTTTCCTGCTGGCCGGGCTTTATGCCCCGACCGGCGGCGAGATCGCCTTTGATGGTCACAACGTCAACCGCATCGACGCGCGCGACCGCAATGTCGGCATCGTTTTCCAGTCCTATGCGCTTTATCCCAATCTGACGGTGCGGGAGAACATCGCCTTTCCGCTGCGCTTCAAGAATGTTCCGCGCGATGAGGCGGCGCGGCGGGTGGAAGAGGTGGCAGGCCTCGTGCAGATCACCGCGCTGCTGGACCGGCGGCCGTCGCAGCTTTCCGGCGGCCAGCAGCAACGCGTGGCGCTGGCCCGGGCGCTGGTCAAGGAGCCGAACATCCTTTTGCTGGACGAGCCGCTCTCCAACCTTGATGCGACGCTGCGCATCACCATGCGGGCCGAGCTGAAAAGCCTGCAGAAGCGGCTGAAGATCACGACGCTGATCGTCACCCATGACCAGATCGAAGCGATCACCATGGCCGACAGGATCATCTGCATGAACAATGGTGTGATTGCCCAGATCGGCACGCCTGACGATCTTTATCGCCGGCCGGACAATCTGTTCGTCGCCGGCTTCATCGGCACGCCGCCGATGAACCTTCTGAAGGGGTGGGCCGAGCGCGAAGAATTGCGGATCGGCGACGCTCGGCTCGGCCTCAACGCCCGTTACGATGGCGAGATCACCTTCGGATTGCGTCCCGAGGATATTGCGCTCGTCAAACCCGCCGAAGCACGGCTTGGGGGCGAGATCGCCACCGTCGAGCCGATGGGGCGCGAGGTTTTCTATGCGGTCGATACGCCCGCGGGCATGATCCACGCGCTGGAATATGGCGAGACGATAAGACACGCACCGGGTGAACGGGTCGGCCTTGCCTGCGCATCCGGCCTGACACTGATTTTCGACGCCGCTGGCAATCGCATTGCCGGACTGCACGCTGACCTTTCGCATCCTTCGACCATTCCGGCGCGCGCGCCGGAGCCCGTAAACTGACAGGACATTCCATGCCCAAAATCGTCTCCCACCGCGGCGCGAACCGGTTCGCACCCGAAAACACCTTCGCCGCCGCCGACCTCGCCTTGCAGCAGGGTGCTGATTACATCGAGCTTGACGTGCGTGAGAGCGCGGATGGCGTGCTCTACGTCTTTCACGACGAAACGCTCGATCGGACCACAAATGGCACGGGGCCGATCGGCCATGCCCTGTCGAGCGAAATCGATGCGCTGGATGCCGGCGGCTGGTTTGGCGAAAGCTTCAAGGGGGCGGTCGTGCCGCGTCTCGATGCCTATCTGCGTCATCTGCGCGGCCGCTGCGGCGTTTATGTCGAGCTGAAATATTGCGATCCCGTCAAGGTCGCTGCGCTGGTGCGGGATCTCGGCATGGTGCGCGATACGTTTTTCTTCTCCTTTTCCGAGGATATGCGCCGGGGTCTGGCTGCGGCCGCACCGGAATTTCGCAAGATGATGACGCTCGACATCGCCAAATCGCCCTCGCTGGCGGCGGCGGTGCACCATGCCTCCATCATAGAGATCACGCCGGCGCAGATGCGCAGGCCCGGTCTTGTCGAGGCATGCCGCAAGGCCGGTCTGGACGTCATGGTTTATGACGGCGGCGATGACATCAACCTTCATAATGAGATCGCATTGGCCGGAGTAGACTACGTCAATATCGACCGCCCTGACCTGTTCGATACGGCACGTCGTACCGCACGGCTGCCTGAACTCGCCTAACCCTTATCCCGTGGAGATGAAGACATGAGCAATCTGATTGGTACCGGTTTCAACGCCGGCTCGGACGACGGCGAACTGGCCACCCTTGAAAGCGATCTGCGCGCACTGGCCGAGATTGGCTGCGACACGGTGGAAATCGCCGCGACCAGCCTCGACATGATCGCCGGTGGCCGCATCATCGAAGAGCGTGCCGACCGTTTCGTGGCGCTCGTGAAAGAGTTCGACTTCCGCTACACCGTGCATGGCCTGGTTTCGTCCAATTTCATGGACCCGGTCACCTGCCGTTACCAGATCGATGCCGCCAAGGCGCTCGCTGTCCTCTGCGACCGTATCGGCGCGGGCATCCTCGTCCAGCATAGTGGCGCGCTGCGTGCCGACCAGATTGCCGAGCGGGCCGATGCCGATGCGCGTGAGCGCGAAGCGCTGTTCGAACTTGCGGAATTCTGCAAGCCCTATGGCGTGCGTGTCGCGCTTGAGAACATCTTCTCCACCGAACCCGGCCAGTATCGTCAGACGCCGGCCGAGGTGGCCGAGACCGTGAAGGCTGTCGGTCACGATAATGTCGTGGCGCTGATCGATTTCAGCCATGCCTATCTCGAATCCACCTATCGTGGCCTCGACTTCCGCGAACAGCTGCGCGCCATGGCGCCCGTTGCCGGCCACCTGCATGTGCACGATTCCTTCGGCCGGCCGCAGGGCTTTTACGAGCCTTATTTCACACAGGAAAATACCGCGCTGGGTATCGGCGACCTGCACATGCCGCTCGGCTGGGGTGATATCGAGTGGGAAAGCATCTTCTCGGAACTGACTTTCCTGCCGGACACCGTGCTGATGATGGAAATCGGCCGTCGTTACCGCGCCGAGCAGCCGGCTAGCCTGGAAACGGCGCGGCACCTCATGTCGCTTTATGCCGCACGGACGCAGCTTGCGGCCGAGTGAGAAGCTCGAACAGGGCACGGCCCCCAAAGGGCTGACGCCTGAAACGCCGGCAGTTCTGGACGCGACTGCCGGCGTTTTTATCAAGCGGCCCAGTCGGAAAGCGAATAGGCCCTGATATAGTCGATCATCATCTGCGAGCCGTCGCTGAAGTCATCGGCCGAAGGTGTTCCCGCCATGCCGCCGACGGCGAGATTGACCACCATATACATGGGGTCGTGCATATCGTCAGGCGTATCCGTCTGGGCAACGGCGACATCATCGAAATACCAGGTGATGTGTTCGGCGTCCCACAACACGCCGTAGGTGTGAAACCCTTCCGTGCTCGGTACGCTGACATTGTTGATGACCGATGTCTGCTCACCGGTGGCGTTGGAATGGGTGGACATGATGAGCGTATTGGGATTCTGGCCGCGCATTTCGATGACATCGAGTTCCGGCGGCCATGATCCGTCCTCCGGCAGAAGCCAGAAGGCCGGCCAGGCACCCCGGTCGGTCGGCATATCGGCACGGATTTCGAAATAGCCATAGGTCTGGCTGAAGGAGGAATAGGTGTTCAGCATGCCGGACGTATAATCGTAACCCTCGACCTCATCGGCGATGGATTGCGGGGTTTCGGCGGCGGTAATGGTCAGGACACCGTTTTCCACGCTGAAGGGATTGACCTCGGACGTGCCGGCATAGGAGGGGTTGATATACCATTGCGCCTCGCCATTCGTCGTCAGCGAACTTCCCTTTTCCGGGGCCCACCAATATTTGGCGTCCCAGGTTCCCTGATCGCCATTGCGCAACGATAACGCATCGAATTCATCGGCAAAGGTCTGGGTCAGGGATGAGCGGTCGAGGCTGAGTTCGAACTGGCTGGCCTGAAGATCGTCTACGGTCGTTCCGGCCAGAACGACGGCCTCGCCATTTGAAAAATTCAGCCACAGGTCATTGCCCTGCTGCGTAGCGTTGCTGACGAGCTGGTCGAAGGATGTGATGTCATAACCGTTGAGCCGGATCGTGTCGTCGGCGCCGAAATCCATGATGAGATCGGTGCCGTTGCCCTTGGTGAAAACGAACGTGTCCGCGCCGCCGCCGCCGATCAGCACATCATTGCCGGCCCCGCCATCGATTGTCTGGCTGCCCGACCCGCCGGTAATGATATTGTCGAGCGAATTCCCGAAAGCATAACGGCCGTCGCCTGTTACCCTCAGATTTTCGAAATTGTCGGGCAGGGTATAGCTCATCCATGTATCGATGGTATCGATGCCTTCCCCGGCATTTTCGACGGCGCGGTTGATGCTGGAATAAAGATAATAAATATCGTCCCCCGTGCCGCCCGCCATCGTTACATTGACGGAACTGTCGCCCCACATGGAATCATTGCCGGCTGTGCCGGTGAGCAGCGGGCCGGAACCCGTGGCGGAGAAAAATCCGGTGGAACTCCCGCTATAATAGAGTGTGTCTCCAAGCGCATTCACCACTGTCCGGGCCATTACCGTCTCCTGTCCGTTAGCGTTGGTTTCCTCACTCCTCCTGCGAGACAGCCTAACAGGGCAAAAAGCGTCCTGTTAGAGCCAGAAATTAGGGGTATGTTCCATTCAAGCCCTGTTTCTTAAAGGCGCACCCTTGCCCCGCCACGGCGGACAATGGCAAAACGGGTCTCGGCAAGGGAGGCCCAAGTCTCGCCCCAAGCGCAATGGAGTGCCAGTATTGAGTGTAGCCTTTACCAAGGAAGATAGCGCCGAGACGGCAGCCGAGACGATTTTACCGGATCGGGTGGTTTCGCCGCATCCCAACCTGGTGACCGAGGCCGGGTTGAAAGCGCTGGAGATGCAGCTGCAGCTGGCGCGCGAAGCCTGTGCTGTTGCCAATGCCCTGGAAGACGTCAATGAAAGAAGGCGGCTTTCCGCCGGCCCTCTGCGCGACATTCGATATTTCGTGGAGCGTATTCGCACCGCGCAGCTGATGCCGCATCCGCCTGCGAATGGCATTGTTGCATTCGGCAGTCTGGTGACTTTCAGTCGTGAGGACGGGCGGACGCAACGGTTCAGGATCGTCGGCGAGGACGAAGCCGATCCCGCCAGGGGATCGATGTCCTATGTCTCCCCGATTGCGCGGGTGTTGATGGGAAAAGTGGCCGGTGATCTCGTCAGTTTCGGCGGACAGGAGATTGAAATCATCGACGTTGCCTGAAGCCTTGTTGACAGCATCTCAGGCCGGCTGCGTTGCAGTTCGGGTTTCATCACTGGTTATTCCTGTCACGCGCATCATCGCGGTTTTCAGAAAAAGCCTGAAATCCAGATCGATGGAAGCATAGGCGAGAGCAAGGCCTATATGGGCCATGAATACAGGATTGAAATTAAGCTCTTCAAATTGATAGCCGATGATGACCCCGATTGCCGAGTAGGTGAAGAAGCTGATTTTCCGCTTGCGGAAAATTGCATAAAAAAGCGCAAAGGCGCTGAGAAAACAAAAGCCTATGCCTGATGCGTAGGCGGTGGCCAGAAAGCCGTTATGCGGCGTGCCACTATGCGATATCGCTGATAACTCCTGGCTTCGTGCGGTGTAACCAATGCCCAACGGGTGATTGAGCATCACCTGAAAGCCGCCCGTGATTGTCCCGAAGCGCTCCTGCAGATTGTTGCTGCTGTTGTTATCTTCCAGAAATCGTTTCGAAAATGCCTGTTCTGCAAAATCGAAGGCGCCTAACGGCAATACTGATGCGACGGCAAGGGCAGTCAGAGCAAAACCGAAATAGGTGCTCAGCAACATCCTGATCGAAAAATTTCTTATGTAGAAAAAGAGCCCGATGGCGAGAACGGCAAATACGCCCGACCGGTTGAGCGTGAGTGTGAAACCGGCCAGATAGATGAGCAGAAACACGGCAAACAGCATCGGGCGCCTGTAACGTTCGGCAAGATAAGCTGCCGCCGCGCCGGCGAGGGCAAAGGCCGGCCCGGCCGTATTGCCCACTGGCCAGATTCCTCCCGCTTTCTCGACACGCAAAAGCAGTGGGCTCATTTCACCTTTTGCAGCGGCTTCAAGCACAGCGGCTTCATCAAAATTGAACGACAGGCCGACGGGGGCCAGCAGGTCGTGGATGAAAATGTCCAGAAACAGCAGGATCGTCACAGCGACGAAGCCGGCAAAAATGCCCCAGCAGAACAGCTTGAGAAGGTTCTCCTTGAACAGCATATAGGCGAAAAACAGAAAATAGACTGCGTAAAAATAGGTCATCGCCGTCGTGTAAAATTCTCCTTCGCCACGATCATCTGCAAAGGCGGCCGAAAGGACAAAAAACAAAGTAAGCGGGGCGAGATAAAACAGGAGAATGGAAGGCGTCAGGCAACGAATGTAAAGCAGGGCGATGACAGGCAATGTCATCAGCACAAGCATATCGGTAATATTGAGGAAGCGCAGGCCCAGATTGCTGGTCAGCACGTTACATTGAATGAAAAAACCAATGGAGAAAACGAATATCGACAGAAAGTGACCCGGGATACCTATTGTTCTCGAAGGATAAATGGGCATCGCCATGATGAAACCCGGCAATGGGAACGGATGCGAAGCCACGGTATTTGCACGTCTGGTCATTCGCACCTTAATCTCTCATTGGTGGGCCCGGGAAGGCCCTGTTGTGAAAGTGCCATCACTGCGAGACCGCAGGGGGATGGCGATGGATAGTGGTCTCGAGAAAATTGCCGTGCAGAACGGAATTTTCACGATCCTTCAGCCGCTCAAATCGCCTTTTGGCAGAGCACCTTCGACGGCGGTTACCCGCTGGATATAAAGCGGTTCGTTGGAACTGGGTGGCGTGGTGCCGAAGCCTGGAAGCATCCGCAGGTAAAATGCATAACCATCCGGGCTTATATCGGGATCGATTGGGATTCCGTTCGCCGTCGCCCACATCCAGCCGCTGTTTGCAGCTGTTATGGCACTTGCAAATTGCAGGGCCGAACAACTGATTGTTCTTGTCGCTCCGCCGCTTTTTGCAATCAGAGTAATATAGGGCGGTCGTTGCTCTGCGTTGTTTTTATAGAGGACCGAAAAGGATATGGTTTTACCCATCATCGCCACCGCCTCTTTGTTGCGGAAGTAACGAAACAGTGCGGCCGACTGGCTGCCATTGGCGCGTATCGCGAGGCTGTAAGCAAAGGATGGGGAAAAGGTGGTTTCGGTGCTTTTGGTGGCGGTGCCAGGTGCGCTGAGGTTCCAGCCTGCCGGCGCGGTACCTGACCAATCGGTGAAATCTCCGTTGGCAATGAGATTTGTGGCGGGAAGCTTCGGCCAGCAAGGCGTCTGAAAGCCTATATCCGCCGCCGAAGCCAGATAGGAACCGAACAGAACCCGGGCGACAAGCTGTGAGCCGGCCTCGTTGGGATGGATGTTGTCCCGGTAAAGCGCGGCATCCTTACCCTTTGCGACAAATGCCGCATGTGTGTCCGCCAGCGTCAGATTCGGGTGGGATCGTGCCAGGTCGAGGATCGCCTGATAGACCTTGTCGTAATCCGTACTGTCCCGCCAGGGGTTCTGGGTGGTGATAAGCTGAGGAGCGCCAGGCCATTGCCATTCGGTCATGCCGAGCGGCCCGAGCAGGGCGGATCTTCCGGAACTCAGGATACCGCCCGGTGTTTCGAAACTCTGCATATTGTGCCCCTGATGCAGGATGCACAGATCGGGGCGTGGAATCCTCAGCGCTGCTGCACGCTGTTCTGCAAGCATGTAGCCCGCCATGCCGCCGGGCAGCGCCGCGAGATAGACAGTCAGCGTGGCTCCCGCGCCGGCGCGTAATGTGACCGGATCGGCATAGGCTTTCGGTCCGGTTGCGGCATTTGTCTGCCATTCCGCCCAGCGGTACAATACGACCTTCGCATCGTGCAGGTCGCCAAGCATTGTGGCGAATTGCTGGAATGGTCCCGCGTCGGCATAGGCGGTGCTGTCGCCATTCACGAAGATCGTAGCGTCCTGGCCGGCGGTCAGGCGTGCGCGCAAGGGCGAAAGCGCGTTCAGCGAAGGGACCACGGCACCCGTGTTTCCCGGAATAATGCCAAGCGTCAGGCCGATCATGCCGGCACCTCTTCCGTTGCCGGCATATATGTGCATATCTTGGGTTCGAGCGGTGTCATCGTTCGTTCTCCTGGTCTGGCGCTAGGATAATCCCACCACAAGGTCCGGGGAAAAAGCGTCAGGAGTGGAACGCCGAGCAGCGGCAAAATTAAACGTCATGAAATTTTCTTCAATTTTTTCTAAAATATTTAAACGGGATATTATTATTTTTATTGCGAGCGGCTAAAATATAAAGCCGCATAAAGGTTTGAATGTCGTTTTTTCTAATCGAAAGCAGATATTGCCATTCTTATACTAGATCGGCGCGGGAAGATATCCCCGCTGTTGAAACCTGCGCCGAACTTTTTCGCAGGGCGTCTCGTCATGCCCGTCATTCCGGGCAAATGCTTCCGCGCGGTATCCGCGCGTGCCGGGTGACAGCATGACGTCAGCTCTTTTTGTCAGCCATACCGGAGAAAAGGGCGGAGCCGAGCTTTTCCTTGCCGATCTGATCAAGGCCGGGCCGCATTCCTGGCGCGCCTGTTTTCTCAGTGGCGGTGGTGCTGCCGAGGACCTGGCGGCGGCCGGCAGACCTCCGGTCCTGCTGTCTGCCGGAGAGAAGATGCTGTCGATCCGGCGTGACTCATCGTTCGGTGCGATGGTGCGCGGTGCGGCCGACGTGGCGGCCGTTGCCTGGCAGTTGAGCCGGCAGGCGAGACACTACGATGTTATCTGCGCCAATTCGCAAAAGGCGCTTTTTGTCTGCGCGCTCGCGGCGAAACTCAGTCGCCGCCCGCTCGTCTGGATTTTGCACGATATCGTCACCGACCCTGCCTTCAGTTCCGCCAATCGCCGCGCCTCGCTGGTCTTTGCCCGCTTTTTCGCAAGGCTGGTGGCCGTCAATTCCGAGGAAACCGGCCGGGCGTTCGTTGAAGCCGGCGGCGAGGCGGACAAGGTCCGTATCGTTTACAATGGCTTCGATCCTGCAATGGCCGTGGCACACGGCCCTGACAGAGCCGCACGGCTGCGTGGCGAACTGGGCCTTGGACCGCAGCCGATTGTCGGGCTGTTCGGCCGGCTGAGTGAGTGGAAAGGTCAGCATGTTTTCCTGGAAGCCATTGCGGCGATGGATGGCGTGCAGGCCATCATCGTCGGCGGTGCGCTTTTCGGACAGGAAGCCTATGAGGCGCGGATCCTTGAACAGGCATCCCGTCTTGGACTTGACGGTCGCGTTCGTTTTCTCGGCTTCCGTTCGGATGTGCCGGAATTGATGGCGGCTGTGGATGCCGTTGCCCATACCTCGATTGTCGCCGAACCTTTTGGCCGGGTGGTGGTCGAAGCGATGATGTGTGGCAGGCCGGTTGTCGCCACACGTGGCGGTGGGGTGACCGAGATCATCCGGGATGGCGAAACAGGTCTTCTGGTGCCGCCGGGTGATGCTTCGGCGTTGGCCGCAGCGCTCGGCTGCATCCTGTCGCAACCGGCCTTGGCGGAAAGGCTGGCACAGAATGGGCGGGAGGATGTGAACCGTCGGTTTTCGCTGGAGGAGACCTGCCGTTCGGTCTCTGCCCTGCTGTCGGAAGCGATATAGCAACCGAGCTGATAATCGACCGGGGTGGACAATGCGGGCAATTGGAAAGGGCAGGATGCGCATTCTCGTCAACATGCCGAGTCAGTATGGCGGCAAGCCCTCCGGCGTAGCCCGTGTGACCTTCAGCCTGCTGGAGCGGCTGCTGGAGCAGACGCGGGACGACTATATCCTGCGCTCCCCCTGGGCACGGGCGCAATTGCCCGAAAACCTGCGTGACAGCCGGTTGCAGCTGATTGAGACGCCGCGACCCCGTATCATGGTTTTCGATGTGCTGCGCCAGGCCGCGGTGTTGCCGGCACTTTGCCGTCGGCACGGCATCGACGTGCTGTTCAATGCCGATCCCTTCGGAAGTCCGCTCGGCGGCAGACGGCGGATTACTCTCGTTCACGATCTTTATTTCAAGACCATCCCCGAACGGATCGGCTGGCGCGCGACGCTGACGACCGATTTCATCTTTCGCTTGATGATGGCCGGTTCGGATCAGATCACCTGTGTATCCGAGGCGACACGCAGGGATCTGGCGCGCTTTTATCCCGTCGCTGCGGGGAAAAGCATGACGATCCATTCCGACAGTACATTGAAGATCGACCTCGAGGCTCCCGACGGTGCGCGTCCGGTTGCAGGTCCCTATATACTGGCGGTCGGAAATGCGACGTCCAACAAGAATTTCGCCCTTCTTGGCAAGGCTTTTGCGCGGCTGGGCAGGACAATGCCGGACCTGCATGTCGTGCATGTCGGCCGCGATGATGCCGAGGAAATCGGCAGCATGCTGGACGACCCGGAGCTGAAGATGCGGCTGATCCGGCTTTCCGGCATAGACGACCGGCAACTGGCCGCGCTTTACCGCCACGCGGCATGTCTTTGCGTGCCTTCGACCTATGAGGGGTTCTGCCTGCCGGTGCTGGAGGCGCAGCAACTGGGATGCCCGGTCGTCTGCTCCAACCGTTCCGCCACACCCGAAATTGCCGGCAAGGGGGCTCTTACCTTTGATCCCGCTGATCCGGACAGTCTTCTGGCAGCGCTGGAGCGGCTTTTCCGCGAACCGGCTCTGGCAGACTCTCTTCGTGAGGCTGGTTATGAAAACCGTGCGTTATATTCATGGCAGAAGGCGGCAGACAGCTATGCGCAGCTTTTTCGCGAGGTGTCACGGTGCTAAAACATGCATTTCATTCAAATAGACAGCTACTTATGCAGCTGAAAAGCTGAGATCTGTTGCTCGCTCATTCAGCCGCCGGTGCGGGTCTGCAAATCCGAATAAAGCGCTTCATATGCTGCAATCACCCGTTCGGGTGATACGCCATGGGAAATCCTTTCTCTTGTTTCCGGGGACTCTGCGAGAATGGCGGGGTTGCGCATGGCTGTAGCCATGCGTGCGGCCAGTTCGGTGGCGTTGCCCGGTGCAAACAGGTGCTCGGGTCTGTCATGGCCAATCTGTTCGGCGACGCCGGCGAGATTGGCGCCGATGACGGGTACGCCGCGCAGAATGGCTTCGGCAACGGTGCGCCCGAAGGCTTCCGGCCATAAAGGTGGTACGATCAGACAATCTATACCGGCAAAAAACGTGTCCGCCTCAACATAGCCGGGAAATGCGACCGGAAGACCCCTGGTTTTTTGCTGGTAGGAGCCGATGCCCCCCGGCGCACGACCGGCCATGACCAGCCGCCAGCCCTCCGGCGGCAGGAGCCGCAGCGCTTCGATCAGCAGATCGGCACCTTTGGGGGCTTCGATACGACCGAGATAGCCGAAAACGAGAGGCTGTTCGGGCGCGCGGGGAGCGCGATTTTCCTGAGAGGCGGGTGGTGCGATGGCGTTCCAGATCACGGTGCGACGGTCTGCCGGGACATGCGAGAAAAAGCCGGCCTGCACATGCCGTTCGACAATATCGCGACCGACGCCGGCTACGGCGTCGACGGCACATTGGCACCGCCGGTGCAGATAGGAAAAGGCGCGGCATTTCCTGTTGTTGCCGTCACAAATATGTCCGTCGTGAAACAGCGAGCCATTGGTGCACATGCTGGTGAAATCATGCAGGGAATGGACGAGCGGAATGCCCCGTTTGCGGACCATCGGCCAGATCAGCGGGGTCAACTCCGACAGCGAATGGGTGTTGACGACGTCCGGGCGAAAATCATCGATGACACGTGCGAGCCGGCGCGCGAGGCGAGGATCGAGCTGTACGGCGATCTTGTAATATTTTCGCTTCCATCCCGGTTGCTGTTCCCAGTCCCCGATGAAAAATGGCGTCGTATGCCCGAGGCGGTGGATGGTGAAGCCGTCACGTTGTTCCCTGGCCTGCTGTTCCCGCGAAATGGCGGCCACGGCAACCTTATGTCCCTTGCCCGCCAGCCCGCGCGCGAGGTCTTCCACGAAGATTTCCGCGCCTCCCACCCGGTCTGGAGAAAATAGCGACGTTACCTGCAATATCCGCATACCGAAATTTCCGCTTCTATATTCAACTCTGCAATCGTCACTAGGTCCGGTATCCATGACAGGAACGCGGCGACCGGGTGTTAGGGGTGTTGAAATGTCTGTTCATCGAGCCGCGCATGGCCGGTCGTTGAAGGCTCGGCGGAAGCCTGCCTGTGCCGCCGGCGTCCATCCCGCTCTGTTCCGGGTGGATTGAGACAAAGCGTGACGACGGGAGCAAGGAAGATGGCATAGGCCATGGCGAAGCCGGGAATCTGCAAGGAAAAATCAAGGGTTGAATGCAGGGCGACAAGTGCCAGACCGGCAAGGCCGAGATGCGCGGCATAACGATAACTTTTGCGCCTGCGCATCCCGATCGCGAAAATGATCAATTGGGCAAGCACAAAAAAGGCGGCGTAAAACGGAAAGGCGGCGCCCAGCGTCAGCAGGCCTTCGGCATAGACATTATGGGCATGGGTGACCACGGCGTTCACCCCGCATTGCGCCGCATGATAGGGCGCATAGGTTTCCGCAAAACTTGCAAGTCCCGATCCCCATGGCCAGCTGTCGCTGATGGCGCGCGAGATGCCCGGCATGTAGCAAAAGCGCATGTCGTCTTCCAGCCGCGTCTCCATGCGAAGCGCCACACGATTGGCAAAGAGCGAGAACAGGCCGACGGCGATGGCGAGCATGATTGCCGCCCGGCGTTTGAACCCGCGCCGCCTTCGCCGGGGAGCCGCGCTGCGGCTCGTTCTCGAAGGTGAGTTAAAAACGGTGAGGAGAATAAGGAAAAGCAGCGCCGCAAAGCTCGACATGATCCCGGCGCGCGAACCGGTCAGCATCAGGGCGATGAAGCAGAGGGCAGCAAGCACGCCGATGAAGGCAGCCCTGCGGATGAGGCGCTTCTGTTCGGCCGGCACCGTCAGGCGATTGGCCACAAGCGCCCTTACCATGTGCCAGTCAGGAGCCTGCAGCCTCTTGTGAAACAACGAGAAGAGCGCAAGTAGGATGAGGCCGAAGAAGGTTGCGGCGGTGTTGCGATTGACAAAAAGGCCGGTCAGGCTGCCGAGATAGAAGCGTTTCTGAATGAAGCCCAGCATTTCCGGAAACAGCAGGAATTGCACGATTGACCCCAGCGCGAGCCAGCCGCCGCCTATCGCGAACCACCGCAACATTTTTGCCGCGCGCTCGTCAGTATCGAAAATTACAAGACCGGCCATGAAGGCGCCGAAGGGCAGGGCGGCGCTGAGCAGGCCGAGCCGGTCATCCGCCGGGGTGAGCGAGATGGTTGCCGCCGGTGCGATTTGTGTGAACATGGTGGCGGAAGACCATGCCGGATTGGGCGAAGCGATGCGCGGCAGGGATGATGCCTGCAGCAGCATCTGGATGATGAGCGCCGCAAGCAGAAAACAGGCGGCCGCGAGCGCCTTGCCGGTGCCGCCGCGGGGTGGCCCGAAGACAAGAATGGCGGGCGCCAGCAGGAGATACATCGCCAGCGTGACGACGATGCGGCTCTCAACCTCGGTTGCGCCGCGATTGAGGAGCGCCAGCAGGAAAATCGCCCAGAACGCCCCTGTGGCGATCACCCGGAAATAATCGCGAAATACCACCGGTCGCGACGGCGAGGAGGAGAGTATTCCGGATCGGGTAAGGGTGGGTATCATCGGCTCCGGCTTTGCAAGACCTGGTTGCGGTGGTGATATGCGAGACGGCGTGCCGCCGCGCGCTCGGCTTTATTGCTTCGGCTTGTTGCGATTGATTTCGCCTGGTTGCTCCTGTTGGCAGACATCGCGCAGGGTCCAGCGCAGGATTTCCCCTTCCTTGCCGCAGACGACCGCTATATCCGCATCTCGGGCCGCTTCGGCCTGCGGCAGCGTCCCTCTTGGAAATTGCTGCCACATGACAAAGCGCCCGCGTATCAGATTGGCGTCCGCCGGCCCGTAAAGCTGGGAAAAATTCATCAATACGGCTGTCTCCAGCGGCGAGGCGTTGCGCAGCGAACGAACCATGGCAAGGCGCAGCCACACATCGCCATTGGCGGGAAAACAGGAGAGCGCATGCCGAATATAGGTTTCGGCAAAGCCAAGACGCGCTGCGGTGGTCTCGGTTGCCGCATCCTCGATATTCGCATCGAGATCAGCCAGAACCAGTCGCAACCCCGCCTTGACGATATCTGCCCGACAGATTTTCCCTGCGATGACGGGCTGGAGCTGGCTGACGGATTTCGCAAGGAGATCGGGTGCCAGACCGGCTTTGTCGTCGGCAATTCTCGCCATCGCAACGATGTCGGAAAAACGCCGGGTTTCGGAAAATGCCTGCGCCGCGATGGATAAAACAAATGCGGAAATGACGAGAACGGGCAGGGCCGCGAGGACTTTGTGCAGCAGCGTCACATCGCCCCGGCTAGTCATGATAATAGCGCGTGTAACGTGAATAATAATATTCGCTCGAGCCGTAGGCCCGGTAAAGTTTCAGCTTTTCCGTATCCACCTTGTTGAGAATGACGCCAAGGCATTTTTTGCGGATATGGACTTCATTTTCGATGGTGTTGCGGACCGCCCTGCGGGCGGTTTTACCCCACTCGGTCACAAAAACGAAACCATCGATCCGGCTTGCCATCGCCCGGGCATCGACCACCGGGCCGAGCGGTGGCAGGTCGACAATTATATAATCGAAGACGCCGCTCGCCTCGGCCAGCAATTTGTGCATCTGTGGCGATGTCAGGAGCTCGGAGGAATGCGGCACACGCTGCTTGACGACGGTGGGCAGGAAAGCGAGCCCTGTCTTTTCATCGTGCAGGAGGACATCCCGCACATTGCGGCCTTCGAGCAGCACTTCGAGCAGACCCTCTCCGGCATGACGACCCAGGGCGCGCGTGGCGCCCGGATTGCGGATATCCGCATCCAGCAACAAAACCCGTGCGCCCTGTCCGGCCAGAAGCTGTGCCAGATTGATGGAGATGGTCGATTTTCCCTCGCTTGGCAAGGCCGATACCACACCCACCACCCGCGCGCCGCTTTTGGCGGGAATGCCGAGATCGAGCGCAAGCCTTGTGCTGCGCAGCGTTTCGGCAAAGGAGGACAACGGGTGATCGACGGCGTAGCGGGCAACGCTGGACGGGCGGGTGGCCGTTGGACCGCTTTCCTGTGCCTTGGGGAGAATTTCCTCGACCGGCTTGTTCGGAATGAGCGGGGTATTGCCGAGAAACTCCAGTCCGAGCACATCGCGAACCTGTTCTCCGGTACGGAAGAAACGGTCACGGAACTCGCGGAACATGGCGATGCCACCGCCGGCTGCGGCGCCCATGATCATGAATAGCGCCAGAAGCATCGGTTTGTTCGGCTTGCTGGGGATTTTTGGCGGAATCGCCTTGGAAATCACGCGTGCTTCCGTCACGGGGAAGGATTGCTGCTGCATCGCTTCCTGATAACGCTGCAGGAAGGTTTGATACATGTTCTTGTAGGTTTCCGCCTCGCGCTGCAATTCACGAAGCTGCACCTGTGTCTGGCTGGCCGAATTGCTGACAGTGGTGGCCTTGGCGACGCTTGCCTCGAGCGTTCTTTCCCGCGCCTCGGCAACCTCCAGATCGCTTTTGTAACTTTGCGCGATGCGACTGACTTCCTGGAACATCAACCGGCGATATTCCTGCATTTCATTGCGCAGCCGCACGGCCTGGACGTGGTTCTTGCCAAGCCGGCCGGTGATCTCGGCCTCGATCTTGGAGGATTCGAGGTATTTCTTGCGCAGGTCATTTGCGACGGAACTGTCGAGAATATCGGTCACCACTGCATCAACATCGTCGGTGGCGAGGATGTGTTCGATACGCTGCACGCGCGCGCGCGCTCTGGCGGTCTCGGATTGTGCCAGGATCTGTGCACTGTTGAGTTCCGCCAGCTGCTGGTCGGAAAGCAGACCGTTATTGCCGGTCTCGATCAGATTATGTTCGGCGCGAAATTTCTGCACGGCCAGATCGGTATCGAGCGCCCTTTGCCGCAGTTCGGCGATGCGATCGGATAGCCAGTCGCTGGCGCGTTTTGTCGCCTCGTATTTGGAGTTCAGCTTGTCGACCAGATAGGCGGCCGCCACGGCGTTGACGATCTGGGCGGCGAGAGCAGGCGAGGTGGAATTATAGGTCAGCTCCAGCGCGTAGGTGCGGCCGATGCGCTTGACGGAGAGGCCCTGCAACAGGCGGTCCGACAGCGCTCTCTTCAGCGTCCCGTCATCGACAACGGCTTCCTTTGCGGGCGAAAACCATTGCGAGACATTGACCAGCGAGCGGACCGTGCCCAGCATCGAACTTAGAAGCGATGCGCGTGTGGCCCTGAATTCCTGGTTTTCCGTCAGGTTGAGATTGTCGACGACGGCAAGCCCGATGGTTTCCGATTGCAGAACCTCGACCTGGCTGAGAATGGACGCCTCGTCTTCTATGACACCGCCAATCGTCGAAAGCTGCTCGACGACCTGGCTGTTGTTGCGGTCGATCAGCAGGGTCGCCGTGGCCGAATAGATGGGAACAGCGGTCGCGGCATAGGCGAGCCCGATTGTCCCGGCGATGGCGATGGTTGCAAGGACGATACGCCATTGCCGGCGGATCGTCGCAAGAGCGGCGTCGATATCGATAAAATCGGCCGCGAAGGCGTTTTTATCGATATCGGCCATCGTCAGGGGATCGTGTCTTTGCAACAACTGTCAGCCTCGCTCTTTTCGGCGTGCAAAGAGCCCGCCAAGTCTCGGTTGCATTGTAAGACAAGTGATCGCCGTTCCTGTGTGGAAGGGCGATGACATCAGGTTCAAACGGGGCTTGTGCTTGTCACGGTGCTGGTGCTGCCGGTTGAAAGCGATCTGCCACGGCCAGCCGGGGCGCCAGAACCACCTGCTTGTACCGTACCGCCATCCGCCAGGCCGCCTGTCCCCGAGCCGCCGATGCTGTTTGCGCTGGCCGGTGTGGACCCTGCGCCGCCGATCGGCGATGCGGCGGCGGCCGCAGCCGCAGGAGCCGCCGGACCAGCCGCCGTTCCCTCGATGTTTTCGCTGAAGGCGATAAGAAGGTCGGAAGGGACGCCCGTGCCCTTGGTCTGCAGCTGAATGGCGGCTGCCAATATCGTATTGCCCCTCTGCATCGCCGTGGAATAGGCAAGCGCCAGACCTTCGCCGACAACTTCGGAGAAGTCCTTGTTCGCGACCTTTTGAGCGAGCGCGACGATGGCGGGCAGCTGGCTGGAATCACTCAGAACCAGTGCGGAAAGCTGTTCGGAAAATTGCGCCGCGCTGGTGGAAACGGCGATGACCGGAAAACCGTTCGTCACCTTCGCGGTGAGATCGGCGGCGGCCGCATCGGTGCTGGATGCGATGGTGATCAGATCGCCAACCGTTCCCTGCGTTGGCGACTGCTTGAACAGTTCCGCGGCGGAAAGCGTCACCATATCGGGATTGGTGCCGTGGACGCGGGCGAGAAATGCGGCGGTGGTTTCATCCGCAGCCTTCACGGGCGCACTTGCAGCTGCACTCTCTGCCGCTGGCGCCTGGGCCGGCACTGTTTCAACATTCTGGGCATTGGCCGCTGCGGAAAAAAGAATCACACTGGTCATCAAGATTGCACCAGTGAGCGTCGAGCCATTACGAAGGCGGGACATCACAACTCTCCAAATTTTTAAAATACGAATTTAAGTACAATTGATGTCGAACATGGTTATTCAACATCTTAAAATTTTCTTTTAAATCGCACAGCCCAAGCAAAGGTTCAAGTGTTAAAATAGGCTGCGGATTTGAACTTCTCCCTATCCTTAACGGCCAGCGCCCGGATTTTTGCCCTGGCGTCAGGACGTCGCGACTTTTCGCCGGGGTGTTATCAGGCGATCACGAAGCCATGCGTTTGCAGGCATTTCGATAAAAATGTGAAATGCATGCGCTATGGCAACGGTGCTGGCGACGACGACGAGAAAGGCGAGATTGCTCCAGCCCTGTGGGAGCGTGAAGCCGCCCAAGACAGCCTTGAAGCCCAGAAAAATGAAGGGATGCAGCAGGTAGAGCGCGTAGGAGGAATCCCCGAGCGCCGCAAGCGGTTGCGCGAAGCGGGGCAGGGCGATGCCCCGTGTCAGGGTGGCGGCGGCCATGAGAAGAATGGCGCCACCGCCAAAAACGAGCAGTCGGGAAAAGGAATAACAGCCCGGACCGCAAGGCGCCCCGAACATGTAGAGTTCCAGGAACGTCCAGACGGCGAGGCCGCAAAGAGCCATTCCAGCGCCGATCAGCGGGGAGATGCGCACACCACGCAAAAAGAGAACAGCGAGCACCATTCCGGCAACGAATTCCAGAATGATCGGCTGAAGCCAGAAGCTGAACGGCAGGGGAAGATTGAAGACCGGGCCTGACAGGACGGCAACGAACAGCACACTTGCCGTCGCCAGAACGGCGCGTTCGAGCGGCAGAAAGATGAAAGCCGCGAAGACGGCATAAAAAAACATCTCGTAGTTCAGTGTCCAGCCGAGATCGACAATGGGAAACGGATAGGCGTCGCCATATCCCATGGCGTCATAGGGAATGAAAAGATAGGATGTCAGGATTGCCTGGAGTGGCGGAAATGCCTTTACGCCGAGAAAAGCGGCCCCGGCCAGCGCAATAACCCGCAGCGTCAGCACGAACCAGTAGAGAGGAACAATGCGTAGAAGCCGGCGCAAGAGAAACGCCGAGCGTCCGCCGCGGGCCGCAAAATACGGCCGGGAAGCATAAACGATGACGAAACCGGAAATGACAAAAAACAGGTCCACGCCGGCGCCGAGCCTCAGCGCGTGAAGCGGGAAGAGTGTGAATTCCCAGTTGATATTGGCGTGCAAGGCAACAACCATGGCCGCTGCCACGGCACGCATCACCTGAATAATATCGAGGCGTTGTGCCCTAACGCCGGGCTCATTCGTAATTTTTTGCATCGTTATCATCTATGAAAAAGAAATACACTATGTTTTCGTCCGATTTCGCGAGAATACATCGTTTATTAAATTAATATATCGCGAATTATACTGTTGATATTTTTAGATTGTCGACGACGAAATTTGCCGTTTCTTCATCAGAATATCTCCAGAACCGTGAGCTGGTCGCTGACGGAAAGCCGGTATTGGTCATCTTGCCGGGGGATCACCTGCTGGCTCACGGAACCGTCGTCACCGAAGCGGTGTGCAATGATGTTGGTATGAGGCCCGGTTACTGCAAAAGCTGCCAGCCGTTCGACTGGCGGATTTTCGATCCGCGCCGGCCATTGCCAGCCCCGGATTCCAAGCCAAACCGGCACAAGCAGCGCGCCGTCCGGTCTTTTCAGCTGCAACGTCACCCGTTCGGAATCGCTCCCGGAAAAATCAAGGCGCCGTTCCGCCGGGCCGCCTGGCCGCGTTGCCTTGCAAAGCGAAAGAAGGGCGCGCACCGCCTCGAAAGCGGGGGTACGGCTCAGATCGTGGCGCAGCAGTCCAAAGGACGATTCCGGGTTTGTATTGTCCTGTGCGAAGCTCGAAACCATTTCGTAAATATAGGCCCGGCGGATGCCGCTGATGAAACACCACAAAAGCGCACGGGGCATGTAGCGCGCCTTGATGCCCTCGGTAACGGGGAAATGGAAGGTCTTCGGTTCCATCGAGGTATGGTAGCCGATTTCCGTGGCAAGCATCGGCCGTCCGGCTGCTATATGCGCTGAGGCGGCCACGGATCTGGAAAGGGCCCCCGGTCCGGTTGTTTCGGGATGCTCCATTCCGGCATAGGGGTGAATATTGCCGTAGTCGCTGATGGCTTGCAGATCAGGCGCCAGTTCCCTGTTCGTCAGGACATAACTCGGTGCGGCAAGCGGGATGGCGCTCAGCTCGGGGGTCGAGCGGATCATCTCGTGCAGTGCCGTTTGATGCCGTGCAGAAATGCCCGGCGCATTGGCGGGATCCTTCGTCAACGTCGGTTCATTGCTGCCTTCCAGGACAACGATGCCGTCGTCGCACCAGCTGTGGAAATCGGCGATCCTGTCGAGCGGAGTGGAGACATAGGGATTGAGGTCGTCATAACAGATGATGGTGAGGCGAAGGCCGGCTGCCACAATCCGGCGCAGGCGGCGAAAGGCGGGGCTGTCGCGGTTGTCTCTCGCGGTGATCAGCCCCTCATCGCGCAGATGGCGCACGCCCAGTGCCTCAAGTTCCGGCAGTATGCGTTCGAAGGCTTCGGGATAAATTCCCGTGGGGCGGGCGAAATGGCCGCACACGCCGACACTGTCCAGAAAGGTTTCGGTGTCGGCGGAAAAAACGGACTGGGCTCGCCCGGATGCAGGATAAAGGCCGCCGGCGGCAGCCAATGCGAAAGGCGCGGCCGAAAGCAGGCTGCGGCGCGTCAGGCGGCCCATGGTGACCGGTCGTTTTCCGTTCATCTGCGTCTCCTGATAATCATGACGAAAGTGCGGGGCGCCGGCATGATCTGGAGGGAGCCGGTCAAATACCGGCGACGCCTCTCAATATCGAATGATCACAATGTCCCGGGAGCTTCGCGGCATTTCGCACGCCTTCAAATCAATGTTTCCGAAATAAAAATATAACGCAATGGTGCTGACCCGCGCCGGATAAATAGCCGCATCGATCAGGGTATTTCATATGTGCGGAAGCCTAACACGGGACCGGTTCTTTTCGCAACACGGAATGGCTTTTGTCGCGCCGCGAAAAAAATCACTTGAAATGCCATCAATTCCAGTGCTTTTTGAAAGCGGATTTTTGGTTATTCATATTTTCAAATGTTAGTTCCGCCCCGGCTTTTGTATTTTTTTGCAAATGCCTCACTTTCTCCCGGCAGTTCGGGAGAGCGGCATGGCCAGAGCGGAAGTCATAAATTTTCGATTAAGGAAAATAGAGCGTATCCGCATGCGAATTCTCCATTTGAGCAGTCTTTATCCGCCGCATATTGTCGGGGGATGTGAACGGTCGGTCGAGCATCTTGCCGAGGAACTCGTTTCCATGGGGCATACGGTCGGCGCCGCCTGCATTGAACGGCAGGCGGAGCAGAAGACGGTGCGCAATGGCGTCAGCGTTTACCGCATGTTCCACAATAATGACTTCTGGCTTGAGGACTGGCCGCAATATACGCCGCAGCAGCGGCGCATGCAGAAGATCAGGCAGCAATGGAATTTCAACGTCGAGAAGCAGTTCGAAGCCGTTCTTGATGATTTCAGGCCGGATGTTCTCAACACCCATTCACTGCTGGACGTGACCACGCTGGTCTGGCGGGCGGCGCACAGGCGCGGCATTCCGATCGTCCATACGATCTGCGAATATGATCTCCTGTGCGGCAACGCCGCCATGTTCAAGGGCGGCAAGCCCTGTGAGCATATCCATCTCGGCTGTCAGGTGGTGAATTTCACCAAGAAGTTCACCCAGCGTTATATTGGTGCGGTAGCAAGCGTCGGAACGGAAATCCTCAGGACGCATGTCAATCACGGGCTCTTCCATCATATTCCGGAAAGCCTGCGCCGCGTCATCTTCTATTCCTGCACCGTTCCGGATGGCGATCCGGTTGCCCGCCGGCGGATCGACCGGAGCGGGCGGCCGCTGACCTTCGGTTATATCGGCCGCATCAATACGGAAAAGGGCGTTGGCAACATGGTCGACGCCTTCAGGCAAATCGGCCATGGCAACTGGCGCTGTCTGGTCGCCGGCCAGGCGATGGACGATTCCATCGAACGCTTCAAGGCACAGGCGGCCGATCTGCCGATCGAGTTCATCGGCTGGGCGAAGCCGAAGGAGTTTTTCGAGGAGATCGATGTTCTGATCGTGCCCTCTTTCTGGGCCGAACCTTCGCCACGCACGATCTATGAGGCCTATGCGATGGGTGTTCCGGTCATCGGCGCCGCCTCGGGCGGCATTCCCGAACTGATCGGCGAGACCAATCACGACTGGCTGTTCGAACCGGGCAACGCCACCGATCTCGCCGCCCGCATCCGCCGGGTGCTAACACTGTCGCGTGAGCAATTGCCGACGGAGGCCGACTTCGGAAACATCGTCGAGGAATCCACCTCCCGGCGGGTCGGCGAAAATTATGTGAAGCTCTACGAAGACGTGCTGGCGAAAGGCGCCCAGAACCGGACCTTACGTGCATCCTAGTCGCGAAATTAATCTGCTGTGGCAAGTTTTCTTCGAAGGGAAAAGCTTATGGTGGAAAGCCATATCGGACGGATGGCAGAGACAAATTCAATAGGCTCCGCAGCCGTGAGAGGCGTGTTCTGGTCCATCATCCAGAACTGGGGAGGGAAGCTTTTCACCTCCGTTCTCTTCATCGTTCTCGCCCGTTTCCTCAGCCCTACCGACTACGGCATGGTCGCCGCGGCCGGACTGGTCCTGATGCTGATCCAGATGCTGTCGGAATTCGGATTCGCGGATGCGATTGTCCAGAAGCGCAATCTGGAGCCGAGCGACATCAATCTGCCATTTTATGTTTCGGTGGCGGTTGCGACCCTTCTGGCCACTGCCGTTTGCGTGTTTTCGTCCGAGCTGGAAAGCTGGTTCGAGGTTAATGGGTTGGCGCCGATCATCGTGGCGATATGCGTCCTGCTGCCGTTGAATACCGCGTCGCTTTTTCAGGAGGTGAATTATCGGCGCGCACTCGCCTTCAAGCCGCTGGCCATCAGAACCTTCATTTCGAATATCATCGGCGGTGGTGTGGCGATCGCTTTCGCCATCATGGGACTGGGGGTCTGGAGCCTTGTCGTTCAGACCTATGTTGCAACGGTCGTCACGCTGATCTGGCTTTGGCGAAAACCCCACTGGCTTCCGGGCACCACCCTGAGGCCCGGCAGCCTTGTTGAACTGCTTCGTTTTGGCTCCTCGGCGCTCGGCTTGCGCATCGTGGAATTCGGGTCGACGCGCCTGATCGACTTCATCATTCTGGGGCGTTATGGCGTGGCGGTCTTCGGGCTCTACACCGTTGGCAGCAGGCTCTATCAGCTTCTCATGCAATTGCTTCAGTCGGCCCTGTATGATGTCTCGCTGACGGTGCTTTCCCGCGTATCGCATGAGCGCGAGCGCATGGCGGAACTTTACAAGCAGTTGATCGTGATATCGGCCATCGTCTCCACCCCGGCCTTCGTGCTTTTTGCCGCTTTGGCGCCGGAGATTTGCCGCGTCCTGTTCGGGGCGCAATGGCAAGGGGCGGATGAGATCGCACGGCCCCTGCTTCTTCTAGGCGCCCTGCAATGCGTGCAGTTTCAGAATGGTCCGTTCCTCTCCGCGCGCGGCCAGCCAAACAAGGTGTTGATCGCAGGCACCGTCAAGTCGGTTTCGACGATCCTGATGATCCTCTTGATACCGACAGACAGTATCAGTGAACTCGTGATCGTTTATGTTCTGGGACAGCTTGCCTCCACACCCTTCACCTTCTTTTTTGTCTCGCGGGAACTCGATGTCCCGTTGCTGCGAATAATTCTTCTGCTTTTGCCGAGTTTCGCCAGCAGCGGTCTGGGCTTTTTTCTGGTTCAGTGGATGCGCCCTGAAGTCGCCAGCCTGGCCCTTGGCGATTTCATGTCCGGCCTCATGCTCGGTTCCGCCTTTGTCGTCATTTATTTTTCGCTGATGGCGCTGCTTGCGCGAAGGCAGGCCCGATCGGCTCTGCTTTTCGTCATGAGCAAGATGCGCTCACGGAAGGAAGCGAATGCGTAAGCTCGTCAAAAAAATACTCCCCGCGCCGCTTCATCGCGAATGGGTGAAGTTCAACGAACGCCGCAATGAAGAAGTCGCGATTCGCCGTTTTTTCGATGGGCTGCAAGAGCAGAAACGCCGGATCAAACCCTTGGCCGGTGGAGAGCACATCAACCGGATTTTGATCGTCGCCTGCGACCCCTTTTCGGTCTTCGGTTCCATCGGCGATGACGCCATGATCACGGCGACCGTGCAACAGGCCCGCGCGCGAAATCCCGCTGTCGAGATCGATGTCCTGCTTGAGGGCGCAGATGCTGCCGGTCTGGTTCGGCAGCGAGGTTTCAATCCCGTTGACCTCTTCGGAAACGCCGACTTCATCGGGGTACTTTGCAACCAGTTCGAGGCAAGGCGATATGATTGCGTCGTGGTGATCGGTGCTGACGTCATGGATGGATATTACCATCCATTGGTCAGTGCCAAACTTCTGGCGAGTGCCGATCTCGCCGCCGCGGCCGGCATAAAAAATGTCATCCTAGGCTTCAGTTTCAACGAGGCGCCGCATCCCTCTCTGTCGATGTTTTACAGCGCGCTTCATTCCGGCGTCTCGATCAATGTGCGCGATCCGGTTTCCCTCGGCCGCCTGAAATCCTTCGCGAAGACGAACGCGGCGCTGGTTGCCGATTCAGCCTTCAGTCTCGCTGCATCGGAGGCCGATGCGGATACCAGTTCCTGGATCGCGCGGAGGCGCGCCGAGGGATACAGGGTGATGGGTTTTAACCTGCATCCCATGCTGTTCAAGAATGCGGATCGCAGTCAGATCGAGACGATCATCCAGCGCGGGGCGGAGGCGCTGCGGTTTGTGGCCGACGCGCGACCGGTCTGCTGGCTGCTTATTCCGCATGACTATCGGGACGGGTTTGGTGACCAGTCCTGCCTTCGGGCCATTGCGGAGCTGCTGCCTCCCTCGCTCGACGATCGGGTGCGATATCTGGAGGGTGAGTGGCCGGCTCCCGTTCTCAAGGGGGTCGCGGGTCAGCTCGACGGTATTGTCAGCGGCAGAATGCATCTTGCTATAGCGGGGCTTGGCAAGGGCGTGCCGGTCATATGCATTGCTTACCAGGGCAAGTTCGAAGGGCTATATCAGCACTTTGCCCTGTCTTCCTCTGATCTGCTGTCTCCTTCCGCCTTCTATACGGATGAGGGGATCAGGACAGCGCTGATGGAATTTGTCGATAATGCGGATGAACTTCGCGCGCAGGTGCAACGGAAACTGCCGGAAGTTCTTGGCCTGTCGAAGAGCAATTTTCAGATATTCGAGGCCTTTCCGGAGCGGAACCAGTCGATCTCATGAAAGTCGCTTTCGTCTCAGCCATTCCCGCCGTTCCCGCGACCGAAGGCAATCGCAGCCGTATATTGCAGCTGACGCGGGCTGTCCGAAGCCTTGGGCACGAGGTACATTTCGTCTATGCCGATACGCCGATTGCGACCGACTTCGATTCAGCCGTGCATGAGGCTGAATTCGGGACCGGACGCGTGCATTTCATTTCCCGGCAGAGGGGCAGTTTTAAATCTCGGCTCGTTCAGGATATGGCGCTTGAAGCTGGTTTCACCGCGTTTCGGGCCATTCGCAAGGTTCACCGGCTTCTCGGTCACGACAGCGGTTTCTATAATTACCTCGATGAGTTTTATTACCCGGAAATCGGCCGGGATGTGCGGGATATTCAGCGTCGGGAAGGGATCGACGCGGTCATTGTCGAATATGCCTTTCATTCAAGGGCCTTCCTGGGGTTGCCGGAAAATGTGCTGCGGATTCTCGATACCCATGATTCCTTCGCCGATCGCCATAAGGCGTTCGTGAAGACCGCCAACAAATATGGATACTGGTTCTCGGTGCCTCCGCGGGTGGAATGCAAAGCCTTCCGCCGGGCGGATGTGGTCGTCGCCATACAGGAGGAAGAGGAACAGGCATTCAGGCAGCGGCTGGGCGGGGAGCCACCTGCCGTCGCGACGGTCAGTCATATTCTCGATCTTCATGCGCGGGTGGAAGATTTCTCGCCGAGCGATTTTCTGTTTCTCGGTTCCGGTAATGACGCGAATATCATTTCCCTGAATGGATTCCTGCAGAATGTCCTGCCGCTGGTGCGGGCGAGGCGTCCGGATGTTCATCTGGTTCTGGCAGGCAGCATCTGCGGCAAGATCGAGGACAGGGAAGGGGTTATCAAGCTCGGCCGCGTGGATGATCTGAAAGATGCCTTTTCGCGCGCGCCGCTGTCTATCAATCCCATCACGCTTGGCACCGGTATCAATATCAAACTGCTCGATGCTCTGGCTGCCGGTATTCCGACTGTCAGCAGCCGTACCGGCGTGCGGGGGCTTTCGGAGCGGTATCGCAACGGTGTCGTCGTTATTGAGGATGGGGATCACCAGGCCTTTGCCGAAGCCATTCTGCGCCTCACCTCCGGGAAGGGTCTGCGACAGGAACTGGGAAACAGGGCGTTTGAAGACGCTCTTGAATGGAACCGTCAGCAGATGATGGTTCTTGAGGGCATTCTGAATGGCAAATAGGCGGTCTCACCCCAGCTTGCCATGGCGTCGCGACCACTGTGTTTTTCGCAAGACGGATTTGAAACCGTAAGCCTCGACGCTGCAATTTCACCCTGTGCCGGGCCGATCAAGTGCAACCTTGTGACCGCTTCAGCCGTCAGACAATCAGCTGCAGACCGGCATCGGAAAGCTTCAGGATCGTGAGTCTGCCCGTCGTGAAAGCCCCGGTGTCGATGCCGATTCGCTGCGGACCGGTCTGTGGTTCCGTCACCGGTGTATGGCCATGGATGACAAGGAGATCCAGCCCTGCTCCCTGCGACAGGAACGGTTCCCTGATCCATAACATGTCTTCGTCGGTCTGCGCATCCAGCGAGCGTCCCGGTCGCAAACCGGCATGCACGAAGATATAGGGTCCGATGCGGGCATAGATCGGCAGGCTGGATAAAAGCTGGCGGTGGGCCTGCGGGATCGCACCGATCAGCGCATCCCGGAAAGGCTGCAGCCGCAGGCGGCCCTTGTGCATGAAATAGTCGATATCGACGCCATAGGACAAAAGCGTCTGGCGGCCACCGAAATCCAGCCAGTGCATGTTGCCCTGCGGATTTTCGAGAAAGTCGCTGAACAGCTGCTCGTGATTGCCGCAAAGTGCGATACGGCGCAGCGGCGCCGGGGGCGGCTGCAGAAGATGCTCAAGGACACCGCAGGAATCCGGCCCGCGATCGACATAGTCACCAACGAGAACGACCAGGGCGGGGGAAGGGTCGGGCGCCAGATCCGCCAGGATTTTCCGTTCCGCCTGCAAAAGCAGATCGAGGCAACCATGCACGTCGCCAATGGCATAGATCGGAAAGGAGGCGGGCTTGTCGCCAAGGTCCAACCTGCGGCGCCTCCGGTCGTCGCGGGGGGCTGGCTGTCTACGACCGCGAATCCAGTTGAGCACCTTGGGCATAGCTGCCGATACTGTCTCTCTGATACAAGGTCAAGGCCGTTGAATGCGGACACCGCATCGCCCTCCCGGGCAGGGACGACCGGACGGTCCGATATCCGCCAGCACTCCGGCAAGATGCGCTGTCAGCGGTGTCTTTTGCCGCTGACAGGGGCGCAATTGAGGGTAGAATATCCTCTTTCACATTCGAAAGATACGATGCCATAAATCACGGATCGAACGGCCGTCCGGCGTTGCGAAAGGATGGGACGCGCGGTTCTGGCGGCAAACGTTCTAAAGCTTGAGCCAGACGCGCGGGTTTTCGTGCGACTGTATCTTGATCCATTTCAGATCGACAGCTTTCCACGGCTTGACGACATTGGTGCGGTTGTCCAGCACCAGATCACCCTGTGTCGTGCTGACAACCAGAACCGCATGGCCGATACCGTTCGGGGTGCGGGCTGTGGCGATGCGCAGCGCGCCCGATGGCCAGCCGGCCCGCAAAAGGCGCTGCCGCTTGGTCACCGCGTAGTCGTCGCAGTCACCGCTTGCCGGGTTCAGCTTCCACTCGTCCTCTCCGGCCGTTTCGCTGACATAGGCGATTGCCGTATTGATTTCCGCGTTGATGCGCTGGAGTTCCGTGCGCTTCTGTTTCGTCAGCTCGACCGTGTCGCGATCGCCGATCCGGACGCACTGGTCGGCGGCGTTGTCGCAGAATTTTGCGAAGGCGATGGGCGCGATGGTCGGACGGCTCGTTGTCATGAACTGGCCGGGCCGTGATGTGGTCGGGTTCTTGGCAAGGCCCCCAAGCTGGACAGCCGGTGCCGTTGTCGCGATGCTTGCCGCCATGCCGACGGCGACTGCCAAAGTCTTGACCAGACGGCTTTTTTCCTTCGCCATGTCTCTGCCCCTGCACAGTTGTTTTCCCTGTGCCTGAACATAACGGCCCTTTGTTGCAGGCCGTTTAAGTCGATAGATTGCTTTTTAGTGAAATCGAATTTTGTTGCCGTCCGGCAAAGCCGGCGTCATGGGGGCATGGCGTCAGTTACAGCGGGTTCTGCCCTCGGCGTCGACAAGGCATGTCTGCCGCGGCGCAGTGCTTCTGAATTCGCGCCGTGTATCGGATGAGGAGCGGCGGCTTGCCGGCGGACGATCATAATTGCGTTCGATTTCGAAATTGCGCCCGCCGATTGTGCCCTGCGCACCGCCGCGTCCATCCGGCGTGACTTCGAAATTCTGATATTGCTGCGCATGGGCCGGCACGGCCAGACTTGTCGCAGCGGCAAGCAGACCCGTCACCAGACAAGCCCGCAGAGCTTTCGGCAGATGCCTGTGCGAGACCATGCGCATTCCTCCCGCCGGGGGGCGATCAATGTGCGTTCCGGTCGGGAGAAAATGCTCTCCCGTCAGCGCGGCTATCATATCATCGATGGCGTAACGAGCGTGAGCCCGTTTTTCCCGACCGCCCGTGCGCGAATCACCGGCAATGCCGCCGCCATGCGAAGGCCGGTGGTTTGTCTTTCTCCCACGCGTCCGGAACATAAAAGGGCCTTTTTCCCGCCGAAAAATTAAGCTCTTATCCGCTGCATTTATAGGCTTCACAATCCTGTAACAACGGACCTAATATACAAGTGCAGATGCCGAATCGCTCAGGAGAAGCCCTTGACGATTGCAGTTTCACCACAGGCCCTGCCGGCGCTCGTTCTGAACGCAGACTATAGGCCACTGAGTTATTATCCCTTGTCGTTATGGTCCTGGCAGGACGCGATCAAGGCTGTCTTTCTAGACCGTGTGAACATCATCGCAGAGTATGATCACGCGGTGTCGTCCCCCAGCTTTTCCATGCGGCTGCCGAGCGTCGTCAGCCTCAAGACCTATGTGCAGCCCACCCGCAATCCCGCCTTTACCCGCTTCAACGTTTTCCTTCGGGACAAGTTCGAATGCCAGTATTGCGGCTCGCGGGACGATCTGACCTTCGACCACGTGGTTCCGCGCGCGCATGGCGGTGAAACCACATGGCACAATGTCGTGGCGGCGTGCTCGCCCTGCAACCTCAAAAAAGGCAGCAAGCTTCCCAGGCAGGCGGGCATGTTCCCGGCGCAGAAGCCCTTCCAGCCAACGGTTCAGGATCTGCACAATAATGGACGGTTGTTCCCGCCCAACTATCTGCACGAAAGCTGGATGGACTATCTTTACTGGGACACCGAGCTGCAGCCCTGATCATTCAGGACTGCAACGTGGTTTTCCGCTTACCGGCTTTTACGGCTCGCGCCAAAAAAGGCGATGGCCGCAAGTGCAATGCTTGCGATGACGTTCCAGCCTGCGAAGGAAAGGCCAAGCACCCGAAGGGCGGCGTCATTGCAGGACGGTGCCTTGATGGCATTGAGATTGCCCAGGAGATCGCCGGCATTGGTGGTGATGGAAGGCGCGCCGGTGGCGCAGGTGATCGGACCTTCCCAGAATCCCCATTCCACGCCGGCGTGATAGACGCCGAGCCCGGCGCCGATCAGCATCGCAACGCCAATGAGGGCAAGAAGCAGCCGTGTGATCTGAACCGGCAGTTTGAAGATGCTGGTCGCAATGGCCAATATGCCCAGCGGAATGGCGTAATAATAGGGATCGCGCTGCAAAAGGCACAGGGCGCAGGGCGTGTAACCGCCAATATGCTGGAAACCGAGGGCGGAGCCGACGGTGAGGATCATTCCCGCCGTTACCGCAAGAGCGGCGAGCGTGCGGCTGTTATCGGCAGTGGTCGCATTGGCCATGTAGATTTCCCCAAACTTCGCGAAGAAGCAGATATCCCGAACGGGCTTTCAAAAAGGCGGGCGTGATGGCGAAATTAAGTCGCCGGTGTCAGTGGATGTTACGGGATTCGTCTAATCCAGTCCTTTGCATCTGGCAAATGAAAGCCTGGTAAGAAATGGAAGCGGATGCGCAAGCTTTCGTGAGGTTGCGCGCGGCTATGCCTGACACCAGCGGCGCTCTGGAAAGCCTCGGATGACACGAGGAAGGTCGATGTGGTTTTGGAAATGGTACCCCAAGCCGGGATCGAACCAGCACTCCTTTCGGAACCGCATTTTGAGTGCGGCGCGTCTACCAATTCCGCCATTGGGGCAACGGTGGTAATGCCACGGCGTCTATCACGTGCAAGACCATGCGTGCAACCCCAAAAGCTCGAAATTTGGCTTGTGGGACGGCAATGTCTGCGCGCCTGACCGGGCGAAATCACCATGGCCGTTTGCTGGGACATCGGTGATCCTGCCGTGCTTAGCCGTGCGGTGAGGCGAGGGCGAGCCTGCTGTCATCTTCGGGCATGGAGCCGGTCATTTCCCACCAGTCGCCGAGTGCATCGATCAGGGGGACGAGACTGCTGCCGGCAGGCGTCAGGTCATATTCCACCCGCAACGGGTAGCCCTGAAACTCTGTCCGGTGAACGATGCCGGCGTCTTCCAGTTTGCGCAACTCCAGAGCAAGCATCTTGTGCGAGATGGCGGGATTGTCCCTGCGCAAATCGCTGAAGCGCTTTGTGCCATCCTTCAGATAATAGAGCAGGAGCGTCGGCCAGCGGCCACTCAGCACCTGCATGACCTCCTCGATCGGGCAGCGGGATACAAGGTCTTTCATCGGCGTCTCGTGGTTACAAAAAGGTTCGTAATTTACTTGGCGCCGTCTGGCGATAAGTTCAACCCGCTGCGCAGCATCCTCGAAAACTGAGAGTATGAACTATGGAACCGATTTTACTTTATGGCTTCCCGGCGGGAAGCTCGGTGGGGCTTGTCGCAGCGCTCGAATGGCTTGGCAAACCATACAGGCTTTGCCGGGTGGATATGCTCGGCGAGATGCGGGAGCAATCTTACACCCGGATCAACCGGCGGGTCGAAACCCCGGTCCTCGTCACGGACAGGGGTGAGGTTTTGACCGAGACGATGGCGATCGTTGCCTGGCTGGAGGCGCGTGACACCGCCCGGCGCATCAGCTTCGATCCCCAGTCGCGTGAAGCCGACCTCATGCACCAGTTCATGGCGTTCATAAACACCGGCTTCACCGGCGCATTCGCCCCTTTGTGGGTTGCTCTGGAGATGGCTCCTCCGAACCCTCCGCTGCAATCGGCTCTTCGGGAGTTCGGCATGGCTGCGGTCATCAACCGGCACGATCGACTTGAGGAAATGCTTGGCGATACACGGTTCGCGATCGGCGATCGACCGAGCTTTGCGGACGGAATTCTGGCCGGTGTCGCCCGGTGGCTGGATATTCATGATGTGGCTGACGCCAGCCGGTGGCCCAGACTTGCCGCCCTGCGCAAGCGTCTCGAGGCTGACCCTGCCATTGTTTACGCGATGGCTCTGGAGCGTGGTGAACAGGTTCAAGGCAACGGCGCCTGCGAGGGCCACGTTGATCTCGCGACGGTTATCGACCGTTTCGGCGGCTAGGATGAGGAGGCGTGGGTGGCTCAGTCACCCGCGCCTGTCCCGCAATAATACACTTTCGGTTGAACTATTTTGATAATTTTAGATATCTCTAATAAATTAGTGTGTACGCAATTGCTAATTGAAATTACAATGCGCGTGTGGGTCTCCACGCGGGGCGGGAAAAGCCAAAACTCATAGGGAGGAAATTATGAGGGCGCTTTCTCGCAATTTATTATTGTCTGCCTGCCTGGTTCTGCCGATCAACGCACATGCGCTGGATATCGGGATCGGCGGCGAAAACGGGGTCAATGCCAGTGTGGGTGGTAATGGCAGCGGCGGGCTCGGTGTCGATGCCTCCGTTGGCGGCAGCAGTGGCGTTAATGCAAGTGCCGACGTTGGCGGTAGAAGCGGTGGCGGATTGGGTGCGGATGTCAACGCGTCCGTTGGTGGCAGCAATGGCGTCAATGCGGATGTCAATACATCCGTCGGCGGCTCAAGCGGCGTCAGCGCCGGCGTTAATGCCTCGGTTGGCGGTTCCAGCGGGATCAACGCCAATGTCGGGGCCAATGTGGGCGGTTCGAGCGGCGTAGGCCTTGGTGTCGGCGTCGGTATCGGCGGTTCGGGCTCGACCGGCACTCCTGGAAATCCGGGAGGCCCGGGAAGCCCGTCCAATCCCGGCAATCCGGGCACGATGTCGCCCGGGGCCATGCGCAACGCCATTCAGGCCTATAACGACATGTCGCGCACCGAGCAGATCAGGCTCGTCCGCCGTTGCGCCGATATTCTGAGCGGCGGATATGATGCGGCACTGACGCAATTGTGCAAGATGATCAGGACGGCTTCACGCTGACGCCGGACTGGCCATGACAGTCATCCGAAGGGCGTCCTGGCGTCCTTCGGATCAATTGCCCTTGCGTCCGAAGGACAGGATTTTCTGCCGCAGGCTGCGGGCGAGATTGCGGGTGTTGCGGTACATATCCACCTGCGTGGAAACCTGCCGCACGTCACGGTCGCTGTTCTGTGTCAGCCCGACGACCAACGTGCCCATTTCCTGCCGTTCCCGCCAGAAGCGGCTCATGATCGGGTGGTCGGGCACCGCACAGCTGTCGCTGCGCAGAATATTGGCGTCGTCGAGATGCCAGTCGGTCAGTTTCTGCACCAGCAACTTGCCGGGTGAAAACTGCGCATAGGTTTCGTCAAAGGCTGTTTTCCACGTATAGGCCTCGCCGGCCGTCATGAAGACGATCATGGATGCGATCGCGCTGCCGTTGAGATCGATGGTGTGGATACGCACGGCATCCGCCTCGGCCAGATTGGTGATCGCTTCGCGGGCGAAGGCGGCGCGGTAGCGGTCATTGACCAGTGCGGTGCGCTTGCGGCCTTTCCAGCCGCTGGCCTCCAGCGCCAGGAACTCCTCCATGCGGTAACGTATGTCCTTGGGCTGCCGGGTCACGGTGTAGGAGACTGGCCCGAGCTTTTCGAGCTGCCGCCACTGCCGGCGCATTTCGCGCAGATGATGCGGCGCAAGCGAACTGCGCAGATACGCCTCGCCGTCCAGAAGGCTTTCCAGCATCGGCCGGTGATAATTGCCCGTGGTCGTCAGCGGTAGGTTGCGGCTGAGGGCTATGGCCCTGAACATGCGGGCAAAAGGCCCTTCCAGCCGCACATCCGGCAGCACAAGGACATTCGGCAGGCGCATGTCCCGATCGGAGAGCGCGTCGAAAAGATTGTCGAGCGTTTCGGCGGCACCCTCGGTATCGACCAGCGGTGTGCCGAGCGGACCGAAAGGATTGGCCCAGACGCGCAGAATGGAAGGCCCGATGGAAAAACCCGGCTTTTCGACGGTAAAGGGCATGAGAAAGCGCATGCGGCTTCTGGCGCCGTTTTCATCGCGGATGAGGGCGAAGCGCACGGATTTGTCGTCGATACGCGGCATGGCCGGCGCAAGCAGCCGGCCGGTGAAGAAGACGTTCGCCTCCATGACGCGGTTGGACAGGAAGTCCAGTTCCTCCTGCATGTCGTAACCCAGCTGACCGGGATAGACGCAGAATTCGCGGCCTTCGCGGCCCACGCGCCGGCTGCTGTCCGCAACGGGACGATCACGCTCCGCAGACGCCATCAGCGCCGCGATGCGCGGGTCCTGAAAATCCGGATTCTTTGGATCGCTGGACATGCTTATCGTTACACCGCCTTCCCAGTGTCTTGACCCGCCCGGGGATCGTTGAAGGCAAAAAGGACGATCCCGAGTGTGCGGCGAATGGCAACATGCAATAACACAGCTTCTATGCACATGGCTATTGCGACCGCTGCCGCAGCCCCCGCCAGACCATAGACCGGAATGAGCGCCATGTTGAGTGCAATGTTGCAACCAAAGATGATAATATAAAGAGCGACGCACAATTTTTGTTTGCCGGCCATATTCAGCAGCGTTTCCCCCGGCCCGATCAGCGCTTTTGCGAGGAAGCCGGCAAAGAGGAAGAACATCAGCTCGTAACCCTGAACGAAGCCGGGGCCGAATAACGACAGCAGGAAAGGGCCGGCCAGAAGCACGACACTGCCGACCGCGAGCGACGGCCAGAAGGCCCAGCGCGCCGCCTGGCTGGCGAAACCGGCGAGCCCCTGCCTGTCATTGGCGGAAATCAGGGCGGCCAGACGCGGGGCCGCCGCCGCCTGCACGGAGAAAAACACGAATTGCATCAGCACGATGGTTTTTGCCGCTGCGAAATAAATGCCGACCTGATCCGGCGGCAGATAAAGACCGACGATCACCACGTCGGAATTGGTCATCAGAAAACCGATGCCGTCGATCAGGAAAACCGGAAAGGCGAATTTCATCCAGTGACCGAAATGGACCCGGCGGGCAACGCTGCGGAAATTGCGGTTAAGCCGCCGGTTGAGGAAGGCAAAGTGGAACAGCGTGGTGACATAGGTGGCGAGAAGGGCGGTGAGCATCGCCGTCGTCGCGGTTTTTTCGGCTCCCAGCAGGATCGCAACCAGCATGAACAGCAATATCAGCACCGGGCGGACGATATAGGTGGGGCTGAGGGCCGAGATCGCCCAGCCATTGGCACGCGCGGTGCCGTTCAGCACATCGCCAAGCGCGACCATTGGCAGGGTGAAAAGCGCAAGCGAGACGGGAATGAGGTAATAGGCGGCGATGCGCTCGCCAAAGAAATACAGGAAGACAAAACCGCACAGCGCCAGCGTGCTGGCGGACAGCATGGCGAAGATGCGCGCCGTCGAAGTCAGCCCCATGATCTTGTCATGGGCCTCCTCAAGTCGGTAGCCGGGCAAGAAACGGATGACGGTGGTATGGAAACCGAGACAGGACAGGTTGCCGAACAGGATCACCAGAACCCAGACGAAGGCGAAGAGACCGTATTCGAATTCACCCATCAGGCGGGCGAGGATGATCTGGGAGATAAAGGCGATGCCGGCGCTGACGATGCGCACCGCAAAGGCGACCAGCGCCATGCGCTGTGCGCGGGAAACATCGTCCCTCGCCGAGACGAGGACGGCGATTTTCGCTCCCAGCGGCGAAAGCTTCGCGCGCAGGCCTGCGGGTAAGGCTTTTTCCGCCGTGTTGAGGATAGCCATGATCCACACGCCATCATTTCCAATTGAGTAGGCGAGCCGATTGTAAGCGCTTTATCCTTAACGAAGGGTTTGGGAGGCGGCGGGGCCTGTCCCGATGCCGTTTGCCGCCCGTGGTTTGCGAATGCCGTTGAAAAGAAAAAGCGCAAGCGGACTGCGGCGTATCGCCTGGTGCAGCAGGTAGGCCGTAAAGGTGGTCATGGTGACGATGATGGCGAACTCGAGGATGGGCGGCAGCGAGACGAGGATGAAAAGCGTGCCGAAGGCGTAGATCAGCGGGTGATGAAGCAGGTAGATGGTGAAGGAGGCATCCGTCATGCGTCCGGCCAGCCGGCTCGGCCTGTCGAAATAGCGGCAGGCGATGTCGATCAAAAGGCGGCTCGCCGCCACGGCCGCAATCGCCGAAACCAGCACCAGCATGGCCGAATTGGTGAAGGGATTTTGCAGCCGCAACGTCACCGCCGTTGCGATAGTGCCGAATGCGACGACACCGGTGAAAGGGCCTGTCTGGCGAAAACGGTGAAACAGGGCACGGTCGCGGTTCAGCAATGCCCCGATGAGAAAGAACGGCAGGTAACGCGCATAGGGATCGGAGGCGCGTTCATAAAGGAGGAAAACGCCGTTTCCGGTTTTTCCCGCAAGCAGGCCGGAAGCATAAACCGCCAGTTCCCACAAAACGGGCAGGGCGCACAGCACGGCGAAAAACAGGGCCGGACGGCGTGCCAGCAGCCTGCCGAACCAATCTCTTGCAGATATAAATGGCGGGCGTTCGGCGATAAACAGCAAACCCGCCAACAGCACCGAATAGGCGATGAGGGCCGGCAGGAACCACAGATGCATGATCCATTGCTCGCTGGGGCGCAGCAGGCCCGGCAGGTTTTGCGTGAGCTGGGCGGCGGGGATGTCGCCTTTGGCGATGCCGGCCAGCTGCAGCAGGAAAAGTTGCAGCGGCCCGAGTATCAGCACGGCTATGACGAAGGGCAGCCCGAGGCGCACGAACCGCTGCCTGAGCCACGGCGCCTTGCCCTTCTTGCCGATGACCATGCCGGAAAAATAACCGGCCACCAGAAAGAATGCCGGCATGCGGAAGGTCGCGAGTGCCGCGCCAAGTACCGTCAGGATCGGGCTGGTTTCAAAATCCTTGATATCCCACGGCAGGGCGTGGCTGTAGAGCAGGGAGGCGTGATAGGGAATGCCGAGCAGCATGAGAAGAGCCCGCAACGGGTCCCAATAATGCTCGTAATCTGATTTTCCCTGCTGCATTTCCCCCTCGCGTCGCAAACGCGATCACGCGTGATCTGCGATAGCCGCCACGACTATTAGTGGAAAATGCTAATAAACCCTTCATGCGCCGGATGGCGTGGGCGGCGCTTTTTTCTTCGGCAGAAGATCGAGCACCAGCGTGCAGCCGAAAATGATGACGCCGGCGCCAAAAAGCTGGGGAAGCGACAGGGGCTCGTCCAGCACAAGTGCGCCGACAAGCACAGCCACAACGGTGACGGCGAATTCCACGCTGATCGTCTTCGTCGCGCCGATGGTGGAAACCAGCCGGAAATAGGTGATGTAGGTGAGGCCGCTCATGACCACCGCCTGTATCAGAAGATATCCGTAGTCGATGAGGGCGGGCGTTCCCGGCAGTGGTACGGCCAGAAGAAGCGGCAGGGTCATCAGGCCGCCGGTCAGAAAGGAAGCGATGGTGATTTCCCAGGACCCGACGCCTTTGAGGTAGCGGCTGGCATAATTGCTGCCATAGGCCGCACAGATGCAGGCGGCGACACAGGCGGCGCAACCGATGATGAAGTCGGGTGTGACGGGAACGGCCGGGAAGCCGACGAGGAGGACGATGCCGCCGAAGCCGATGACGAGGCCGGCAATTCCCTGCCGGGTCAGCCGCTCGAGCCCCCATATCTGCGAGATGAGCATGGAAAAAAGCGGGATTGTCGCCACCAGAATGGCGGCCATGGCGGTGCCGACCAGCGGTGTTCCGTAGGAAAGGCCGATCAGCTGACCGGCGACGGTTGTTGCGCCGACGACCGCGAAACTGCGCCAGCGCGCGGAAAATGCAAGCTTGCGGCGTGCGGCCCGCGCGATGAGAAAGAGGGTGACGGCGGTGACGAGCGACCGAAGCGTGACTGCGCCAATCCAGCCGAAGGCGGCGACGACGTGCAGAAGCAGCAGGAAAGACATCCCCCACGCGAGCGCGAGAAAAATATAGGCGGCGAGATCGCGAGGAGCCATGAGAGCATTTCCAGTAAAAGGGCGCAGGGTTTCACGTCCGGAAATGCGCAGAACAAAATCGCGAGCGCGTCCGACGCTTCCATCTGAACCGGATGCGCTCATCTGAGCATCTTCCGGAAGATGATCAGGCTCCCATATGGAAAGTGCGGATACCCGTCAACAGCAATGAGCGGCGGCAAAGAAAATCGCCCGCAACACGGGGTTACGGGCGATTATTATCGGAAGCGGGTCTGGGTTTACGCCTGTTCGTAAACGCCGTGGCAGTGCTTGTATTTCTTGCCGGAGCCACAGGGGCACATTTCGTTGCGCCCGATACGGCCCCAGGTGGCGGGGTTGTTCGGATCGCGCTCCTCGGCGGGCACGAAAGCGGCCGGAATGCCCTGTGACATCTCGTCTTCGCCGGTGACGGGATCGAGATGATGGGCGGTCATTTCCGGCAGTTCCGGCTGCTGCGGTTCCTGCTGCACCAGTTCCACGCGCATCAGCTGGGCGGTGACTGCCTCGCGCAGATTGGCGAGCAGCGCCTGGAACAGCTCGAAGGCTTCCGCCTTGTATTCCTGCAGCGGATCGCGCTGGGCGTAACCACGGAAACCGACGACGGAACGAAGGTGATCGAGATTGACGATATGTTCGCGCCACAGATGGTCGATCGTCTGGAGAATGACCGAGCGTTCCACATAGGTCATGATCTCGGGGCCGAAACGCTCCGCGCGCTCGGCGGCATATTTGTCGGCGGCTTCGGTAACGCGCTGAAGAATGTCGTCCTCGGCGATGCCTTCTTCCTTTGCCCATTCCTCTACCGGCAGGTCGAGGTTCAGGAACTGGGCGATACCCGCCTTCAGGCCGGCAAGATCCCACTGTTCGGCATAGGCATTTTCCGGAACATGCTTGGTGACGAGCGTTTCGATGACTTCATTGCGCATGTCGGCTGCGGTTTCGCCGATATTGTCGGCTTCCATCAGCTCGAGGCGCTGATCGAAGATCACCTTGCGCTGGTCGTTCAGCACGTCGTCATATTTCAGAAGGTTCTTACGGGTTTCGAAGTTGCGGGCTTCGACCTTCTTCTGGGCGCGTTCCAGCGCCTTGTTGATCCACGGATGGACGATGGCTTCGCCTTCCTTCAGGCCGAGCTTCTGCAGCATCGAGTCCATGCGCTCGGAACCGAAGATACGCATCAGGTCATCCTGAAGCGACAGGTAGAATTTCGAGCGGCCGGGGTCGCCCTGACGGCCGGAACGACCGCGCAGCTGGTTGTCGATACGGCGGCTTTCGTGGCGCTCGGTGGCGATGACGTAAAGACCGCCGGCGGCGAGCGCCTTTTCCTTCAGCACCTTGATTTCAGCGCGAATGGCTTCTTCCTTCGCGTCGCGTTCGGCACCCGGCTCCATGCCTTCCAGTTCGCGCTCGAGACGCATGTCGACGTTGCCGCCGAGCTGGATGTCGGTGCCGCGGCCGGCCATGTTGGTGGCGATGGTGACGGCGCCGGGAACGCCGGCCTGCGAAACGATATAGGCTTCCTGCTCGTGGTAACGGGCGTTCAGAACCTGGAAGTCGGTAAAGCCGGACTGGCGCAGCATATTCGCCAGAAGCTCGGATTTTTCGATCGATGTCGTGCCGACCAGAACCGGCTGGCCACGCTCATGCGCCGCCTTGATCTCGGTGATGATCGCCAGGAATTTCTCTTCGCCGGTGCGATAGACCTCGTCGTCCTCGTCGATACGCTGGATCGGCAGGTTGGTCGGCACTTCGATGACGTCGAGGCCATAGATATTGCCGAATTCTTCCGCTTCCGTCGCGGCCGTACCGGTCATGCCGGCGAGCTTCGTATACATGCGGAAGTAGTTCTGGAAGGTGACGGAGGAAAGCGTCTGGTTTTCCGGCTGGATCTGCACCTTTTCCTTGGCTTCCAGAGCCTGGTGCTGGCCTTCGGAGTAACGGCGGCCCGGCATCATGCGGCCGGTGAATTCGTCGATGATGACGATTTCGTCGTTGCGGACGATGTAGTCCTTGTCGCGGGTGAAGAGCTTGTGGGCCTTCAGCGCATTGTTGATGTGATGGACGATGGCGACGTTTTCGACGTCATAAAGCGATTCGCCCTTCAAGAGGCCCGCCTGCCGCAGCAGGTTCTCGAGCTTCTCGGTGCCGTCTTCGGAGAAGTTGGCCGAGCGCTGCTTTTCATCGATTTCGTAATCTTCCGGCGTCAGCAGCGGAATGAAGGCATCGATGGTGTTGTAGAGATCGGAACGGTCGTCCAGCGGGCCGGAAATGATGAGCGGCGTGCGTGCCTCGTCGACCAGGATCGAGTCGACTTCGTCGACGATCGCGTAGTTGTGGCCACGCTGCACCATCTGGGCGCGGTCGTATTTCATGTTGTCGCGCAGATAATCGAAGCCGAGTTCGTTATTCGTCGCGTAGGTAATGTCGCAGGCATAGGCCTCGCGGCGCTGGTCGTCGTCCAGCCCGTGGACGATGACGCCGGTCGTCAGGCCGAGGAAGCCATAGAGCCTGCTCATCGTGGCCGCGTCGCGCTTGGCGAGATAGTCGTTGACGGTAACGACATGCACGCCCTTGCCGGCCAGCGCGTTGAGGTAGACCGCAAGGGTCGCCACCAGCGTCTTGCCTTCACCGGTCTTCATTTCGGCGATGGCGCCGCCATGCAGAATCATGCCGCCGGTCAGCTGCACGTCGAAGGGGCGCATGTGCAGAACGCGGCGCGAGGCTTCGCGGGCGACGGCGAAAGCCGGGATCAGCAGGTCGTCCAGCGTCTTGCCATCGGCAAGCTGCTGGCGGAATTCCGCCGTCTTGGCCGCCAGCGCTTCGTTGGAAAGTGCCTTGGTGGCCTCTTCCAGCGCATTGATGGCTGCGATCTTGCTTTTATAGGAGCGGACGCGGCGATCATTTGCCGAACCGAACAACTTGCGGGCTATTCCGCCGAGACTGACCATCTTACTGGCCCTTTCTGAAATTCCGTTTTCGCGGGCGCTTTTCTCCGTCATGCCGATTTCAGCAACAAATGACGGACTTCGCCCTTCAACGTATCTGGACGCGAGGTTGCGTGACAGATAAGAGGGGGGGCAAATGATGTCAACGGTTCTGCCCGTTACAGAATGGCCACAATCCGGTGTTTGGAAGTTTTTTCAGAGCCGGAAACCATGTCTGGAGCCGGCATTGTCCCCGAAAGGTTCAAAATGTTGCGCTATAATAAAATTGCGGCTGCGGTGATTGTGGCCACGCTCGGCCTTCAGTTTCCGGCTTTCGCGCAGGAAGACAAGGTTGTCGCCAAGGTTGGCGATCTGGAAATCCACCAGTCCGAACTCGACCTCGCCATGGGCAACCTCGACCCGCAGCTCGCGCAGCTGCCTGACGAGCAGAAGAAGGTCGCGGCCCTTTCCGGCGCCATCGACGTCAAGCTTCTGGTGAAGAACGCGACCGCCGAAGGTCTGGAAAAGACTGAAGATTTCAAGAAGCGCATGGATTTCATCCAGGACCGCGAGCTGCACAACGCCTATTTCCGCAAGCATGTGGTCGACGCCGTTACCGCTGACGAAGTAAAGGCCCGCTACGACAAGGAAGTCGCAGCCCTGCCGCAGGAAGAGGAAATCAAGGCCGCGCATATTCTCGTCGCCAGCGAGGACGAAGCCAAGGACATCATCAAGCAGCTTGATTCGGGCAAGGATTTCGCCGCACTCGCCAAGGAAAAATCGACCGATTCCAACAAGGACGACGGCGGTGATCTTGGCTGGTTCGGCAAGGGCCGCATGGTGCCGGAATTCGAGGAAGCCGCTTTCGGCCTCGAAAAGGGCGCCTACACCAAGACCCCGGTAAAGACCCAGTTCGGCTTCCACGTCATCAAGCTGGAAGACAAGCGCATCGCCCCGCCGCCGGCTTTCGAGCAGGTTGAGCCGCAGGTTCGTCAGCTTGTCATGCGTGACAAGTACGTTGACCTCATCGAGAAGGCAAAGGCTGACCAGAAGATCGAAATCATGGATGAGACGCTGAAGAAGGGCTACGACGAAGCCACGAAGGAACAGCAGGCTCAGCAGCCGCAGCAGTAAGAATTCATGCTACGGGGCGGCTATGGGCCGCCCCGTTTCATCTCAGGCACTTTCATACCCTCCGTTTCCAGAATTTCAGGCGCTTTTCCATGTCCGTTGCCGTTTCTCCGCTTGCTCCGAAATCCTATCCCGACATGCCTGCGCTGCGCGGTGTTCGCATGGCGACGGCCGCCGCCGGCATCAAGTACAAGAACCGCACGGACGTTCTCCTGATGGTGTTCGACAAGCCGGCAAGCGTGGCCGGTGTTTTCACCAGATCGAAATGCCCTTCCGCCCCGGTTGATTTCTGCCGCGCCAATCTCGGCGGCGGTGTGGCCCGTGCCGTGGTGGTCAATTCCGGCAATGCCAACGCCTTCACCGGCGTCAAGGGCAAGGCCGCGACCGAGTTGACGGCGAAATCCGCCGCCGCTGCCGTCGGCTGCTCCGAAGGCGAGGTCTTCCTGGCATCGACCGGCGTGATCGGCGAGCCGCTGGATGCGACGAAATTTGCCGGTGTTCTCGGCGACATGAACGTCAGGGCAGAGGCCGATTTCTGGCAGGAAGCCGCCAAGGCGATCATGACGACCGACACCTATCCCAAGGTTTCGACCCGCACCGCCGAGATCGGCGGCGTAATCGTCACGATCAACGGCATCTCCAAGGGCGCCGGCATGATTGCGCCCGATATGGCGACGATGCTCTCCTTTGTGGTGACGGATGCCGATATCGAGCCTGCCGCCCTGCAATCCCTGCTTTCTGCCGGTGTCGGTCCGACGTTTAATTCCGTGACGGTCGACAGCGATACCTCCACCTCCGATACGCTGATGCTGTTTGCCACGGGTGCAGCGGCCGAAGACGGTCAGGTGAAGGTGACGAGCGCCGATGATGAGCGCCTGGCCGGCTTTCGTGCCGCACTGAACGATCTCCTGAAGGATCTGGCGCTGCAGGTGGTTCGTGACGGCGAGGGCGCGCGCAAGATGGTGGAAGTCACCGTAACGGGCGCGGAAAACGATGCCGCCGCCAAGAAGATTGCCCTTTCCATCGCCAATTCGCCGCTGGTGAAGACCGCAGTTGCCGGCGAAGACGCCAATTGGGGCCGCGTCGTCATGGCTGTCGGCAAATCCGGTGAGATGGCCGACCGCGACCGCCTCGCCATCTGGTTCGGTGGCGTGCGCGTGGCCGTGAATGGCGAGCGCGACCCGGATTATTCGGAAGCGGAGACCAGCGCGGTGATGCGTCTCGAAGACATTCCGGTGAAGGTCGATATCGGTCTCGGGCAGGGCACGGCCACCGTCTGGACCTGTGATCTGACGAAGGAATATGTTGCGATCAACGGCGACTACCGGAGCTGACCGTTGGAGCCGAAGAGAATGCAGGACAACAAAGCCGTCAATCTGCCGCTGGTTCGCCGTCTGGAAGCCGTCAGCTTCCGGGCATGGCCTGCCTCGTCGGTAATTTATGACGGCAGCTGGCAAATCCGTCTCACGGGTTCGCATCCTTCCAAACGCATCAACTGCGTGGTGCCGCTCGATCCGTCCGATTACGGAAATTGTGCGGTGCGGCTGGAAAAGGCGCGCAAGCGTTTCGAGGATTTCGGCCGGCCTCTGGTGGTGCGCGAAACCACGCTGATGCCGCCGCAGCTTATGGACTTCCTGGCGGAAGATGGCTGGTCCGTGTTTGAAGAAGTCATGGTCATGACCGCTGATCTTTCCGGCATGGAACTGCCGGAAACGCTGGTCAGCCTGCCGAGCCACGATATCGGCCGTTTTGTCGAGGCGAGCATCAAGGTCAGCGATGGCGATCCGGCGTTGCGTCCGGCAATTGCGGAGATCGTCAGCTCCATCAAGCCATCGCTCGGCCTCTTCATCAATGAGGAGGTGGAAGGCAATCCGCTCGCGACCGTCATCTGCGTGCAGGATAATGACCTTGCTGGCATTCTCTCGCTTGACGTTGCCGCGTCGCAGCGAAAAAGGGGACTCGGCACGCAAATTCTGGCATCGGCGCTGCGCTGGGCGAGGATTAGCGGCGCCAAGAGCGCATGGCTGCAGGTGGACACCACCAATGCAGGTGCGATTGCGCTTTACGAGAAATTCGGCTTCACCGAGGCTTATCGTTACCGCTACTGGCGCAAGGGTGCTGAAGAATGAGTGAGGCGGGCAAAAAGATTCTGCTGGTCGCTGCCTGCGCGCTTCTCGATCAGGATGGCCGCATTCTTCTGGCGCAGCGGCCCGAGGGCAAGTCTCTCGCCGGCCTGTGGGAATTTCCCGGCGGCAAGGTGGAGCACGGTGAAACGCCGGAAGAGACCCTTGTCCGTGAACTGGACGAGGAACTGGGCATCAGGACCAAGGTTGCCTGCCTTGCGCCGCTGACCTTCGCCAGCCACACCTACGAGACCTTTCACCTGCTGATGCCGCTTTACGTGTGCCGTCGTTATGAAGGCATCGCGCATGGGCGGGAAGGACAGGCTCTGAAATGGGTGAAGCCGCAGGCTCTGCGCGATTATCCCATGCCGCCGGCCGATGAGCCGCTGATTCCGTTCCTGCAGGATCTGCTTTAGGACCACAGGGCCATCGGGATTGACGCGACAAGCACCGCCGGTCGGGCGATGCCGTTGTTTGATCACGGGTATCGCGCTTCCATTTGACGTTGTCTCCGGGCCTGTCCGAGGCACGATGAAGGCGGATTTCGGGGTGTGTCAGTGCGGCTGCACTGACTGGGCGACGGTGGTGGCTTGCCCTTTCCCGGTCTTCTTCCGTCACAGCTTCGTGAAAATGCCCTGCAGTATCCGCTTTGCCGTGCCAAAACGGGGCTATGTTAAGAGATCGTTCAGCACCCTCTGGCAGATTGTTAAGCTAAAGAAGCGGTAAACTGCGCGAGACGAGGTTGGTCATGAACGAGGATTTCTGGAAGACGGTGGAAGGTCGTCACTCTTATTCCGATAAATCCCGTCGCACCGGCGTTCTCAATGTCGCGCTGCTTTTCGGTACGGCCGTTATCGCGCTTTCCCTGATCGTGACCCCCATGCTTGCCGGAAAATCATCCACGCGCGTGGCGCAGTTTCCCGACAATTATGACATGATCAGCACCGGTTCGATCAAGAAGACCGACATGGGCAAGACCTATTCCATCCGCCGCAGCATTACCCAGCCGATGCCGGAAATGCCCTGTGTCGTGACCGGTTATAACAACGAGAGCGGTTGCTGATCGTTTACCATCATCGGTAACCGATTCCTTAGATTGGCTGCCTAAGATACAGTCGGTTTCAATAAAGCATAATGCCGGCTGGCGGATTGGGCATATCCTGTGCTGTATTCTTTTATTAATTTCTGCAGGAATGAAGACGGTGCCAGCGCAATTGAATATGGCCTGATCGTCGGCGTTATTTCCGTCGGACTTATTGGTGGCGCAAGCGCCATCAGCAGCAATATCAATGCCGTGTTCCAGTTCATCGCCGATACTTTCGCCAATTTTTAAGCCCGTTCGGCCGGCTGTTCAGGACAGTTTCACCTCGGTTGTCTTCAGCGCATCCGCAAGGCGCATCTTGGCGGAGCCGGGTTTCAGCGGTTTCTGTTGGCTCTCATGTGGCGCCCAACCCGAGACATAGATGATGGAAAACGTCGCTCTTATCCGGCCATCGGGATCGGAATAACGCTCGGCGTAAAGCTCCGCTGCCCGCAGGAAAAAGCCGCGGTTGAGCGGCTTTCGGCTTCGGCTTGCCAAGGGATTGGCCATGCCCATGGCGCGCAGGTCGCGCATCAGCGGAAAGATCGAATCGTAACGCACCGTATAGGTCTCGGCATCGGTGACGGGCAGTGCGAAACCGGCCCGTTGCAAAAGCGCGCCGACATCGCGCACATCGGCGAAGGGAATGACACGCGGGCTTGCACCGCCCGTCAGTTCCGCCTCGGCGGTCAGCAAAACGTCGCGCAATTCCTGCAGGGTGCCGCTGCCGGGGATGGCGCCGAGGAAAAGGCCGTCCGGCTTCAATGCCCGCCGGATCTGGATCAGCGCACCGGGCGTGTCATTGGTCAGATGCAGGGCAAGCGGCGAAACGACAAGATTGGCGGAGGCTTCCTCCAGCGGCAGATGCTCCATGGAGGCCGCCTCGGGAATATTGCCATCAGTTGCAAAACAGCTTTCCGTTTCAATACGGCGAATGCCGTCGACTTTGCCCGTCTCCGCCAGCCGCCGGGCCGTGACGCCGGTTCCACCGTGCAGTTCGATCGCTGTCTCGAACCGGCGCTCGACGATGGCAAGCCTGTCAGCCAGCTCTTCGGCCGCCATGTCGAGAAGAAACAGGGCCTTGTCGTCGCGCCGGTTCCATGCCCGGTGACGGTTTTGTTCGATCAGGGCCTGGTCAAAGAGAATATCCATCGTCTTGCCTGCTCGGCCTCAGGCACCTGGGGCACAGGCGGGGCCGTATCGTTGCTGTCATGCCGCTTCGGGCATCGCGCCCTGTGTCGAACCGGAGCGTATCGCTCTCGCAAAGGCACCCGTTCGGCGCTAAAGTCAACCTCATGGGTGCTGGTGACGATCTGTTTTCGGAATTGCTGTCGAAATCCGCTGCCATGCCGGCTGCGGGCCGCGACATGTTGCGCTCGTTCTTCCGTCTCATCTATCCGCCGACCTGCGCGGGCTGCAATCGCATGACCGGCGGCGATGGGGCCCTGTGCCCCGGTTGCTGGCGGGATGTGGCCTTTATCGATCGCCCTTTCTGCGAGGTTCTTGGCACTCCCTTCGCGCGGGATCACGGTGAGGGAGCGGTAAGCGCCAGGGCCATTGCCGATCCGCCGCCGTTTGACCGCCTGCGCGCCGTCGCCTGCCATGAGGGCACTGCCCGCAAGCTGGTACACCGGCTGAAATATCAGGACCGCACCGATCTCGCCGGCTTGATAGCGTTATGGATGTTGCGGGCAAGTGACGGAACGGTCGACGCCTGCGATTGCATCGTGCCGGTTCCCCTGCATCGCCGCCGCTTCCTGCGCCGCCGGTTCAATCAGTCCGCCGAGCTGGCGCGGCATCTGGCGAGAGCCGCAGGCAAACCGCTGCTCGCCGGCACGCTGCTGCGCGTGAAGCCGACCGAACGGCAGGTGGGGCTCTCCGCGCCTGCCCGGCAGGACAATGTGCGGGGTGCTTTCTCCCTCGCGCCCGGTCGGGAGGCCGATGTTCATGGCAAGCGCGTGGTGCTGGTGGACGACGTCTACACCACCGGTGCGACGGTGGGTGCGGCAAGCCGCGCCCTGCGCAAGGCGGGTGCCGCGGATGTGACAGTTTTGACCTTTGCAATGGCCGTTTCCGGGCCTATATGAAGCCTGAATGACATGAGGAAACCGTGCGTCTGGTCGCACGTTTGCGAGGTTTTGAACAACATGGCACCGGTAGCGATCTATACGCGGGATTTTTGTGGTTATTGCGCGCGCGCCAAGGCGCTGCTGGACAGCAAGGGTGTGGATTATGCCGAATATAATTCCACCACGACGCCGGAATACCGGCAGGAAATGATCGAGAAGTCCGGCGGAACGACCTTCCCGCAAATCTTCATCAACGGCCAGCATGTCGGCGGTTGTGACGATCTGCATGCGCTGGAGCGCGCCGGCAAACTGGACGCCATGCTGGCTGCCTGACCGGGCCGATCGACGGAGGATGTGATGAGTTTCAAGGCTGCCGCCATCCAGATGCGTTCCGGGGTCGACCCGGTGAGAAACGCCGCCAATATGGAACGGCTGGTGCGCACCGCTGCGGCAGAGGGGGCTGTTTATGTGCAGACCCCGGAAATGACGGGCGCCATCCAGAAGGACAGGCAGGCGCTTCGTGCCCAGCTGCGCGACGACGATGGCGACATCATCGTTGCAACCGCTGCCCGTCTTGCCCGCGAACTCGGCATCCATGTCCATGTCGGCTCCACGGCCATTGCCCGCCCCGACGGCAAGATCGCCAATCGCGGCTTTCTCTTCGCGCCGGATGGCTCGCGCATCTGCAGCTATGACAAGATTCATATGTTCGATGTCGATCTCGACAATGGCGAAAGCTGGCGCGAAAGCGCTGCCTATGAGCCCGGCGAAGTGGCGCGTATCGCCGAACTTCCCTTGGCGAAATTCGGCTTCGCCATCTGCTATGACGTCCGTTTCCCGCAGCTTTTCCGGGCGGAAGCGTTGGCCGGTGCCGAAGTTCTGACGGTGCCCGCCGCTTTCACCCGCCAGACGGGGGAGGCCCATTGGGAAATCCTGCTGCGCGCCCGCGCCATTGAGAATGGCGCTTTTGTCATCGCCGCCGCACAGGGCGGGGTGCATGAGGACGGGCGCGAGACTTTCGGCCATTCCATCATCATCGACCCCTGGGGCAGGGTACTGGCCATTGCCGGAGGTACCGGGGAAGAGATCATTTTCGCCGAGATCGATACGTCGCTGGTTGCGGCCGCGCGCGGAAAAATTCCCAATCTGCGCAATGCCCGAGAATTCGGGCTGGATACGGTTGTTCCCCTGAAACCTGCCGGAGGTGAGGCGGCGTGATCCGTTATGCGCTGGCCTGCGAAAAGGGCCATGAGTTCGAAGGCTGGTTTGCCGGTAGCGACGATTTCGACAATCAGTTGCAGCGTGGCTTCCTGTCCTGCCCGGTCTGCAATTCCGTGCAGGTCTCCAAACTTCTGATGGCGCCTTCGGTGTCCACCGCCCGCAAGAAGGACGAACGCCAGACGCTCGCCATGGACACGGCGAAAAAGGAAGCGATTGCGAAAATCCGCGAGGCCGTCGCCAATATCCGCGCCAATGCCGAGGATGTCGGGGATAAATTCCCTGAAGAGGCCCGCAAGATCCATTATGGCGAGGCGGACGAGCGCGGCATCATCGGCAATGCCTCCGTGCAGGAAGCCAAGGCCCTGCTGGACGAGGGTATCGAAATCGCACCGCTGCCGTCATTGCCTGACGACATAAACTGAGTTTGCCAATGCGGGTAGCGATCTATAATTTCGGAATACAGATTGCCGCCTATGATGATCCCGCCGTTGCCGGATTTGCCCGGCGCGAACCTTTGAATTTCATGGCCGCCGAACGCTCGGAAGGTTTCATCGGCCGGTCCGGTTACGAAGGCGAACCCGGACCCGCAAGCTGGGGCGTGCAGGTCTTCCCACGTTTCCTGAAGGAAAACGGCGCGACAAGCGGTGTTTCGTCCTTTTCGCTCTGGCGCGATCTCGAATCGCTGATGGCGTATTCCTACTCCGGCGTGCATGCCGAGGCCCTGAAGCACGGACGCAACTGGAATACTCCACAGAAATGGCCGCCGCTCGTTCTATGGTGGGTGGATGCGGCGGATAATCCTCTCTGGACAGATGCCGTCAGAAGGTTCGAACATCTGCACGACCATGGCCCGTCGCCACAGGCGTTCAATTTCAAGCAGCCTTTCGCGGCGAACGGAACTCCGATTGAAATCGACCGGGCCGAAGTCTGGAAGATCGCCGCAAGAAATGCTGCCGGGCAAAGGGAGCTGTTGTCGGCGGTGCAGGCTATTCCAGTCTGAATGCCGACTTATGCCGGGCGTTTCGCCAGCATCATGTAATTGACGTCCATATCCGGCGAGAGATTCCAGCGATCCTGCAGCACGTTGTAGAAGACGCCGGTGCGGTGGATGATATCCATGCCGCTTGCCACCATCGGCCGCTCAAGCTCTTCCGGGCGGACCAGTTTCTCATACTGATGGGTGCCACGCGGCAGCCAGCGCAGCACGTTTTCGGCGGCGAAGATGGCCAGCGCCCGAGCCTTCAGCGTGCGGTTGATGGTGGCGGCGAACATCAGCCCGCCGGGGCGCACCATTTTCGCGCAGGTGGTGACGAAGAAATCGACATTGGCCACATGTTCCACCACCTCCATGTTGAGGATGACGTCGAAGGTTTCGCCCGCTTCCTGCAATTGTTCGGCGGTCACGGCGCGGTAGTCGACATTGACCCCGCTTTCGCGCGCATGGGTGGAGGCGATGCCGATGTTCTTTTCCGAGGGATCGGCGCCCACCACGGTGGCGCCCATGCGTGCCACGGGTTCGGAAAGAAGGCCGCCACCGCAGCCGATATCCAGCACGCGCAGCCCTTCCAGCGGGCGATGTGCTTTCGGGTCACGGCCGAAATTTTCGCAGACGCGGTTGCGGATATATTCGAGCCGCACGGGATTGAACTTGTGCAGCGGGCGGAACTTGCCTGTCGGGCTCCACCATTCCGCAGCCATCGCGGAGAAGCGATCCACTTCGCTCTGGTCGACGGTCGTCTGTGCGGTCTCGCTCATGGTTCTGCTCCATATTGCTGTTGCATTGAAGTCGGATGATTGCCCCCCGAAGTCAAGACCGAGGGCCGGTTCCGCAGGCAAATTGTCAGGTGCGCATTGCCGCAGGTGGAACTGATATGGCGCCTCATCTGTTTCATGCTGCGTTCATCGAGGAACGCGTATTTTCCGATCGTGGCAGTATGCGGAATGCATACTCGTCCATCGAAAGCGATGGATGCCGACAAGGGCAAAGCGGGCCTTTGCTTGAGGAGAAAGAAGTGAAGAAAAAACTGTTTGGCGCAATTGCGCTGGTGGCCATGCTCGCCGCGCCGGCTCTTGCCGAAGCTGCGACGCGCGGTTTCGCCACCGCGAATGTGAATATGCGCTCCGGCCCGAGCACGGCCTATCCGGCCGTTGTCGTGATCCCCAATGGCGCACCGCTCACGGTGCATGGCTGCCTGTCCGATACGCCCTGGTGCGACGTGTCCTTTGTGGCCGGTCGCGGCTGGGTCGCCGGGCGCTATATCGAAACCACCTACCGACAGAACCGGGTCTATGTCGAGCCGCGCTACTACCGCGATCTCGGCGTGCCGATCATCACCTTCGAAGCCGGCCGGTACTGGGACCGTTATTATCGCGACCGCGATTTTTACCGCGAGCGTGATCGCTGGCGTCGCCCGTCCGGCGGTTACTGGAATGCCGCACCGCCGCCGCCGCGCGCAGACTGGGATCGTCCGCGTCCACGCGACGAGTGGCGTGATGGCCGCCGGGACGACTGGCGCGACGGTCGCCGCGATGAAGCACGTGATCCGCGCCAGGGCGGCGGACCGAATGATGGCCGCTGGGAGCGCCGTTATGGCGACTGGAACCAGGGCGATCGTAATCAGGGTGACAGAAATCAGGGCGACAGACCGCGCCGTGAGGACAATCGCCCCCGCGCCGAAGACGATAACCGGGACCGCAACCGCGACCGTCAACCAAACGAGAATGGGGGCCGGCTCCCTCCGGAGCGTCGCCAGTGGGATGATCCACGCCGCGCGCCTGCTTCGGAAAATCTCCGGGGTGGCTGCCGGATCGGCGATCCGGGCTGCGACGCACGCTAAACAGACAAAGCCCGGCGAGATTTCGTCGGGCTTTTTCATTTGCTGCTTCAGATGACTATGTGGGAGCCTTTATTTCGCAGCGGCAGCCTTGCGAGCGCGGGCTTTGGGTTTCGCCGGCGCTTCCGCATCCGGTGTGGCGGCTTCAGCGGCAACGGCCTTGGGAGCTGCTTTCTTGCGCTGCGCAGGTTTCGTCGCTTCCGATGTCTTCAGCAGCGAAAATTCATGTTTTGCCTGTTCCCAGTGTTCCGCATCGCGGCCGTGGGGATGGCCTTCCTTTTCCCAGAGAGTATAGGCCCGTTTACTGATCCATTCGTGTTCCGAAACCTGCATGCTCGTCTCCCGTTGCTGTTTACAGCGCCTTTGAGAAGGCGACATTCCGCTTGGTCCGGCACACGCTCGACAGGAATCAATGCCGGCATTTCCAAGACCCATTACATGCCATGATCTTCCGGGCGTCAAGCAAACATGCTGCATTGCGAAAGGGGATTTCCGGCATTTTGTGCCGGTAAAGGCGGTTTGGACGCAAGGCGTTCCCACACGGCAACATCAACGTTGCGTGATGACGCCAACGCCGCCAAGATGGGCGGGTAAACGGCAGTGGAGGAGAGACACTTGGAACAGAAAATGGAAGCGGAGGCGCAGGTCATTGTCGAGAAGGCCGGAGCGGCCGGCATCATCCGCCTCAACCGTCCCAAAGCCATCAACAGCCTGACACTGCCGATGGTGCGTGCCCTGTTTCAGACGCTCCAGCGTTTCGAGGACGATCCCGATATTTCCTGTGTGGTGCTGACGGGGGAGGGTGAAAGAGGGCTTTGCGCCGGCGGTGACGTCCGCATCATCCACGATCTCGGCAAAGCGGGCGATCCGCAGGTGCTGGAATTCTGGCGGGAGGAATTTCCGCTCAATTATCGCATCGCCCGTTTTGGCAAACCCTATGTGGCATTGATGGATGGTATCGTTATGGGCGGCGGTGTCGGCATTTCCGCCCATGGCAGCCACCGCATCGTGACCGAGCGGACAAGGCTCGCCATGCCGGAAACGGGCATCGGCTATTTCCCGGATGTCGGCGGCTCCTGGCTGCTGCCGGGGGCGCCGGGTGAATGCGGCACCTGGCTGGGGCTGACGGGCAACACCGTTACCGCCGCCGATGCCATCCATGCCGGTTTTGCCGATTATTACATCGGGTCCGACCGGCTCGATGCGCTGGTGCGGGATTTGTCTCAGGCTGCGGATACCGAAGCGGTCGAGGCGGCGATCGCGGCTCATGCCAAGGAGGCCGGTAAGGGCGTTCTGGCCGCAAACCGGGATGTCATCGACGCGACATTCCGATTTGACACGGTCGAGGAAATCTTCGCCGCACTTTCGGCGCGGGACGATGTGTTTTCGAAAGATACCCTTGAGGTCCTGAACAGGCGCTCTCCCACCAGCCTGAAGCTGACCCTGAAACTCTTGCGCCTTGGCCGGGAAAGCGCGAGCCTGATCGAATGCCTTGAAAGAGAGTTTGCCGCCGGCACCGAGATATTGCGCCAGCATGATTTTTACGAAGGCGTGCGTGCGGCTTTGGTCGACAAGGACCGTAATCCCCGCTGGCGGCCGGCGCGGCTGGAAGAGGTGCGCGAGGAGGACCTTGCGCCCTATTTTGCCGAGCATTCCGGCAATCTGTTTCCAGAGCATCGTCTTTAAGATGACGCAAAAGAAATCCGGCTTCGCGCCCTATATGAAATCATCGCCTTTGGAAGTTTGATTCTTTGGGTGAAATTTCCAATCGACGCCTCCGCAAAGCACGACTGTTTCTCGTCGCTATGGCCGCCGCCCGCTATGTTGGGCACCATTCGATTTGCCGGGGGTATTCATGAAGCGTCTTCTCATTATCGGTACTGCCATTGCCGCCCTTTTTGCGGGTGCGGCGCAGGCGCAGTCTCCGACCACCATTCTCAATGCATCCTACGATGTCGCCCGTGAAGTTTTCGCGGCCGAGAACGAGGCGTTCATCAAGCAGCACCCCGGTGTGACCGTCGACCAGTCACATGCCGGCACCTCCAAGCAGGCGCGCGCCATTGTTGAGGGTCTGGAAGCCGATGTGGTCACCTTCAACCAGGTCACCGATGTCGATTTTCTGGTGAAGCAGGGTTTCGTTTCCGCCGACTGGCAGAAGGATTTTCCGAACGATGCCTCGCCGTTCTATTCCTTCCCGTCCTTCCTCGTGCGCACCGGCAACCCCAAGGGTATCAAGGACTGGGACGATCTTGCCCGCGATGACGTGAAGGTGGTTTTCCCCAATCCGAAGACTTCGGGTAACGCCCGCTACACCTATCTCGCCGCCACGGCCTACGCCAAGGAGAAGTTCAACGGCGATGAGGCGAAGGTTCAGGAATTCGTCAAGAAGATCTTCGACAACACGCCGGTGTTCGATACCGGAGGCCGCGCCGCCACCACCACCTTCGTGGAACGCGAGATCGGCGACGTGCTGATCACCTTCGAAGCCGAGACGCGTGGCATTGCCAAGCAATATGGCGCAGACAAGGTGGAAGGCGTCGTGCCCTCCGTCAGCCTGCTGGCCGAGTTCCCGGTGGCCGTGGTGGACAAGGTGGTCGACAAGCGCGGCTCGCGCGATCTGGCCAAGAGCTATCTCGACTTCCTCTATACCGAAGAGGGTCAGCGCATCGCCGCCGAATTCGGTCACCGCGTCCACAATGAAAAGGTCGTCGGCGAGTTCAAGGACAAGTTCCCGGCCATTCGCCTCGTCAACGTCAATGATGTGTTCGGCGGCTGGGACAAAATCCAGAAAGAGCAGTTTGCATCCGGCGCCACGCTTGATACGCTTTACGGCAGCCGTTAATCACAGCAATAAAGAACGGTTAGAAGACCCGGCGGGAAACTGCCGGGTCGCTTTATGATGAATTGGGGGCGGGTTTGAAGCGGAATGTTCTGCCGGGGCTGAAATTGTCCCTTGGCGTTACTCTCACCTACGTCGCCATCATCGTGCTTTTGCCGCTCTCGGCGCTGGTGTTCAAGGCGGCAAGTCTGGGACCTGTAGAATATTGGTCCATCATCTCTTCGCCGCGCGCCGTTGCCAGTTACCGCGTCACCGTGCTCTGCGCGCTCGCCGCCACGCTGTTTAACGTCATTTTCGGACTGGCGCTTGCCTGGGTGCTGACGCGTTACCGCTTTCCGGGCTGGCGTATCATCGATGCCATCGTCGATCTGCCGTTTGCGCTTCCCACCGCCGTTGCCGGCATCGCGCTGACGACGCTGTTTGCGGGCAATGGCTGGTTCGGTTCGGTACTTGCGCAATTCGGTATCAAGGTGGCCTATACGCCGCTTGGCATCATGGTGGCGATGGCCTTTACCAGCCTGCCCTTCATCGTGCGCACCGTGCAGCCGGTGCTGGAAGACCTCGACCCGGCGCTGGAGGAAGCGGCGCAGTCGCTCGGCGGCTCCGATCTTGAAATCTTCCGCAAGATCATCCTGCCGCTTTTGACGCCGGCGCTTTTGGCGGGTCTTTCCCTTTCCTTTGCCCGCAGCCTTGGCGAATTCGGGGCGATCATCTTCATTGCCGGCAATCAGCCGTTTTCGACTGAGATCACCGCGCTGCTGATCTTCATCCGGCTGGAGGAATATGATTACCAGGCGGCCGCCGCCATCGCCTCCGTGCTGCTCATGACCGCTTTCGTGATGCTGGCCGTGACCAACTACCTGCAGGCGCGTGCGCTTCGTTATACGGTGAGGAGCTGAGACATGAGCGCCGTTTCTTCACATCGCAAGCCGCCGCGTGTCGGCGATGCCGCGTGGGTTCGCCGCAGCCTGATCGCTTTCGTGCTTGTTATCGGCGCGCTGCTGGTCGTCGCACCGCTCGTTATCATCGGCGTCGAAGCCTTTTCGCAGGGCTGGAAGGCTTATTCGGCGACCATCACCCATCCCGACACCCGCCACGCCATCATGCTGACGGTGCTGACGGCGCTGATTGCCGTGCCGGTCAACACCGCCTTCGGGGTTGCGGCCGCATGGGCGATCACCAAGTTCGATTTTCCCGGCCGGCGCTTCCTGCTGGTGCTGATCGAGATACCCTTCTCCATCTCGCCGATCGTCGCCGGTGTTGCCTACCTCTTCGTTTATGGGCTGCAGGGGCTGTTCGGGCCGTTCCTCGATGCGCATGATATCAAGATACTGTTTGCGCTGCCCGGCATCGTCATCGCCTCGATGTTTGTCACGGCACCATTCGTGGCGCGGGAACTCATCCCGCTGATGCAGGCACAGGGTCGCGATCTGGAAGAGGCGGCGACCTCGCTTGGCGCATCCGGCTGGCGTACCTTCTTTTCGGTGACGCTGCCGAATATCAAATGGGCGCTGCTTTACGGCGTCGTGCTGTGCAATGCCCGCGTGATGGGTGAATTCGGTGCGGTATCGGTCGTATCGGGCAATATTCGCGGCCAGACCAACACGCTGCCGCTGCATATCGAGCTGCTTTACCATGACTACCAGACGGCTGGCGCCTTTGCCTCGGCCTCCATCCTCGCTTTGCTCGCCGTCGTCACCATCATCGCCAAGGTGGCGCTGGAACGGCGCGGTGCCGGGCGTGGGCGTAAAAAGACCAACGGCGATGCCGTCATCGCCACGGAGATCTGATTCCCATGAAAATCCGCCTCGAAAATGTGGTGAAGACCTTCGATACGTTCCGCGCCGTGCGCGATGTTTCGCTGGATATCGAAAGCGGTGAGCTTCTCGCATTGCTCGGCCCTTCGGGTTCCGGCAAGACGACGATCCTGCGCATGGTTGCCGGTCTCGAATACAGCGATGGCGGCCGCATCTTTTTCGGCGACGAGGATGCCACCAATATTCCGGTGCGCGATCGCGGCGTCGGTTTCGTATTCCAGCATTATGCGCTGTTCCCGCATATGACGCTCAACGAAAACATCGCCTTCGGCATGAAGGTTTCCAAGGTGAAACGCGACAGGGCGGCCATTGACGCCCGCGTCGGGGAACTTCTGCGGCTGGTGAAGCTGGATGGTCTGGGCGACCGTTTCCCGGCGCAGATCTCCGGCGGGCAGCGGCAGCGTGTGGCGCTGGCGCGTGCGCTTTCGGTCGATCCCAAGGTGCTTCTGCTCGATGAACCCTTTGGGGCACTGGACGCCAATGTGCGCCGCGACCTGCGCCGCTGGCTGCGCGAAATTCACGATTCACTCGGCATCACCACGATTTTCGTGACGCATGATCAGGAAGAGGCGCTCGATCTAGCCGACCGTGTCGTCATTCTCAATCAGGGCGAGATCGTGCAGCAGGGCACGCCGAAAGACGTGTGCCGTCAGCCGAACAGCGCCTTCGTCATGCGCTTTTTGGGCGACGCCAACCGGGTGTCCGGCGTGGCGCGCGGCGGCAAGGTCTATGTCGGTGAGAACGAATTGCCCTTCTCCTATGCGCAAGGGGATGGCGCCGTCGATATCTATGCCCGCCCCGGCGATCTTGAATGGGAGGATCTGCATGAGGGCATTCCGGCCTCGGTGGCGCGGGTTCTCGATCGCGCGGGGGAACGCCGGGTGATCGCCAGCACCGATGGCGGCGACCTTCTGGAATTCGACGTGCCGCCGGAAAACGATGTCGCGGCAGGAGACCGGGGTTCCGTCATCATTCGCCGGGCAAAGATTTTTCCGGCGGCGTGAGGCGCGGCGGGGCGCTTACCGGCTTCAGATCAGAAGTTCGAAGGCGCTTTCCGCCACCAGCCTGCCATTGATCATCAGGTCGACCCTGTGAAGGCCGGCATAATGCTTGCGGGTGGTGAAATCGCGCATGGCGCGGCTGATCGACAATGTGCATGTTTCTCCGGGCTGAAGCTCGATCTCCTTCCATTTGAAGACCTTGGCGGAGGCATCGCCGCTCTTTTTCACATAATGTACGGCATAATCGATCACCAGCTTTTGCGGGCTGTTGGCCGTCGAGGTGAAAGCGGCTGAAATCCGCACCGGATTGCCGAGAACCACCTGGTCCGGCGTAACCTGAAATGCCGCAAGCGCAATCTCCGCTTCCTCATGCGCGCCGAGATGGGCAAGCGCGGCGGCATCGCCCTTCTTGATCAGGGTGCGCAAGGCCTGCCGTGTGATCCAGCGCGTATGCGGATTGTCCTTCGGCCAGGTATCGATCAGCGCCAGCACGAAGGCGGGATTGTCCTTGGTGATGTCGTTCAGATGATTGGCAACGGATTTGCGTACATAAAGCGCCTCATCGGCCTTCATGGTATCGAGGATCGCGGTAACCGGCGACGGGTCGTCGATGAGCGGTCTGAGCTGGAACGACCATGGCAGGCGGGGCCGGCAGCCTTCGCTGGCCAGCCGCCGCACATGCTCGTTTTCGTGCCGCGACCATGTTTCCATCACGGCAAGCGTGCGGGCCATATCCTTTTGCAGAAAATGCCTTATGGCGAATTCCGAGGAGCCGAAGCTGGTGAAATAGGACAATGCCCGCATGGAAAGATCGAAATCGTCGAGGCCGTAAAGGGCCACATATTCCGGCAGCGAAATGGAGGCGAAACCGTTGCCGATACCCGGCGCTGCGGCGGTCAGGATTTCGATGTTGCGGGCATAATCGCCCGGTAGCGTGGCATGCAGGCTCGTCGCCACCTGCCGCATGCGCTGCATGATGCCCAGTGCCTCGAGATTTGCCGTGGCGAGCGCCATGAAGGCGGAAACGTCAAAGGGCTGATGAACGGCCCTGGTCTGGTCGGCGATATGCCGCAGTTTTTCGCGGTTGAAGATTTCCTTCAGTGCCGGTGCCGCCGTATCGCTCATATCGTCCCCCAAAGTTCACTTTTTGTTCTTTTAAGGCAGGATGAGACCGGGGGCAAGGGAAGACTGAGTAACTCTCAGAGGTGAGAATGGATCGAGCGAGTGCACCTTGCCTCCTTCTCCCCGCCGGGGAGAAGGTCGCGGCAACGGGATGAGGGGCAACGGCAAAGATATACGGAGAACTCGCCCCTCATCTGCCCTTCGGGCATCTTCTCCCCGGCGGGGAGAAGAAATTTCACGGCCAACTCAGCTCATCTGGCTGACGAATTTTGTCTCCAGATAGGCCTGAACCGCTTCCGAACCGCCTTCCGTGCCATAACCGGAATCCTTGATGCCGCCGAAGGGGACTTCGGGAAGCGCAAGGCCGTTGTGGTTGATGGTCAGCATGCCGGCCTCGACCTGATGGCCGAGCGCATGCGCGGTCTTGACCGAGCCGGTGAAGGCGTAAGATGCGAGACCGAAGGGCAGGCGGTTCGCTTCGGCAACCGCATCGTCGAAGCTCGAGAAGCGATTGATGATCGCGACCGGACCGAACGGCTCGTCATTCATGATCCTGGCGGTGGTCGGCACATTGGCGAGAACCGTCGGCTCGAAGAAATTGCCCTTGTTGCCGATGCGGCGGCCGCCGGTCTTCAATTCGCCGCCATGGGAAACGGCGTCGTTGATAAGACCTTCCAGCGCGGGAATGCGGCGCTCATTGGCGAGCGGTCCCATGATGACGCCGTCTTCCAGACCATTGCCGACCTTGACCGCCTTGGCGGCCTCCACGAAACCTTCAAGGAAGCGGTCCGCCACGCCGTCCTGCACGAGGAAGCGGGTGGGGGCAACGCAGACCTGACCGGCATTGCGGAACTTGGCAAGTGACGTGACCTCGATCGCCTTTTCGATATCGGCGTCGTTGAAGATCATCACCGGTGCATGGCCGCCGAGTTCCATCGTGGCGCGCTTCATGTGCCTGCCGGCAAGCGCGGCCAGATGTTTGCCGACGGGGGTGGAACCGGTGAAGGAAATCTTGCGGATGACCGGATGCGGGATCAGATATTCCGAAATCTCTGACGGCACGCCGTAAACGAGGCCGATGACGCCCGCCGGCACGCCGGCATCCACGAAGGCGCGGATCAGTTCCGCCGGCGACGCCGGGGTTTCTTCCGGCGCCTTGACGATGATCGAGCAGCCGGTGGCGAGCGCTGCGGAAAGCTTGCGGACGATCTGGTTGATCGGGAAGTTCCACGGTGTGAACGCCGCGACCGGACCGACCGGCAGCTTGATGGCCAGCTGCGAAACGCCGGCCGCACGCGCCGGGATGACCTGGCCATAGGTGCGGCGCGCCTCTTCGGCAAACCAGTCGATCGTGTCGGCGGCGCCCATGATTTCTGTGCCCGATTGCGCCAGTGGCTTGCCCTGCTCGCGGGTCATTATATAGGCGATCTTGTCCTTGCGCTCTCGCAGGATATCGGCAGCCCTGCGCATGATCTTCGAACGCTCGAAGGGCGAGGTGTCGCGCCACACCTTGAAACCGCGCTCGGCGGCGGCAAGCGCCAGATCGAGGTCTTCCTTCTCGGCGTGGGCAATCGCGCCGATGATTTCGTCGGTTGCCGGATCGGACACGGCGATCGTCTTGCCGGAAACGGCGTCTCGCCATTCGCCATCAATGAGAAGTTTGATGTCGGGATAGGTGTGCATAGGGGCTACCTTCATGATGCGGCCGATACGGCGGATGCCGTCCGGCCCGGAGACGTGAACAGAATTTTCCTGGCCGGACGATATCCGGCATCGCGGCTTTCGCTGCGCGGAACGGGTGTCTGGACATTTCCGGCGGGGGATTCTGGAGGTGCCGGAAACGGAAACGACAGTCTTTATATTAAGTTGCGGACGGTATGTTTCAACCGTCGGCGCCGGCAAAGGCGATGATTTTTCTGTGACACCAAACTTGTCTTTTGTCATGTTGATTTGGCGGGCAGACGGGGACGGGAGACCCGATTGCCGTTCGGGGCCGTGCGAATCACACGCGTTCCCTTCACGGATGGCGGAGCTTCTGCCACAATTTGGCCTTCGTCGCGCCTGACGGAACAGGGTGAGAAAGTGGCGGGATTTGCCGCCTGCGTCAGAACAGTGCGTCAAGCGTGAAAAAGTACAAATAAGACGGAAAAATTATCCAAAGGGTTTACTCAAAACCTAGAGAAAATACGAATAAAATCTCAGTGAGGATATAACATCCTTTCCTGATATATATTGCGAGCGTCGGTTCCCTTGGCCTTCAAAGGCGGGCGAAGACCCTCGAGCTGAACGTTATCGATGGAGAAAAAGTATGAGTGTCGCCCGGGTACTTCTCAGTGCGTTCTTGTCGCTCGTGTGGCTTTCCTGTGCTGAAGCCGGAACAATTGCCAAACCGCAAGGAAAACCAATACTGACCATATCCGGAAACATCACCAACACCAATGTCGACGGGGCCGCGCAGTTCGACCGCGACATGCTGGAGGCGCTGGGCATGGAGACGGTGGAGACGACGACGCCCTGGCATGACGGCCGCGTCCGCTTTGATGGTGTTTCGCTGGCAAAGCTGATGGATGTCGTCGGCGCGAAGGGCACCAGCATCACAGCGGTCGCGCTCAATGATTATGTCAGCACGATACCGGTTGAGGATTTTAAGAAATTTAACGTTATTCTGGCGATCAAACTGGATGGCAACTACATGACAGTTCGAGAAAAGGGTCCGTTGTTCGTTATCTACCCCTATGACAGTGACCCGGAATTGCAGAAGCAGACCTATTATTCGCGGTCCGCGTGGCAAGTCGCCAAATTGATAGTGGAATAAAGGTGCCGTTTGCGAAAACTTGTGGCGGTGATCATCTGTTGCTTCGTCCTGGCAACGGGCTATATCGCTTTCGTCATTGCCGAGCGGCAGACCGCTCTGCAGAAGTTCGCCCGCTATAACGACTCGTGGGCAGTCAGCCAGACGGTTGCGGAATATCTGCGCCTCCAGAACAAGCTGGCCGTATTCGCGCTCAGCCCCGGCAAGATTGACCGGGACGAATTGCAGTTGCGTCTGGATATCATGCTGAGCCGCCTGGAGCTTCTGAAACAGGGCAATCTGGGCGCATTCATCAATGAAAAGCAGCAGTGGCGGGACATCGTCAACCGGCTCGACGCTATTCTGGCACGCCTCGAACAGCAGATGGATAATCTGCAGCCGGCCGATATTCCGGATCTGCTCTCGTCTATGAGCGCACTCGATGCGCCGATGACGACCCTGGCGTCGTCGTCAGTGGCCTATGACGTCAATCTGATCGATACCGCGCATGAGGATGTGCGCAAGCTGCACATTGTCTATACGGCGCTGGCCGGCGGCCTCATCCTGTGCGGCATCGCGCTTGTCATCTTGCTGCTTCGCCAGAACGACCTGCTGAACCGGGCGCAGAAAAGCATGCGCGGCCTGACCGACGACCTGCGTGCCGCCACGCTGGAGCTGCAGGCCAAGAATGTCCGGCTGGAACATGACGCCTATCACGACGCGCTGACCGGGTTGCCCAACCGGGCCCTGTTCCGGCAGGAACTGATCGAGAGGTTGCGCCGATCCTTCGGCGGCACCGGAACGACGGCGATCCTCCTGCTCGATCTCGATGGTTTCAAGGATGTCAACGATACGCTCGGCCACGATGCCGGCGACGCGCTGCTTCAGGCCGTGGCGCAGCGTCTTTCGGCCATTGGCGGCGATTACGACATGGTCTGCCGTCTGGGTGGCGATGAATTTGCCGTCGTCTCCGACGATCTGAACGAAGATGCCGCCCGCCGTCTTGCCTCCAAGCTCATCGATCAGATCAGCCGCACCTACCAGCTTGGGGAGCAGGAGGTCAAAATCGGCACCTGTATCGGTATCGCCATATCGCATGGTGCCGTCGATGCGGATGAATTGTTCAAGCGCGCCGATCTGGCACTCTACGAGGCGAAAGCCATCGGCCCGGGCCGCGCGAGCGTCTTCAAGGTCCGCATGCAGAAGCAGCTGACCGAGAAGAAGTCCTTCGAGGCCGATCTGCAGACCGCGCTGCAGAATGACGAGATGGAAGTCTATTACCAGCCGCAGGTGGCGACGCAGACGCGCAAGCTCTGCGGCTTCGAGGCGCTTTTACGCTGGAAGCACCCGCTGCGGGGCGATGTGCCGCCCAGCGTCTTCATTCCCGTCGCGGAAAGAACCGGACTGATCCATTCGCTCGGAAAATGGGTGATGGAGACGGCCTGCCGCGAGGCGATGGGGTGGGACGAGGACATGAAGGTGGCGGTCAATCTGTCGCCGGTCCAGTTCCACAGCGCCAATCTGATCCAGAACGTCATGGGCGCCCTCGAAAAAAGCGGACTGGAGCCGAGCCGGCTCGAGCTGGAAATCACCGAATCGATCCTGCTCAACAAGAGCGACCAGACGATCAACACGCTGACCCGGCTGAAGGATGTCGGCATCAAGATCGCCATGGACGATTTCGGCACGGGTTATTCCTCGCTCGCCAATTTGCGCGGTGTTCCCTTCGACAAGATCAAGATCGACCGGTCCTTCCTGCGCGATATCACCAGCGATCGCGATGCGCTGGCGATCGTCGAATTTGTGGTCGGTGTGGGGCGCAGTCTGCGGATGACCACGATTGCCGAAGGCATCGAGACCGAGGAGCAATATGAGTGCGTCCGGCGTCTGGGATGCGATCAGGTTCAGGGATATCTGATCAGCAGGCCGTTGCCGGCCAAGGAGCTGGTGGCCTGGAGTTCCGTCTGAAAAAATCTGCTTTCGCACCATTGCAGGCGTGTCGAATTTTTAACCGGATATAGCGTTGCTTGCTAAAACCGATACCGGTCGCCGCACTGATGCTGTAGAGCTTTGCCGGTCGGTACGGGATCATTCTGGTGAAACGACCGCGTTTGCGAAAAGGCTCGAGACATGGAAATACTGGACGTGCATGGAGTTGCCCTGCCTCTTTCTTCCGATGAGGTATCGCCCGTCATCTGGCAGGCGCTGACCGACGGCAGCTATGAGGCGAAGGAGGCACGCAGCGTCCTGAAAGCCATCAAGCCCGGGGACCGCGTGCTGGAACTTGGGTCCGGCATCGGCATCATCACCTCCATCATCGCCGGCATAGAGAATGTTTCGGTGTGGGCCTTCGAGGCCAACCCTTCCACTGCGGCGCTGGCGGAGCGGGTGATCAAGGCCAATTGCCGCGGCAATGTCGTGTTCTCGCAGGGGCTTCTCACCGCTGACGAGCCGCGCTCCTATCCTTTTTACGTTCGCAAGGATCTCTGGATGTCGTCCATGGACGAAAATCAGGGCCCCTATGAACGGCGTATCGAAATCTCTTCCGAAAATATCGACCGGTTTATCGCCAGCCACGGCATTACCGCCCTTGTGATGGATATTGAAGGTGCCGAACGCGATCTGCTCGGCAGGGCCGATCTTGCCGGCGTGGAGCGGATATTCGTCGAGCTGCACGACCATCTTTATGGGCTCGCCGGGGTTCGCGACATCATGCAGGCGCTGACGGACAGGGGATATGCCTATGATCCCCGCGGCTCGCGTGGCCCCTGCGTCCTGTTCTCGAAGGACGACAGCCCCCGGGAATATGATCCCGACGTGGATTGAAAACGCCGCCGGCCGCCGAACAGGTCCCGCCGAATTCACGGAACCGTCCGCCTTTCCTCTCGTTCTCACTCCGGAGTGAGGGCGCGGAGCGGTTCGATGCGCGTGCGGTCATGCGGGTCGAAAAGATAATTTCATAAACAGCAATTCAATGCCAATTATTGTTGCAATTGTTGCAACCGTTATCCCGCGTCATCATCCCTCCATCAAACCGGCGCACAACTGACACCGCACCGGAAGATGCCAACGCAACCGAAGGAGAAACGATCATGGGCTTTGTTAAGACGACAGACGGAACCGAAATCTTCTACAAGGACTGGGGCCCGAAGAATGCCCAGCCGATCATGTTTCATCACGGCTGGCCGCTCAGCTCCGACGACTGGGATGCGCAGATGCTGTTTTTCCTCTCCAGGGGTTTTCGCGTTGTCGCCCATGACCGCCGTGGTCATGGCCGTTCGGCCCAGGTTGCTGACGGTCACGACATGGATCACTACGCTGCCGATGCCTTCGCCGTCGTTGAGGCGCTTGATCTGAAGAATGCCGTCCATATCGGTCACTCCACCGGCGGCGGCGAAGTCGCCCGTTATGTTGCCAAACATGGCGAACCCGCCGGCCGCGTCGCCAAGGCGGTTCTCGTCTCCGCCGTGCCGCCGCTGATGCTCAAGACCGCAGCCAATCCGGAAGGCTTGCCGATGGAAGTGTTTGACGGTTTCCGCTCGTCGCTCGCCGCAAATCGCGCGCAGTTCTTCCGCGATGTGCCGGCCGGTCCGTTCTATGGCTTCAACCGCGACGGTGCGACGGCTCAGGAAGGCGTGATCCAGAACTGGTGGCGGCAGGGCATGATGGGCGGCGCAAAGGCCCATTACGATGGCATCAAGGCCTTCTCGGAAACCGACCAGACCGAGGACCTGAAGGCCATCAGCGTTCCGACACTGGTGCTGCACGGCGAGGACGACCAGATCGTGCCGATTGCCGACTCCGCGCTGAAATCGGTGAAGCTGTTGAAAAATGGCACGCTGAAGACCTATCCCGGCTTCTCGCACGGTATGCTCACTGTCAATGCCGACGTGCTGAACGCCGACCTTCTGGCTTTCATCAAGGGCTGATCTTTCTGCAAAATCAAAATGCGGCCGATGGTTCGGCCGCATTTTGCGTTTCGCATCAGGCCAGACAGGACCGCCAGACATCTCGGTAAGAAACGAGGCCGGGGATGTCGTGCAGCGTGAAATGGCGCTCGCGACCGGCAAGCGGTTTGATGCCGGTGAGCAGGGCAGCACCCGCACTGGTGCCGGTGGAACCTTCGACCGCCGTGACTTCTGTTTCCGCAAAGCCGGCCAGCGCCTTCAGATAAAGCGCGTTGCTGGCGAAGGGGCCTTCGACAAGGATTGGACCTTTTCGGCCGATGAGCGAAAGGCTGAATTCCGTCATCAGGGCGAGATAAAGCGCCGCTGCGGCGTGGCGTTCCGCAGCCGTGGCGTTTTCATCTGATCTCCAGCACGCTGTTTTCTCGGGAAAGGGGCCGGAGCCGCTGACGATGCTGGGCAACAGCATCATGCCTTTGGCAATCACCTTGCCCAGAGCGGTTTCGATCTCATCTTCCTTCGCCGGTTCGAGCTGCTGGGCCAGCATTTCATATTCCCTGCCGCCCATGAAACGGGAGGAAGGAACGGGACGCCCCAGGGCATCGACATTCAAAAGCGTGTCGCGGGCGGGATCCAGCGTGTCCGCCGTGCCGCCAATGGCGAAATTCACCACCCAGGTACCGGTTGAGACAACCGAAAAATCACCGTCGCGACGCAGCAGATGCGGCAAAAGCGAGGCGTTGGAATCGTGGATGCCGCAATAGACGGGCATATGCGGAGACAGACCGGTTTCCTGTGCCAGCGATGGACGGATCGTTCCCAGCACGTCGAAAGCGGAGCGGACCGGCGACATCAGATGCGCGATGTCAAGGCGCTTGACCAGCGAGGAGAAGCCCTTCCGGCGCGGGTTCCACAGATCCGTATGGCACCCGAGCGAGGTTGTTTCCGTGGCCAAAACGCCGGTCAGCCGCCCCGCCCAATATTGCGGATAGGTGACGATGCTGCGCACTCTGGAGAAATCGTCCGGAAAGGCCTCTTTCTGGAAATGGATTTGCGCGCCAAGGTTCAGTCCGGCGGGAAGCTGCGGCGAGCCGGTCTCGGCGAAATCGGGCCTGATGCCGCGATAGGCCTCCTGAACTGGTTCGGGGTAGATATGCTCGTAATCGAGCACGGGCAAGGCAAGGTCGCCGTTTTCATCCAGAAGCGCCGCTGACGCGCCGTGGGTGGTGATGGAAATCGCATCGAAACCCGGCTTCTGGCCAAACCTCCAAAGCGCGGAAAGAATGAAGTCCCAGAGCATCTCCACATCGTAATGCGGGTAGGGGCCATTGCGAAGAACGGGGTTTGTCCGTTTCTCGCCGGCAATTTCCTCGCCGCTGCCGGTGTCGATGACGACGACCTTGGCGTTGGTTTTGCCGATATCGATGACCGCGACGCGGCCCGGTTTGATGCTCTCGCTCATGGCAGATGGAACACCGTCACCAGGTCTTTCGCGACGGGCGAGTTATCGGGATTGCTCTCCATGATATCGGCCATATGCGCCCACCATTTCTTCATCACGGGATGGTCGGGCAAGGCCGCCATGCCGTGGTTCTTCGGTCGCGTCAGCACGCCGAACAGGATGTTGGTTTCCGGGTCGAGATGAATGGAATAATCGCTCACACCCGCCTCGTGCAGCAGCGCCACCAGTTCCGGCCATATCTCGTCATGGCGTTTTTTATATTCCGCCTCTTTCCCGGGAAAGAGTTTCATCTTGAAGGCGTGTTTTTCAAGTTCAGGCATGGCTTAACTTCTCATGGCCCGAAGGCGGCGGACGACGATGGGGATGGCGATGGTGACGATCAAAAGCAGGCCGACGAAAATCGACATGACGATGCCGGGCACGTTCAGAAGACCGAGCCCGAAGGTGACAAGGCCCATGACGAAGGCGGCGATGACAACGCCTGCGATGGTGCCGGAGCCGCCGAGAATGGAAACGCCGCCCAGCACCACCATGGTCACCACCTCAAGCTCCCAGCCCTGAGCGATCGACGGGCGGGTGGAGCCGAGGCGCGAGGTGAGGCAGACGGCGGCAATGCCGCTCATCAGGCCGGTGAGCAGGAAGAGGATGAACTTCACCCGCTCGACGGGAATGCCGGAGAAGCGGGCGGCGAAGGGATTGGTGCCGATGACATAGACCTGCCGGCCGAAATTGGTGGCGTGCAGCAGAATGGCGAAGAGGACGGCCATGACGATGAACAGCACGAATTCGAAGGATATGACGGAGATCACGTAACCCTGGCCGAAATAGGCGAAATCTTCAGGATATTTGCCATAGGCCTGATCGCCCAGCACCATATAGGAGATGCCGCGAAACAGGCTCATCGTGCCGATGGTGACGACGATGGACGGCAGTTTCAGCCCGGCGACCAGAAAGCCGTTGAAAGCTCCGCATAAAAGCCCGGTGCCGATGCCGATGGCGACGAGGCCGGGTGTGCCGACGCCCATCTGCACTGCCGCGCCCATGGCGGTGGAGGCAAGCGCAATGATGGCGGCGACGGACAGATCGATTTCGCCGGCAATGATCAGCAGCGCCATGGCGAAGGCGATGATCGCCTTTTCGGTGAAGTTGAAGGTTGCGTCGGAGAGGTTCCAGGCATTGAGGAAATAGGGCGAGGCGAGCGAGTTGGCGATGAAGATCAGGATCGCAACGCCCAGCAGCAGCACTTCCCAGCTGGCCATGACACGGCGCAGCGGCGTACCGAGCTTGTCGGGGATGATGCGGTGTGTCTGTGTCGGTTGCGAGGTCATGCTGCGGCCTCCTTGGCCTGATCGGCTGCCGCCCGGTCGCGCAGGATGATGCGGCCTTTTCGCGCTTCGGCGCGGGCGTTGAAGACGACGGCAAGCACGATCACCACGCCTGATATCGCCATCTGCGCGAAGGGCGAGATGCCGATGACGGGCAGCGCGTTCTTGATGACGCCGAGGAACAGCGCGCCAAGCACGGCACCGGCCACTGAGCCGATGCCACCCGCAATCGAGATCCCACCGATTACGTTGGCCGCCACACTGTCCAGTTCGAAACCGGCGGCGATATCGACATAGGCAACGGCGTAACGCGAGACCCAGAGATAGCTGGCGAGACCGGCCAGAGCGCCTGACAGCACGAAGGCGAAGAAGCGCGTGCGGCCGACATCGATGCCCGCATAAACGGCTGCACTCGGATTACCGCCCGATGCATAGGCCGAACGGCCGAAGGAGGTGCGGCTGAGCACCAGCCAGGCCCCGGCGATGATGAGGATCGCCACCCATGAAAGAACCGGCATGCCGAGGATTACGGTGCGCGGTACATTGAGGAAGGTCGGCGAAAGCTGGTGCGCGTTCACCCAGCCACCGCCCGACAGCACGAAGGCCATGCCGCGATAGATGGTGAGCGTGCCGAGCGTGACAACGATGGGCGGAATGCCGAGCCACCAGACCAGTACGCCATTGAGCGAGCCGAGAAACGCACCGATGCCGACCGCCATGGCGATGAGAAGCGGCAGGGGAATACCCGGAAAGGCGGCGTTGGTCATCGCCACCGCCATGCCGGTAAAGGCGAGGTTGGCGGCGACGGAGAGATCAATGGATTTGGTGAGAATGACCGCCATCTGGCCAAGCGCCAGAATGATGAGGATGGAGGTATCGTTGAAGATATTGACGAGATTGCCGGGCCGGCTGAAACCGGGCGCGCGCAGCGCAAAACCGGCGATCATGACGATGATGATGCCCGCCAGCAGCCATTCGCGATTTTTGAGTAGACGTTGCATGTGGTTGCCCCTCTCAGGCATTGCCGGTGGCGGCGCGCACCAGCTTTTCCGGAGAAAAATCGGCGCGTTCGAACTGGCCCGCCATCAGGCCTTCGCGCATGACGATGGCGCGGTCGGACATGCCGAGGATTTCGGGAAGTTCGGATGAAATCATGATGATGGAAAGCCCTTCCGCCGCAAGCTCGCTGATGAAGCCATGCACGGCGGCCTTGGAGCCGATATCGATGCCTTTGGTCGGCTCGTCGAGAATGATGACCTTGGGCTGGGTGGCGAGCCACTTGCCGATTACCACCTTCTGCTGGTTGCCGCCCGAAAGCGTGCCAACAGGCACGGAGAGTGCAGCCGCACGTAGATCGAGACGGGACGCATATTTGCGCGCCAGCGCAAATTCATTGGCGGCGGCGAGAAACCCTTTGCGCGATGTACGCGTGAGAGAGGGCAGCGACATGTTCTGATAGATCGGCATTTCGAGCGCGAGCCCATGGCGGCCGCGCTCTTCCGGCACATAAACGATGCCGGCACGGATCGCGTCTTCCGGCGAACGAATGGTGAGCCGCTGGCCGTTCAGTGTCACCTCACCAGAGGCCGGCCGGGTGATGCCGAACAGCGACTGGCAAAGTTCGGAACGCCCGGCGCCGATCAGCCCGTAAAGGCCGAGAATCTCGCCTTTGCGCAGCTCGAGCGAAATATCGCGGAATTCCGTCTGGTGCGAGTAATCGCGAACCGACAACACCGTTGGCCCCAGCGTGACGGCCTGCTTGGGGAAGGCGTTCGTCACGTCGCGACCGACCATCAGGCGCACGATCTCATCCTGTGGCGTGGTGGCGAGTGTGCCGGCTCCGACCATTTTCCCGTCGCGGAACACGGCGTAATTCTCGGCGATTTCATAGACTTCATCGAACTTGTGGCTGATGAAGAGGATCGCCTTGCCCTGCCGTTTGAGGTTCCCGACGATGCGGAAGAGATCATCGATCTCCTTGCGGGAAAGCGCAGCCGTCGGTTCGTCCATGATCACGATGCGCGCCTCGACTGACAACGCACGGGCGATGGCCACCAGATGGCGCTGGGCAATCGACAGGTCTTTCAACCGGATGGTAGGATCGATGGTGCTTTCGAGCTGTTCCAGCAGAATTCTGGCTCGCTCATTGATGGTCTTCCAGTCGATCAGGCCGAAACGGCCTTTTGGCGCATGGCCGAGGAAGATGTTTTCACCGACCGAAAGTTCGTCGAACAGCACGGTTTCCTGATGAATGGCGGTGACGCCGGCATCGATGGCATCTTGCGCACCATGAAAGGTCACAGCCTTGCCATCCAGCAGGATTTCGCCCTCGTTCGGGCGGTAGATGCCGGTGAGGATTTTGACGAGCGTGGATTTGCCCGCGCCGTTCTCACCGATCAGCGCGGTGACCTTGCCGGGATAAAGCGCGATATCGACGCCATCCAGCGCTTTGACGCCGGGGAATATCTGGCTGATGCCGCGCATTTCGAGAATGGGCGTGGCGCTGGAAGTCGCTGGGATGTCTATGGTTTGGGTTTCAGCACGCATCATTCCGTCTTACCGGTCGGTTTTGAGTGGAGCGGCGAGGGGCACCCCCCTCTGTCCTGCCGGACATCTCCCCCTCAAGGGGGGAGATCGGCAAGCGGATAGCACCCTGCCTTATGGATCGAGCGGGTGCGGCATATCGATCTCCCCCCTTGAGGGGGAGATGCCCGGCAGGGCAGAGGGGGGTAGCCTCCGCACCGCCGGATATTATCAAGATCAGAAAATCTTCGAGAACTGATCGATATTCTTCGCGTCATAGATGAACGGATCAGCCATCGCCGCTTCGCTGTTTTCGCCAACCTTGATCTTGCCCATGCGGCCGGCTTCGATTTCCGAGCCCGGCTTGCCGTCGGCTTCGCCCTTCACAAGGCGATAGGCGATCTGGGTGGCGGAGTAACCGAGGTCGATCGGGTTCCAGATGGCGAATTCCTTGGTGGCGCCTGATTTGATGGCGCCGGCCATTTCCGACGGCAGGCCAAGGCCGGTCACGAAGACCTGACCTATCTTGCCTGCATCCTTCACGGCCTGCGAGGCAGCGAGAACGCCAACCGTCGTCGGCGCGACGATGACCTTCACATTCGGCTGCGAGGAGAGCAGGCCCTGCGCTTCGCGGTAGCTCTTGTCGGCAAGGTCGTCACCGTAAACGGTCGTGACGAGGTTGAGGCCGGGGAAATCCTTCAGCTGTTTCTTCATCTCATCGATCCAGATATTCTGGTTCGTGGAGGTGGTGGTGGCCGAAAGAATGGCGAAATCGCCCTTGCCGCCTTCCAGATGCGATGCGGCGAGCTGCAGGCACATTTTGCCGATCAGCGCGTTGGAAGAGGGATTAAGCTGGAGAATGCGGCCCTCGGGCGCCACGCCGGAATCCCAGGAAATGACCTTGATGCCGCGCTGTGCCGCCTTTTTCAGCGCCGGAACAACGGCGTCGGGGTCGTTGGCGGAAATGGCGATGGCATCGACGCCCTGCGCGATCAGCGAATTGATGACTTCGATCTGGCCTTCCGCCGTGGTGCTGGTCGGACCGGTATAGATGATCTCGACGCCGCCGAGATCCTTTGCGGCCTCCTGCGCGCCCTTGTTGGCGGCTTCGAAAAAGCCGTTGCCGAGTGACTTGACCACCAGCGCTATCTTGACGTCTGCTGCTTGGGCAACGCTGCCAAGCCCTGCGACGGAGAGCGCCGCGCTGAGTGCCAGTACGCTGGTCAATGTTCTGCGTGTAAGTTTCATGTCCCTTTTCCTCCCGTTTTGAACCTTGTTTTTCCCTCCAGCGCTCCTCAAGCGACTGAAGAAGAATTCTCCTCATCCGGCGGGCCGGCGGTTTTTCCCGCTGCCACCGCGCCGGCGATCAGCAATTCGACGCCGGCATCTTCCACCATCCTTGCCGCTTCGTCCGAAATCCCGTCATCGGTGATGATGGTCGTAACGTTTTCGAGCGGGCATAAAATCAGGCTGGATCGTTTTCTGAATTTCGAGGAATCGACCATCACGATCAGTTCTTCCGCCTGCCGCATCAGCTTCTGTTCGCTCTGGATGACCAGCGCGTCGGACTCCATGATGCCAAGCGCGCCCACGCCCTGCGCGCCGAGAAAAATCCGTCGCGCATAAAAATTGCGGATCGCATCATTCTCGAAGGGCGACAGGATAAGGCTTTGGTCGCGATAGATCGCGCCGCCCGGCACGCTGACACTGCATTTGGAATGCTTGACCAGATGCTCGGCAATCGCGAAGGAGTTGGTCATCACCTGCAGGCGCCGCGCCGCCATGTAATGCACCATCTGGAATGTCGTGGTGCCGCCATTCAGGATGATCGCGTCGCCATCATTGCAGAGGTCGACCGCCTTGCGCGCAATTGCGCGTTTCTTGTCGATATTGACCGATTCGGAAACACGGAAAGGGCGTGCGGCAAGATTGCCGAGCTGCGGCGGATGCACTGCTTCCGCTCCGCCGCGCACGCGCCGCAACTTGCCCTGAACGTGCAAAGACGCGATATCCCGGCGGATCGTCGCTTCCGACGCATCCGTGAGTTCAGCAATATCCTGCACCGTCACGACAGCTTTTTCCTGTGTGGCGCTCAAGATGATGCGATGGCGTTCGCGTTCGTGCATGGGGTCCTCCTGACCGTGATTATTCGCAATCTCTTTACGTTGTCAATCAAGAACGATCAAATTAATCAATATCGCGCTGCAACATGAAAATTTATGATCGTTTTTGATTGACATTGTGCTTTTGGATGCGCGATACCTGCCATCAAAGGAGGCGGGCCGATATCGGCTTCGCGAATGCAGACAGATACTGGGAGGAAGACATGACGGGAACATCCCGCCTTCTCGAAAGCCGTTGGGACGACGCTTACGCCAGGACGCTCGATGAGCCCGGCAAGCTGCTTTATCGCTCCAATCTGCTGGGTGCGGACAAGCGCATCACCAATTACGGCGGCGGTAATACCTCCGCGAAGGTGTTGGAAATCGATCCGCTGACCGGTGAAAAGGTACGCGTCATGTGGGTCAAAGGTTCCGGCGGTGATGTCGGCACCATCAAGCTCGATGGTTTTTCGACGCTTTATCTCGACAAGCTGGAAGCGCTGAAGGGCATTTATAAGGGCGTCGAAGACGAGGACCGCATGGTCGGCTTCCTGCCGCATTGCACCTTCAACCTCAATCCGCGCGCCGCCTCCATCGATACGCCGCTGCACGGTTTTGTGCCTTACGATCATGTCGACCACATGCATCCGGATGCAATCATCGCGATTGCCGCTTCGAAGAATTCAAAAGAACTGACGCAGCAGATCTTTGGCGATGACATCGGCTGGCTGCCATGGCGTCGTCCGGGTTTCCAGCTCGGTCTTGATCTCGAAGCTTTCGTCAAGGCCAACCCGAAGGCCAAGGGCGTCGTGCTGGAAAGTCACGGCCTGTTCACCTGGGATAATGACGCCAAGGCATGCTATGAACTGACGCTCGCCATCATCAACAAGGCGATCGAGTGGTTTGCGGGAAAGACCGAAGGCAAGGTGATCTTCGGCGGTGCCGTCGCCAAGAGCCTGCCTGAGGCTGAACGCCGCGCCATCGCCGCCCGGCTGATGCCGGAAATCCGTGGCCGTATTGGCCGCGAGGAGCGCAAGCTTGGCCATTTTGACGATCAGGATGCAGTTCTCGAATTCGTCAATTCCAGGGAGTTGAAGCCGCTCGGAAATCTCGGCACATCCTGCCCTGATCACTTCCTGCGTACCAAAATCCGCCCGCTGATCCTTGAGCTCGATACCGCGAACCCAGATGTAGATGCGCTGACGGCGGCTTTGGACAAAGCGCTTGAGGCTTACCGCGCCGATTACAGCCGCTATTACGAGGCTTGCCGCCACGACAATTCGCCCAAGATGCGCGATCCGAACCCGGTGATCTTCCTCATCCCCGGCGTCGGCATGTTGTCCTTCGCCAAGGACAAGGCCACGGCCCGCATTGCCGGCGAATTTTACGTCAATGCCATCAATGTCATGCGCGGCGCGTCCACCGTGTCCGAATATCAGGGCCTGCCCGAGCAGGAAGCCTTCGATATCGAGTATTGGCTGCTGGAAGAAGCAAAGCTGCAGCGCATGCCGAAGCCGAAAAGCCTTGCCGGCCGCGTGGCCTTCGTCACTGGCGGCGCCGGCGGCATTGGCCGGGCAACGGCGGAACGGCTGGCGGGCGAGGGTGCCTGCGTGGTTCTGGCCGATATTGACGAGACGGCGCTGGAAGCCGCCAAAGGCGATTTCGTCAAGCGTTACAGCGCCGACGCGGTCCGTACCGTCAAGCTTGATGTGACGCAGGAGGACGCGGTCATTTCGGCCTTTGCGCAAGCGAGCGTGGAATTCGGCGGTGTGGATATTCTCGTTTCCAATGCGGGCATTGCCTCTTCCGCACCCGTGGAAGATACGACGCTTGCCATGTGGAACAAGAATATCGACATTCTCGCCACCGGCTATTTCCTCGTCTCGCGAGAAGCATTCCGGCTGCTGCGGCGTCAGAATCTCGGCGGCAACGTCGTGTTCGTCGCCTCCAAGAATGGCCTTGCCTCTTCACCCAATGCGTCGGCCTATTGCACGGCGAAGGCCGCGGAAATCCATCTGGCCCGTTGCCTTGCGCTTGAAGGGGCGGAAGCGGGCATTCGCGTCAACACCGTCAATCCCGATGCCGTGTTGCGCGGCTCGAAAATCTGGAATGGTGAGTGGCGTGAGCAGCGTGCTGCTTCATCCAAGATCGAGGTGACCGATCTGGAGGAACATTACCGCAAACGCTCGATGCTGAAGCTCAACGTCTTCCCGGAAGACATCGCCGAGGCGATCTACTTCCTGGCGTCCGACGCCTCCGCCAAGTCCACCGGCAACATCATCAATGTTGATGCCGGCAATGCGCAGAGTTTTACGCGGTAGGGTGTCGGTGGATACCGACATATAAAAAGATAGGATGCTTTGAGAAGTGGCAAAAGTCCCACCTCCGTCATTCCGGCCTTGAGCCGGAATCCAGCAGCCGCGCGTCTGCGCGGCGAGAGAGTCTTCTCAGCCCAAAGACTTGGGCTGGCTGGATTCCGGCTCAAGGCCGGAATGACGGGGTGGTGGTGTCGCGGGTCGAAGCACCTGTTGTGTTCATCGCCCGGGAGGAAAACATGACCGAGACGAAAATCGCCGCCGATGTGATCGCGGCTGAAAACGAAAAGCGCGCCGGCGCACAGAAAGACGACTATCAGGCGCTGGGCAACCAGCTTGCGCGCCGTAACATCGATATCAATGCCGTTACGGCCAGGGTGGCGGAGTTTTTCGTCGCCGTGCCGTCCTGGGGCGTCGGCACCGGCGGCACACGTTTTGCCCGTTTTCCCGGCACGGGCGAGCCGCGCGGCATTTTCGACAAGCTGGATGATTGCGCCGTCATCAACCAGCTGACGCGCGCTACACCAAACGTCTCCCTGCATATTCCGTGGGACAAGGAAGACCCGAAGCGGCTGAAGGCCCATGCCGATGCGCTGGGTCTCGGTTTCGACGCCATGAACTCCAACACGTTTTCGGATGCGCCCGGTCAGAGCCATTCCTACAAATACGGCTCCCTCAGCCACACCGATGCCGCCACGCGCCGGCAGGCCGTGGAACACAACATCGAATGTATCGAGATCGGCAACGCCATCGGCTCCAAGGCGCTGACGGTGTGGGTGGGCGACGGCTCGAACTTCCCCGGCCAGAGCAATTTCACCAGAAGTTTCGAGCGGTATCTTGCCGGCATGGCCGATATCTACAAGGCGCTGCCGGATGACTGGCGCATCTTTTCCGAACATAAGATGTATGAGCCGGCCTTCTATTCCACCGTCGTGCAGGATTGGGGCACCAATTACCTGATCGCCAATACGCTCGGTGAAAAGGCCTTCTGTCTCGTCGACCTCGGCCATCATGCGCCGAACACCAATATCGAAATGATCGTCGCCCGGCTCATCCAGTTCGGCAAGCTCGGCGGTTTCCACTTCAACGACAGCAAATATGGCGATGACGATCTGGATGCCGGCTCAATCGAGCCATACCGCCTGTTCCTCGTTTTCAACGAGCTGGTGGATGCGGAATATCGCGGCGTGAAGGGTTTCCATCCCGCCCATATGATCGACCAGTCGCATAATGTGACGGACCCGATCGAAAGCCTGATCTCCAGCGCCAATGAAATCCGCCGCGCCTATGCGCAGGCGCTGCTGGTGGATCGCGCTGCCCTCGACGGCTATCAGCAGGATAATGATGCGCTGCTGGCTTCTGATACGTTGAAACGGGCTTACCGCACCGATGTCGAGCCGATCCTTGCGCAGGCCCGGCAATTGGCTGGTGGTGCAATCGACCCCGTCGCGACCTATCGGGCGAGCGGTTATCGCAAGCGTGTTGCGGCGGAACGGCCGGCTTCGGTTGGTGGCAGCGGCGGTATTGTCTAGGGACGTTGTTTTCTTGGGGGGACGTCCCCAACACCCGTCACCCCGGAGCTGATCCGGGGTCCAGCGCGATCAAGTCCTTGATCGCAAGAGACTCTTCTCACCGCGCAGACGCACCGTGGCTGGATGCCGGATCAAGTCCGGCATGACGGAAATATGGTGTTATTTCCCCGAAGGCGATTGCCGGCGCACCTGAAACGTATGCTCCGGCCCCGGAAATGCCCCCGAGCGAACTTCGTCGGCATAAGCAGCGGTTGCTTCCGAAACCGCCGCAGCAAGATCAGCAAAACGTTTGACGAATTTCGGTTTGAAATCGGAAAACAGGCCAAGCATGTCGTCGGAGACGAGCACCTGTCCGTCGCAGGCCGGAGATGCGCCGATGCCGATGGTCGGGGCGGCGAGTTTTTCGGTCAGTTCGCGAGCGAGCGGCTCGACGGTGCCTTCCACGACAATCGCGAAGACGCCAGCCTGATCGACGGCAATCGCGTCACGCCAGATTTTCTGGGTTTCCGCATCGGAATGGCCGAGCGAGCGGAAGCCGCCGGCGGTGTGGACGAGCTGCGGCATCAGCCCGACATGGCCGAAGACGGGAATGCCGCGCGCGACGAGAAAAGCGATGGTCTCGGCCATTTCCTCGCCGCCTTCCAGCTTCACGCCGTCACAGCCGGTTTCCTGCATCAGCCGCACCGCGTTGCGGAAGGCCTGTTCCTTCGATTCCTGATAGGTGCCGAAGGGAAGATCGACGATGACGCAGGCTCGGTTGACGCCGCGCATGACGGCGCGGCCATGGGCGATCATCATGTCCAGCGTCACGCCAACCGTCGTATCCATGCCGTAAAGCACCATGCCGAGTGAATCGCCCACCAGCAGCAGGTCGCAATGCGGATCGAGCAGGCGGGCAATCGGCGTCGTATAGGCGGTGAGGCAGACGATGCGTGCTTCACCTTTCATCTGGCGGATGGAGGCTGTCGTCAGCCGCTTCAGTTTTCCATGGGTGCTCATTGGGCAGCCTCTCTTTTTTCGGTTCTGTCGCGGCCGATGACGCGGTTGTCGAGGAGGCGCGTGCTGCCGAAGCGCACGAACAGCGCCACCAGCACGGGTCCCGCCTGCACGGAGGTAACCGGCGCCAGCGTATCGGGATCGCGCACCGCAACAACCTCCGGCGAAGCCAGTGGCTCAGAGGCGATAAATTTTTCTATCGCCGCTTCCAGGGCGGCCGGATCGTCGAGACCCTGGTCATAAAGCCGGTTAGCCTCTTCAAGCGCGCGCGGCACGATCACGGCGGCAGCGCGTTGCTCGGGGGTCAGATAGACATTGCGTGAGGAGCAGGCGAGACCATCCGCTTCACGCACCGTCGCGACCGGCACGACCCGCACCGGCTGGGCAAGGTCTTCCACCATGCGGCGGATCAGCGTTACCTGCTGATAGTCCTTTTCGCCGAAATAGGCGGCATCCGGCTGGACGAGGTTAAAGAGCTTGGTCACGACGGTGGTGACGCCGGCAAAATGCCCCGGCCGCACCGCGCCTTCCAGCTGGCTGCCCAGTTCCGGCACATCCACGACGGTGGACATCGGGCGCGGATACATCGCCGTCACCTCTGGCGCGAAGAGAATATCGACGCCCGCCTCTTCCAGCAGCGCGCTGTCGCGGGCGAGGTCACGCGGGTAACGCGCCAGATCTTCATTCGCACCAAATTGCAGCGGGTTGACGAAGATGGAAACCACCGTCACATCGTTTTCTGCCTTGGCTTGGGCAACGAGTGTGAGGTGGCCGATATGGAGAAAACCCATGGTCGGCACGAAGCCGACGGTCTTGCCCTCGCGGCGAAAGGCGGCAATCGCATTGCGCAATTCGGCGACGGTTTTTACAAGGCGCATGGGGTCTCCTCCGGCTGCCCGATCGCCATCCGGCGAAAGGTGCTGGATAGAACGCGATTTGCTGAACAGGGTCAACGCGGCGGCGTATATTATATCGATTAACGCCGCAGGAGGCGACGATTGCTGTGGAACGGGGGCGGTTCAGGCCTCCACGGCCCATCCGGGCAGTCGCTTTTCTGCAAAGGCCTGTCGTCCTTCACGTGCTTCATCGCTGCCGCTGATTGTTGCGATGACGCCTTCGGCAAAGGCCAGCCGCTCATCGGATGACATGTCGCGCATCGCCAGCAAGGCTGACTTTCCGGCTGCGATGGCGCCCGGCGCATTCTGTCGCAGCTTTGCGAGAACATCCCCGATCACGCCGTCGAGTTCGGCCGCAGGTGCGGTGCGATTGACGAGGCCAAGGCGTTTTGCCTCCGCAGCGCTGACCGGCTGGCCGAGATAGGCCATCTCCTGAAGTCCGCCCAACGGCATTTTCGCCAGAAGCTTCGCCGCCACCATGGCCGGGAAAAGCCCGACCCGCACTTCCGGCAGGCCGAATTCGGCGTGATCGGCTGCATAGGCAAGATCGCAGGCGGCAACGAGACCTAGCCCGCCAGCCAGGACCCGGCCATTGATGCGGGCAATGACGGGTTTTTCGCATCGCTCGATGGCACGCATCACATCAGCGATGGGGTTTGTTCCATCGCGCGAAAGGAACATGCCGCCGGCGCTTTCCTTGAGATCGGCTCCCGAACAGAAACTGCGATCCCCCGCTGCCGTTATCACCACGGCGCGCAGATTGCGGTCAACGGATGCAGCGCGGATGGCATCCGTGAGCGCATCGGTCATGGCGGCATTGAGGGCGTTGTGCACCTCCGGCCGGTTGAGCGTCAGCCACAGAACATCCTTGCGTGTTTCGCGTAACAACTCATCCGCCATGCAGGTCATCCTCCTGTTTTGCGGCAAGCAGCGCTTTTCCGGCGCGGGCCGCGTTTGGCCTGCCGAGATGCCGGCTGATCCAGTCACCGGTCTTCGCCACCGCCATCAGGTCGATACCGGTTTTGATACCAAGCCCCCGCAGCAGATAAACGACATCTTCGGTGGCGACATTGCCGCTCGCCCCCGGCGCAAAGGGGCAGCCACCCAGCCCGGCAACGGAACTGTCGAAAACGGCGATGCCTTCCTCAAGCGAGGCCAGCACATTGGCGACGCCCTGCCCATAGGTGTCATGGAAATGCATGGCGATTTTTTCACGCGGGATGTCGGTCGCCACCCGCTTGATGACACTGCGGATCTGGCCGGCCGTGCCGACGCCGATCGTATCGCCGAGCGAAATTTCGTAACACCCCATGGCGACAAGCGCGTCGGCCATTGCCGCCACCTCATCGGGCGCAACCGCGCCGTCATAGGGGCAGCCGGCAATGCAGGAAACGTAACCGCGCATGCGGATATTCTGGCTGGTCGCTACCTGCGCGACATCGTGTAGTCGCTCAAGGCTTTCCGAACGCGAACAGCCAATATTGTGCTGGCTGAAGCCTTCGGATGCGGAGACGAAAACGGCGATGTCCGTCACGCCGGCTTCAATGGCCGCCTCGAAACCTTTCATATTGGGAACGAGCGCCGGATAGGCTGTGCCGTGCCGCTGTCTTAGACCCTGAAACACCGCCGTCGAACCCGCCATCTGCGGAACTCTCTTGGGTGAAACGAAAGCGCCCGCCTCGACCGCCGGCAGGCCTGCTGCGGCGAGCCGCTCGATCAGTTCGATCTTGATGGCGACGGGAACTTCGGTGCTTTCGTTCTGCAGGCCGTCACGCGCGCCCACCTCGACGATTTTGACGGTTTCGGGCCAGCTCATGTCACGCGCCCTCCGGCTCGAAATTCACCAGCACCGCACCGGCTGCCACCATATCGCCTTCGGCACAGTTGATGGCGGCAACGATACCTTTCGCCGGGGCACGGATCGTGTGCTCCATTTTCATCGCCTCCATCACAACCAGCGCTTCGCCGGCTTCGACGAGCGCGCCTTTCTGGCTGAGCAGAGCACGGATAACGCCCGGCATGGGCGCCTCCAGACCACCGGTGTGGGTGGTGGCATCCGCCATATCGACGGGGTCTGGCTGGCTGATGCGATAATGCTCGCCGTCCAGAAAAAGCGTATGGCCGCTATCCTCCGCGAAGAAATAGCCCTGCCTCTGCCTGCCATCGATGACCGCACGCAGCCTGCCATTCTCCGCGAGATTACCGCCAATACGGATCGTCCCGCCGTCAATCTCCAGGGAAAACCCGTCCTCCTCATGGGTAACGGCAACTGTGAGCGGTTGGTGGTCGAGAGTGAAAATCAGGGTTTCCCGCGTCGGTGCATTCAGGCGGAAAGCGCTGGTGCTGTTCCATGGGCTATAGGGATCGGCCGATGGCAGAGAACTCGTCCTGGCCATTTTCTGTCGCGAAAGAAGAAGGCCAAGCGCGGCTATAGCGATCCCGCCCCCGCCGATGGCTGAGGAGGTGAATAGTGCCGCCTCGTTGCGGGCGATGAAGCCGGTATCGAGATCGGCCGCCGCGAAATTCTCGAGCCCCGCAAGCCGCGCCAGAAAGGCGACATTGCTGGTGACGCCACAGATCGCCAGTTTTTCCAGCGCCAGCCGCAGCCGCCGCACAGCGGCAGGTCGGTCTTGATCCCAGACGACCAGCTTGGCGATCATCGGATCGTAATGCACGGTGATGGCGTCGCCGGCGCGGATGCCGCTGTCGATCCGGAGGCGAGGGCCTTCATCGGGAAAAACGAGATGGCTGACCGTGCCAATCGACGGCAGAAAATCATGCGCCGGATCTTCGGCATAAATCCGCGCCTCTATGGCATGGCCGTTGATGCGGAGATCGGACCAGCCTTCCGGCAGGGTCTCTCCGTTGGCGACGCGGATCTGCCATTCGACCAGATCGAGACCGGTAATATATTCCGTCACCGGATGCTCGACCTGAAGCCTGGTGTTCATTTCCATGAAATAGAAGTCGCCGGAAGGGTCGAGCAGGAATTCCACGGTTCCCGCACCGCGATAATCGATGGCGCGGGCGGCGGCGGTTGCCGCATCATACATGCGTTGCCGCAAGGCATCGGGCAGGCCGGGGGCGGGGGCTTCTTCTATCACCTTCTGGTGCCGGCGCTGGATCGAGCAGTCGCGTTCGAACAGCGAAACACATTTGTCGTGGCTATCGGCAAAAACCTGCACCTCCACATGTCGTGGTCGTTCCAGGTATTTTTCGATCAGCATGCGGTCATTGCCGAAGGCGGCAAGCGCTTCGCGTTTCGCGCCGGCAAGCTCCGGGGCGAAGTCGCGCTTTTGCCTGACAACGCGCATGCCCTTGCCACCGCCGCCGGCCGAAGCCTTCAGCAGCACGGGATAACCGATCTTGTCCGCCTCGCTCGCCAGCCGTTTTTCGGCCTGCTCATCGCCGTGATAACCCGGAACGACGGGAACACCTGCCTCCGTCATCAGCGCCTTCGCCTCGCTTTTCCCGCCCATGGCGCGGATCGCCTGCGGCGGTGGGCCGATGAAAATGAGGCCGGCTGCGGCACAGGCTTCGGCGAAAGCGGCATTTTCGGAGAGAAAGCCGTAACCCGGATGGATCGCCTCCGCGCCGGTTGTTTTTGCAGCCGCGATGATTTTTTCTGCATCGAGATAGGAGGCGCGCGCCGGTGCGGAGCCGATGGCGATGGCCTCATCGGCCAGCGCCACATGCATGGCGTTGCGGTCGGCATCCGAATAGACCGCCACTGTGCGGATGCCCATGCGGTTGGCGGTGCGGATGATACGGCAGGCGATCTCGCCCCTGTTGGCGATCAGTATTTTCGAGAACATCGTCGCCTCACATCCTGAATATGCCAAAACGGGTGGGTTCAATCGGTGCGTTAAGCGCGGCCGACAGTCCGAGGCCAAGTACGAGGCGGGTATCCTTCGGATCGATGATGCCGTCGTCCCACAGCCTTGCACTGGCATAATAGGGATGGCCTTCCCGTTCGTATTTTTCCCGGATCGGCTGCTTGAACGCCTCTTCGCCTTCCTTCGACCAGTGGCGGCCGTCGGCCTCGATGCCGTCGCGGCGGATTTGCGCCAAGACGGACGCCGCCTGTTCGCCGCCCATCACCGAAATGCGGGCATTGGGCCACATCCACAAAAATCGCGGTGAATAGGCGCGGCCGCACATGCCATAATTGCCGGCCCCGAAGGAGCCGCCGATGATGACGGTGAATTTCGGCACTTTGGCTGAAGCGACCGCAGTCACGAGCTTTGCGCCATCCTTGGCGATACCACCGGCTTCATAGGCCTTGCCGACCATGAAGCCGGTGATGTTTTGCAGGAAAACCAGGGGGATGCCACGCTGGCAGCAGAGTTCGATGAAATGCGCGCCCTTCAGCGCCGATTCCGAAAACAGGATGCCGTTATTGGCGATGATGCCGACCGGATAGCCATGGATATGGGCGAAACCGCAGATCAGCGTCGTGCCGTAAAGCGCCTTGAACTCGTCAAATTCGGAACCATCCACCAGTCGGGCAATGATCTCGCGCACCTCGAAGGGTTTTCGCGTGTCGGCGGGAACGATGCCGTAAAGTTCATCCGCCGGATAAAGCGGTTCTGCGGGTTCGCGGATATCCAGCTCCACCTGCTTGCGGCGGTTGAGGGTGGAGACGATCCGCCGGGTCAGCGCCAGCGCATGGCGGTCGTCATGGGCATAATGATCGGTGACGCCGGATTGCCGGGAGTGCACATCCGCACCGCCGAGGTCCTCCGCACTTACCACCTCGCCGGTTGCGGCCTTCACCAGCGGCGGGCCGCCGAGAAAGATCGTGCCTTGATTTTTGACGATGACGGATTGGTCGCTCATGGCGGGCACATAGGCCCCGCCCGCCGTGCAGCTGCCCATCACCACGGCGATCTGGGCGATGCCCTGCGCCGACATATTGGCCTGATTGTAGAAGATGCGGCCGAAATGATCGCGGTCGGGAAACACCTCGTCCTGATTGGGCAGGTTCGCGCCGCCGGAATCCACGAGGTAGATGCAGGGCAGGCGGTTCTCCGTGGCGATTTCCTGCGCGCGCAGATGTTTCTTCACCGTCAGAGGATAATAGGTGCCGCCTTTTACCGTCGCGTCATTGGCGACGATCACACATTCGCGGCCCGAGACCCGGCCGATGCCGGTGACGATGCCGGCGGCGGGAACGGGTTCGTCATAGACCTCGTAAGCTGCAAATTGCGAAAATTCGAGGAATGGACTGCCGGGATCGAGAAGCGCTTCGATGCGGTCGCGCGCCAGCAATTTGCCGCGGGAAAGATGCCGTTCGCGGGCCTTTTCGCCGCCGCCTCTGGAGATTTTTTCGACGTGCTGGCGCAAGTCATCGACTAGGCCCGACATGAAATCGACATTGGCAGCGAAGGTGGGGTCGCGGTTCAGGCTGGATGTAAGCTTCATCGCGTTCTCACCCGTTGCCCTTGACCAGTTCGCGGCCGATCAGCATCCGGCGGATTTCGCTGGTGCCCGCGCCGATTTCATAGAGTTTAGCATCTCGCAGCAGCCGTCCAGCCGGGCTTTCATTGACATAGCCGGAACCACCGAGAAGCTGGATGGCATCCAAGGCCACCTGTGTCGCCCGCTCGGCGGCGAACAGGATTGCGCCCGCCGCGTCCTGCCTCGTGATGCGGCCATTGTCGCAGGCCCGGGCCACCGCATAGACATAGGCGCGGGATGCATTCATGGACGAGTAGATATCGGCGAGCTTTCCCTGCACCAGCTGGAATTCGCCGATCGGCTTGCCGAATTGCTTGCGCTCGCGGGCATAGGGCAGCACCAGATCGATGGCCGCCTGCATGATGCCAACAGGGCCGGCGGCCAGCACGGCGCGCTCGTAATCCAGCCCGCTCATCAGCACCGTCACGCCGTCATTGAGGCGGCCGAGAATGTTTTCTTCCGGAACCTCGCAATCCTCGAACACCAGTTCTGACGTGGGTGAGCCGCGCATGCCGAGCTTGTCGAGTTTCTGGGCCGGGCGAAACCCCTTGAAGCCTTTTTCGATCAGGAAAGCGGTGATGCCGCGCGGGCCGGCGGACATATCCGTCTTGGCGTAAACCACCAGCGTATCGGCCTCGTGACCATTGGTGATCCACATCTTCGCGCCGTTCAGCACATAGCGGTCACCCCTGCGTTCCGCCTTCAGCCGCATGGAGACGACATCCGAACCGGCCTCCGTCTCGCTCATGGCGAGAGAACCGACATGTTCACCGGAGACGAGTTTCGGCAGATATCTGTGCTTCTGCTCATCCGTTCCCCAGCGGTGAATCTGGTTGATGCAGAGGTTGGAATGGGCGCCGTAGGAAAGGCCGATGGAAGCGGAAGCCCGGCTTATCTCCTCCATCGCCACGCAATGGGCGAGATAGCCCATGTCGGCACCGCCGAACTCTTCCGAAACGGTAATGCCGTGCAGCCCGAGCTGGCCCATTTCCGGCCAGAGCTTGCGTGGAAAACGGTCGTCGCGGTCGATCTCCGCCGCCAGCGGGGCGATTTTATCGTCTGCGAATGCGCTTGCGCTGTCGCGCAATGCTGCGATTTCCGGGCCGAGATCGGCATCGAAAATGGCGGCGAGGTTCAAACTCATCGCGTCTCCTCCTCCGGACGGCAGGCCGTCCCTTTTGTCTGCAGCCGGCACCTCCTCCGCGCCGGCAGCCCTTGATTACGGCGTGTCTCCCCCGGTGAAGGCGGCGGAACGGCGCACGAATGTCTTGATGGCGAAATTGGACTGGATGCGCGACACGCCGGGAACCGTGGTCAGGAAATCCAGCAGCTCCTGATAATGCGGCAGGTCCCGCACCATGGCGTGGATCAGGTAATCGGAACTGCCGCTGGTCTGGTAACCGCCCACCACTTCGGGAATGGAAGCCACATGGTGTTCGAAGGTCGTCAGCGCTTCCTTGATCTGCCGCTCCAGCGTGACGGATATGAAGACGCCCATATTGCCGAGCAGCCGGTTCTCATCGAACACCGCGGTATAGCCGCGAATGATGCCTTCCTCTTCCAGCTTGCGCACGCGGCGCAGCGTCGGCGTGAAGGAAAGACCGATACGGGCCGCCAGATCCCGCCAGCTCACCCGCCCGTCATCGCCGAGCACATGCAGAATCTTCTGGTCGAAACTGTCGAGCTCAATCATGGATCATTTGCTCTATGATATGACTATTTGTTGGATCAAAGATATCGTCAATCAAAAAACTGTCAATCAAAATAGCTTTGAAATGAATTCGAGTTGGTGATAGCGTTCATGTCATTCGAGGTCTGGAGGAGATCGCGATGACGGTCGTTTTCTCAAGCGGGAGAATGGCCAAGGGAGGTGAATTTGGCTGTGCATGACCCTGTCGTGATCGTCGGGACCGCCCGTACTGCTATGGGTGGGTTCCAGGGCGAATTCAAATCGGTGGCAGCGCCCGATCTTGGGGCCGCGGCGATCCGTGCGGCCGTCGAACGGGCCGCTGTTCCGGTTTCTGATATTGACGATGTGCTGATGGGCTGTGTGCTGACGGCCGGGCAGGGGCAGGCGCCCGCCAGACAGGCAGCCATTGCCGCCGGCATTCCCAATTCGATTGGCGCAACGACCATCAACAAGATGTGCGGCTCGGGCATGAAGGCGATCATGCTGGGCCATGACCAGATCGCGGCGGGAAGCTCTTCCATCGTGCTGGCCGGCGGCATGGAAAGCATGAGCAATGCGCCCTATCTGCTGGATCGCGCCCGAAATGGCTATCGTCTCGGTCATGGCAAGGTCATCGACCATATGTTTCTCGACGGTCTCGAGGATGCCTATGACAAGGGCCGGCTGATGGGCACTTTCGCGGAAGATTGCGCTGAAACCTATCAATTTACCCGCGCCATGCAGGATGATTATGCGCTCGCCTCGCTGGAACGGGCGCGACGCGCCATAGCGGAGGGAGCCTTCGAAGCGGAAATGGCGCCTGTCGGCGATGTTGCCGTGGATGAGCAGCCGGGCAAGGCAAGGCCGGAAAAAATACCGCAGCTGAAGCCCGCCTTTCGCGATGGCGGAACGGTGACGGCGGCCAATTCCAGTTCTATCTCCGATGGTGCGGCCGCTCTCGTTCTCATGCGTCGCTCCGAAGCGGAAAGGCGGGGTCTTTCGCCGCTGGCGACCATTATCGGTCAGGCCTCCCATGCGGACGCACCCGCCGGATATCCAACGGCTCCCATCGGCGCGATGAAAAAGCTGTTTGCTAAGACCGGCTGGACGGCGAGGGATGTCGATCTGTTCGAAATCAACGAGGCCTTTGCCGTGGTGGCGATGGCGGCAATGCGCGATCTCGATCTGCCGCATGAGAAAGTGAATGTGCACGGCGGCGCCTGCGCGCTCGGCCATCCGATCGGCGCTTCCGGCGCGAGGATCGTTGTCACTCTGCTGGCCGCCCTGCAGCGTCACGGGCTGAAGCGCGGCGTGGCCGCAGTCTGCATTGGCGGCGGTGAAGCAACCGCGCTCGGCATCGAGCGGCATTAAGGGGAGGCGGCGATGATCCTGAACGAAGCCCAGCAGCAGATCAGGGACATGGCCCGCGATTTCGCCCGCGAGCGGCTCGCCCCCGGGGCTGCCGCGCGTGATCGGGAAAGCCGGTTCCCGAAAGACGAACTGAAGGAAATGGGAGACCTCGGTTTCCTCGGCATGCTGGTCTCGGAGGATTATGGCGGGTCGGAAACGGGTGCCGTCGCTTATGCCCTGGCGCTGGAGGAAATCGCCGCCGGTGACGGTGCCTGTTCCACCATCATGAGCGTGCATAATTCAGTCGGCTGCGTGCCGATCCTGAAATTCGGCACGGAAGACCAGAAACAGCGGTTCCTGCCGAAACTCGCGTCCGGCGAATGGATCGGCGGTTTTGCGCTGACAGAACCGCAGGCCGGTTCCGATGCTTCCAACCTGAAGACCCGCGCCCGGCGTGATGGCGACCGCTATATTCTTGATGGTGCAAAACAGTTCATAACGTCAGGCAAGAATGGTGATGTCGTCATCGTCTTCGCCGTCACCGATGCGGCGGCGGGCAAGAAGGGCATCACCGCCTTCATCGTGCCGACCGATACGCCGGGTTACGAGGTGATAAGGGTCGAAGAAAAGCTCGGCCTGCATTCGTCCGATACCTGCCAGATCGCCTTCACCGAGATGGCGGTCCCTGTCGAATTGCGGCTGGGCGAAGAGGGGCAGGGTTATCGCATCGCGCTCGCCAATCTGGAGGGTGGCCGCATCGGCATCGCCGCGCAGGCGGTCGGCATGGCGCAGTCGGCCTTCGAGGCGGCTCGGGACTATGCCCGCGAGCGCAAGGCTTTCGGACAGGCGATCATCGAACATCAGGCGGTGGCGTTTCGGTTGGCCGACATGGCAACGCGGATTACGGCGGCGCGGCAGCTGGTGCTGCATGCGGCGGCGCTGAAGGAGGCGGGCGAGCCCTGTCTTTCGGAGGCTTCGATGGCCAAGCTCTTCGCGTCCGAAATGGCCGAACGCGTCTGCTCGGACGCCATCCAGATTCACGGCGGTTACGGCTACATGGCGGATTATCCGGTGGAGCGGATTTATCGCGATGTACGCATCTGCCAGATTTACGAGGGGACCAGCGATGTCCAGCGCATGGTGATCGCAAGAAACCTTTGAGAGTTGTTTCGCGGTCTGGAGGAGACCGTGACGGGAGGAGTAGAATGGACATAACCGAAACGCCACATCTCAGCCTGCATGTTCCAGAGCCTGCGGTGCGGCCCGGCGGGGAGCCGGATTTCTCCAATGTGAAGATACCCAAGGCCGGCACCGTGCCGCGCCCGGAGGTGGACGCCGCACCGGAAAGCATGCGCGATCTCGCTTATTCGATCATCCGCGTTCTCAATCATCAGGGTGAGGCTGTCGGGCCGTGGGCGGGGCTGCTTTCGGACGAGGAATTGCTGGTTGGCCTCAAAAACATGATGCGGCTTCGGGCTTTCGATGCCCGCATGCTGATGGCGCAGCGGCAGGGAAAGACCTCGTTTTATATGCAGCATCTGGGGGAGGAGGCCGTCAGTTGCGCCTTCCGCAAGGCGCTTTCCAAAGGCGACATGAATTTCCCGACCTACCGGCAGGCCGGGCTATTGATCGCCGATGATTACCCGCTCGTCACCATGATGAACCAGATCTATTCCAACGAGCTCGACCCGCTGCACGGGCGGCAATTGCCGGTGCTCTATTCCTCGAAGGAGCACGGTTTCTTCACCGTCTCCGGCAACCTCGCCACACAATATGTGCAGGCGGTTGGCTGGGCGATGGCCTCGGCCATCAAGGGCGATACGAAGATCGCGGCTGCGTGGATCGGCGACGGTTCGACGGCGGAGTCGGATTTCCATTCCGCGCTGGTCTTCGCCTCCACCTACAAGGCCCCGGTCATCCTCAATATCGTCAACAATCAATGGGCGATTTCCACCTTTCAGGGCATCGCGCGCGGCGGCTCCGGCACATTTGCGGCGCGCGGGCTGGGCTTTGGCATTCCGGCGCTTCGGGTCGATGGCAATGATTATCTCGCCGTTTATGCCGTGGCGCGCTGGGCCGTTGAGCGGGCACGCCGCAATCTCGGCCCGACGCTGATCGAATATGTGACCTATCGCGTCGGCGCTCATTCCACCTCGGACGATCCGAGTGCCTATCGCCCCAAGACGGAATCCGATGCCTGGCCGCTGGGCGATCCGGTTCTGCGATTGAAGAAACATCTCATCCTGCGCGGCGTCTGGTCGGAGGAGCGGCACCGGCAGGCGGAGGCGGAAATCGCCGATGAAGTGCTTGAAGCGCAGCGCGAGGCGGAAAGCCACGGCACGCTGCATGAAGGCAAAAAACCGCCGAAGAAGGATATTTTCGAAGGCGTTTACGCCGAGATGCCGCCGCATCTTGTCCGCCAGCGCCAGAAGGCAGGGTGGTGATCCATGACCAGAATGACGATGATCGAAGCCGTCCGCAGCGCCATGGATGTCTCCATGGAACGCAGCGACGATGTCGTGGTGTTCGGCGAAGACGTGGGTTATTTCGGCGGCGTCTTCCGCGCCACGCAGGGGCTGCAGGGGAAATACGGCAAGACCCGCTGTTTCGATGCGCCGATCAGCGAATCCGGTATTGTCGGCACGGCAATCGGCATGGCCGCTTATGGCTTGCGGCCCTGCGTCGAAATCCAGTTCGCCGATTACATGTATCCCGCCTATGACCAGATCACCCAGGAGGCGGCGCGCATTCGCTATCGCTCCAATGGCGATTTCACCTGCCCCATCGTGCTGAGAATGCCGACCGGCGGGGGCATCTTTGGCGGGCAGACGCACAGCCAGAGCCCGGAAGCGCTTTTCACCCATGTCTGCGGGTTGAAGGTGGTGGTCCCTTCCAATCCCTATGATGCCAAGGGGTTGCTGATCGCATCCATCGAAGACCCCGACCCCGTGATGTTTCTGGAGCCGAAGCGGCTTTATAATGGCCCTTTCGACGGGCACCACGACCGGCCGGTGACGCCCTGGTCCAAACACGAGATGGGCGAGGTGCCAGAAGGCCATTACACCATTCCCATAGGCAAGGCCGAAATCCGCCGCCCCGGAAACGCTGTTACCGTCATCGCTTATGGCACCATGGTGCATGTGGCGCTGGCGGCGGCGGAAGAAACCGGTGTGGATGCCGAGATCATCGATCTTCGCAGCCTGCTGCCGCTCGATCTCGATACCATCGTGAAGTCCGTTTCCAAGACCGGCCGCTGCGTCATGGTGCATGAGGCGACGCTGACCTCCGGCTTCGGGGCCGAAGTCGTGTCACTGGTACAGGAACATTGTTTTTATCACCTTGAGGCTCCCGTCGTCCGCGTCGCCGGCTGGGATACGCCTTACCCGCATGCGCAGGAGTGGGACTATTTTCCGGGACCCGCCCGTGTCGGGCGCGCCCTTGTCGACGTCATGGAGGCCTGATTATGGCGGAATTTGTTCTTACCATGCCCGATGTCGGTGAAGGCGTGGCGGAAGCCGAACTGGTGGAATGGAATGTCAAGCCGGGCGATATCGTCCATGAGGACATGGTGCTGGCCGCGGTGATGACGGACAAGGCGACGGTGGAAATCCCGTCGCCGGTGGCGGGTGTCGTCACCTGGCTTGCCGTGACCGTCGGAAACACCGTGCCGGTGAAGGCGCCGCTGGTTCGCATCGAAACCGATGTCGCCGCCGCCGCTCCCAATGGCAGCGTGCCGGAAGTAGAAGCGGAAGCCCAGGCGGCGGAAGCGCCTGCCGATATGACGGAAACGCCGCCACCCGTTGAAACCCAGCCGCCAGCGCGCAAGACCGAGGAGGCACCGCCGGCACCCGCGATCGAGCTGCACCACAAACCGCTGGCATCTCCCGCCGTCCGCCAGCGCGCCGACGATCTCGATATTGATCTCACCAAGGTCAAGGGGACCGGGCCGGACGGGCATGTCACCCATGCCGATCTCGACGGGTTTTTAACCGGGCGGGGAAGGCCGGAACGCCCCGAGCCGATAGCGCCCCACGATAGCGCCGTCGAGGAAGTGAAGGTGACCGGGCTCAGGCGCAAGATTGCCGAGAAGATGGTGCTTTCCGCCTCCCGCATTCCGCATATCACCTACGTCGAAGAAGTCGACGTGACCGATCTGGAGGATTTGCGCGCGACCATGAACGGCAGCCGCCGTTCCGGGCAGCCGAAGCTGACGATCCTGCCGTTTTTGATGCGCGCGCTGGTGAAAGCCGTTGCCGATCATCCCGGCATGAATGCCACCTTTGACGACGACAAAGGTGTCGTCAGCCACTATGAAGCGGTTCATATCGGCATCGCCACACAGACGCCCTCGGGCCTCACCGTGCCGGTCGTTCGCCACACGGAAACGCTCGGCCTTTGGGAATGTGCGGACGAAGTCGCACGCGTCGCCGAAGCCGCCCGCACCGGCACGGCGCATCGGGAAGAACTGATGGGCTCCACCATCACCATCAGTTCGCTGGGAGCCTTGGGCGGTGTCGTTTCGACACCCATCATCAATCACCCCGAAGTGGCGATCATCGGCGTCAACAAGATCGTGACGCGGCCGGTCTGGGATGGAATTCGCTTTGTGCCGCGCAAGATGATGAACCTGTCTTCCAGCTTCGATCATCGCGTCGTCGATGGGTGGGATGCGGCGGTCTTCATCCAGGCCGTCAAGGCACTGCTGGAGAAGCCCGCGCTGATTTTCATCGAGTGAAGACGATCCGCGCTCCTTCATCCCTGTGCTTGGTTCACAGGGATCCAGCCAGCCCGGGTCCGTGGGCTGAAAGGGCTCTCCCCGCCGCGCGGATGCGCGTCGGGCTGGATTCCTGTGACGCGCACAGGAATGAGGGCGTGTGCGTATCATGACTGCATTTCCTAGCCCGCGTTTTCGACCTTCACGGAACTGTTTCGCTGTCGGTATAGGCTTGCGTTCGTCATCTTCGGGTATAGAAGAGAAGAACGAGAAGCATGTTTTCTCATCATGATCATAGTGGCGGACGAGGGCGCTCCGGGGCCCGGCGGTCCGCTGTCCGCCGGCAACCGAATGAAGAAGAAGGTCCTCCCATGCGCATTCCCAAACCCGTTGTCCTGACTATTCTCGATGGCTGGGGGCTGAGCGAGGATAAATCCAGCAACGCGCCGGCGCTGGCGAACACCCCCACCATGGACCGGCTTTTCGCCACCTGCCCGAATGCGACGCTGACCACCTTTGGCCCCAATGTCGGCCTGCCCACCGGGCAGATGGGCAATTCCGAAGTCGGCCACACCAATATCGGCGCCGGTCGCATCGTCGCCATGGATCTCGGCCAGATCGATCTGGCAATCGAGGATGGCAGCTTTTTCCGCAATGCGGCGATGCTTGAGTTCGCAGCAAAGGTAAAGGCCGCGGGCGGTGTGGCGCATCTGATGTGCGTGGTTTCCGATGGCGGCGTTCATGGCCATATCGTCCACGGCCAGGCGGCTGTGAAACTGATGATCTCGCAGGGTCTGAAGGTGGTGGTCCATGCCATTACCGATGGCCGCGATGTCGCGCCGCAATCGGCTGAAGGTTTTGTGGCGGCGCTGGTGGCAAGCCTGCCGGAAGGCGCCAGCATCGGCACGGTCATCGGCCGTTATTATGCGATGGATCGCGACAATCGCTGGGAGCGCGTCGAGAAAGCCTACGACGCCATGGTTCTCGGCAAGGGCGAACGCGCGCGGGATGCGGTGAGTGCCGTCGCCCAGAGCTACCAGAACAATGTCACGGACGAATTCATCCTGCCGACGGTGATCGATGGTTATGAGGGTTTCAAGGCCGGCGACGGCCTGTTCTGCCTGAATTTCCGCGCTGACCGTGCGCGCGAAATCCTGCTCGCCATCGGCGCCAATGATTTCGACGGTTTTCCGCGCGAAAAGCCCGTCCTTTCGGCGCTTCTGGGCATGGTGGAATATTCCACCCGCCACAATGATTTCATGACCACGGCTTATCCGAAGCGCGATATCGTCAACACGCTCGGCGCATGGGTGGCGAAGCAGGGGCTCACGCAGTTCCGCCTGGCCGAGACGGAAAAATATCCGCATGTCACCTTCTTCCTGAATGGCGGCAAGGAAGAGCCGGAAGTGGGCGAAGACCGCTTCATGCCGAAATCCCCGAAAGTTGCGACCTACGATCTGCAGCCGGAAATGAGCGCGCCCGAGGTGACCGAGAAATTCGTCGAGGCGATCGGTAAGGGTTACGATCTCATCGTCACCAATTATGCCAATCCGGATATGGTCGGCCACACGGGCGACCTGCAGGCCGCGATCAAGGCCTGCGAAGCTGTGGATCGCGGTCTGGGCGCAGTCGTTGCCGCGCTTGAGAAGGTCGGTGGCGCGATGCTTGTCATTGCCGATCACGGCAATTGCGAAACCATGGTCGACCCGGTCACCGGCGGTCCGCACACGGCGCACACCACCAATCCGGTGCCGGTGATCCTTTTTGGCGGCCCGGAAGGCGCCAAGGTGCATGACGGTATTCTGGCCGATGTCGCGCCGACGCTGCTGCAACTGATGAACGTGCCGCTGCCCCCGGAAATGACGGGCAAGAGCCTGATCGACCTGTAATCAGACACCGTCGCGCGGGCGTTTTGCGCCTGGGCGACTGTTTTCTTTCGTCGCCGAATAAGCGTCGGTGAAAGCCTAGGACTCTCTTGCGTAGAGACGGTCATGCACCAGCATGCCGGCGATCATGGCGCAGACGAAGAGGATGACCGGGGTGAGCCCGAGGGCGAACGCCGATAGTGCCGGGCCGGGGCAGAAACCGGCTAGCCCCCAGCCCAGACCGAAAATCGCCGATCCGAGGATAAGTGGCCGGTCGACACGGGTTTTGGCGGGAAGGCTGAAATTTTCGGCGAGGATCGGTCTGGCAAAAAAATTGCGCAGCAGCACACCCGGCACGGCAACCATGACCGCGCCGCCGAGAACGAACATCAGGCTCGGGTCCCAATCATCGCTCGCCACATCGAGAAAAGCTGAAACGCGGGCCGGATTGACCATGCCGGAGAGCGACAGGCCAAAACCGAACAGTGCTCCTGCAACCAATGCCAGCGCAACGCGCGCCACGGCGAAGTTTTTCATGACAGGGCCCCCGTTATCGTCGCGGCGCAAATGCCGGTGATCAGGAATGTCGCGGTTGCTGCGATGGAACGCCGGGAAAACCGCGCCAGCCCCATGATACCGTGGCCGGAGGTGCAGCCGGAGCCCATGCGTGTGCCGAAACCCACCAGCAGGCCGGCAATGATGATCAGCGGCCACGGTGCGATTATGGTTACTATGGGAAGCCCGCCGAAGGCGGCGGCGTAAAGATAGGGCCCGGCCAGCAGACCGGCGACAAATGCGAGATCGGCGAGACGCCTCTCCCTGCCGAGAACCCTGCCCATGATGCCGCTGATGCCAGCGATGCGGCCGTTGAACAGAAACAGCAGAATGCTTGCAAGACCCAGCATCATGCCGCCGAAAAGCGGGGGCCAATAAGGGCTCACGGGGTTTCCTCCGGTGCACAGAATATGGCGTAGAGGGCCTCGATAAGCTGGGCCGCTTTCGTCTCGCCCATCCGGTAGAATATCTGCTTGGCTTCGCGCCGGGTTTCGACCACGCCGGCTTCCCGCAGCACGCCGAGCTGCTGGGAAAGCGTGGGCTGGTGAATATCGAGCTTTGTTTCCAGCTCGCCGACGGAAAATTCCTCCTGTGCCAGCGTGCAGGCAAGCATCAGCCGGGCGGGATGGGCAAGCGTCTTCAAAAGCAGTGCAACTTCGACAGCGCGTTCTTCCATGGCGGGCAGGGGAATCTCGCTCATCCGCAGGGCCTGTTCTCCCAGGTCGTGCTTCACCATGTGCTGCCCTCCAGCCCATCGAGCGGGAATTTAAGATAGCGCTTGCCGTTTGCCTCCGGTTCCGGCAGGCGGCCGCCACGAATGTTGACCTGCAAGGCGTGCAGAATGAGCTTGGGCATCGGCAGGCCGCGGTCCCGCGCTTCGCGCAAGCGGATGAACCCCTCTTCCGTCATGTCGGCCAGATGCGGGTTGCTGCGTTTCTGTTCGCCGACCGTGCTCTCCCATTTCGGGGCGCGGCCGCCGGGCTGGTAGTCATGACCGGTGAAAAGCCGCGTTTCATCGGGAAGGGCGAGGATAGCTTGAATCGACGCCCAGAGTTCTCTGGCGCTGCCGCCCGGAAAATCGGCGCGCGCGGTGCCGGAATCCGGCATGAAAAGCGTATCGTGCACAAAGGCTGCGTCGCCCACCACATAGGTGACGGAGGCCAGTGTGTGGCCGGGGGAAAACAGCACGCGGGCATCGAGCGAGCCAATGGTGAACCGGTCACCTGCTTCGAACAGCCGGTCCCACTGGGACCCGTCGGTTTCCAGTTCAGGCCAGTTGTATTTCTCCTGCCAGAGTTTCTGTACGCCCGTCACTTTTGCGCCGATGGCTGTCTGGGCGCCGGTTTTCTGCTTCAGATAATGGGCTGCGGAAAAATGATCGGCATGTGGGTGCGTATCGAGAATCCATTCGACCGACAGGCCCTGACTTTCGACATAGGCCAGAATGGCATCGGCATTCATCGTGTCCGTCGCGCCGGACTTCTCATCGAAATCATAGACCGGGTCGATGATGGCGCAACGCCCGGTCGCGGGGTCGGAAACGACATATTGCACGCTCCATGTGCGCGGGTCGAAGAAGGCCTTGACCTGCGGCAATGCCGCCGCTCGTCGCTGCAGCCAGCGAACGGCGCCGGACAGGTCGAAACCATGCGTGGTGCCAAAAGCCTCGATTTGATCCTGCCCGATGCGCCCGTCCAGCGCTTCCCCCAGCACATAGAGCGTGAGTGCACGGGTGCCCCCCTTGCAATGGGCGAAAACGGGACCGTCCGCCTCCGCCATCGCCTGCTGGAAGGCGCGAATATCGGCTTCGGTCATGGTCGGGCCGGTAACCGGAATGAAGTTATACGCCAGACCAGCCGTGCCAGCGGCGCTTTTTTCCCGCATGTTGCCGGGTTGGTCGTGGTCTTCCCCGTCCGGCCGGGCGTTGATGATGCTTTTATACCCTTGAGCGGAGAGCGAGGAAAAATCGGCGATCTCCGGCTGGCCGGCCACGGTCAGGCGCCCATCGATCTTGACGGCATTCATCGGCATCTCCTGTTTTTCTCAATTAATATACGTTATAATATAATGTATATTGTCTGGCTGCAAGGGCGGAAGATTTCTTTTCGGAATGTCTGCTCCGTGTCGGCTGGCGTTAGATGCTGATTGGCCGAATGATGTTTGCTGCTACGGTTGCTGCCGGCAGGAGGCATGATAACCGGTCGCGAACACGCCCGGGCCTTGCAATGTGGCGGGTGTTTGCTAACATGCCAGACAAGTTTTAAACAGGTGGGCTGGAATGGACGTTGAGAGCAGCACGAAGCAGGGGGTATCGCTCGCGGCGAAAATCAGTTCGGCCCTGCGGCGGGATCTGTCGGAGGGTGTGTTCCGGCCCGGTGACCGTCTTCCGAGCGAAAGTGAGCTGACGCGCGAATATTCCGTCAGCCGAACCGTGGTGCGCGAGGCCATCGCCATTCTGCGCGCCGACGGCCTTGTTGAAGCCCGCAAGGGTGCGGGGGTCTTTGCCGTGGAGGTGAAGCCGGCCAAGGAAGTGCCTTTCAACGATCTGGCTGTCGGGCGGATTTCCTCGGTAATCGAATTGCTGGAATTGCGGACCGTCTTCGAAGTCGAATCCGCCGGGCTTGCGGCATCGCGCCGTTCCGCCGTGCAAGTGGAGGCGATCGTTGACGCGCATCGGCGGGTCGGGGACTGTCTCGCCGCCGGATTGCCGACGCGGGACGCTGATTTCGAGTTTCATCTGGCGATCGCGCAGGCGACGCAGAACAGGCGTTTTCCCGAGTTCCTTCAACTGATCCGCTCCGGCATCATTCCCCGCGGCGAATTGCAGGGCGCTGCGCCCGGATCGCGTCCGAAGGACTATAACCTTCATCTGCAGGAGGAGCACGCCAGGATCGTCGATGCCATTATAGAAGGCGATGCGGATGCCGCGCGCCAACATATGGCGGCGCATCTGCGGGGCAGCCTTGAACGCTATAAGGTGCTCCTGCGCTCCCGCACGGCGGCTGAATAAGACGGAAAGGGATTTCGTCCCAATGATTTATGCGCTGGCCCGCCGATAAAGGGCAAGAGAGGCGGCCAGCACCAGAAGCGCGCCACCGCATATCCGGTCAAGCCACAGGGCTCCGGATTGGCGCAACATCCTGACGGCCTGTGCGCCGAGCAGGGCATATGCGAACATCACGATGAAATCGATGCCGGCAAAGACCAGCGCAAGCGCCGTATATTGCGGCACCTGCGGCGCGAGAGCGTCGATGAATTGCGGCAGGAAAGCAGAAAAGAACAGATATCCCTTGGGATTGGTTGCCGCCACGAGAAAGCTCTTGAGGAAAATCGAACTTGCGGATGTGGCTTCACCCGTGTCTGCCGGCTGCATCGCGCTGTCGAGCGTGCCTCCGGAGCGCAAAAGCATGACGCCGAGAAAGGCAAGATAACAGGCGCCCGCCCATTTGACGATGCCGAACCAGAATTCCGAGGCGGCGAGCAAGGCTCCCAGCCCCAATGCGACAGCGCCGATCAAAACGAAATCGGAGAGAACAGCGCCGGCCATGCCGGTGAGGGCGCGCCTGACGCCGAACCTCGAACCGTTTGCGAGTGCCAGCAAAACGGTCGGGCCGGGCGTCGCTATGCCGATAAAAGCGACGGCGGCAAATGCCAGAAGTGTCATGTCCGCCATTTCACTCTCCCCCCGGAGGCTTGAGATGTTACCGGCAACGGCTTCAGACCCCGCATCTTTTCGAAGCGGAGAATACAGGCTTTTGCGGTTGCGGCAACGTGGGCGATTTATTTTCCGGCAAACGAAAAAAAGCCTGAGCCCGTGGTTGAAGTTTCCGCCCGTGCGACGTTTCGGGAGCCGTCGGCTCCATCGATTTTGCCGGCTCGCGCTTGACAGCTTTCAACACCTGTGACAACTTGCGAATAGTTGTCAGACAGGATTGTGCCTTCATCACTTGCGCAGTCGATCTCTGGCAAGGGAGGAATCATGTCAAAAAGACGCCTTTCGCTTTATGGCCTGTCCGGCCAGATCGGAAGTATTGCCGTTACGCTGCTTGGATTGCTGCTGCTGACCTTTTTTATCGGTCGCCTGATGCCCGCCGATCCGGTGCGGGCGATCGTCGGCGAGGATGCGACCCGCGAAACCTATGAACAGGTCTATCATGCGCTCGGCTTCGACCGACCGCTCTGGCAGCAGTTCATCTATTATCTCGGCGATGTGTTCACCGGCGATTTCGGGACCTCGATCCGCACCGGCCGACCGGTCATCGAGGATATCATCCGGGTCATGCCGGCGACGATGGAACTTGCGACCTTCGCGATCCTGATCGGTGCCGGCCTCGGCATTCCCATGGGCGTTTATGCCGCCGTCAACAAGGACCGCTGGCAGGATCATCTGGTGCGGGTGCTGAGCCTGTTCGGCCATTCCATGCCGATCTTCTGGACCGGCATGATCGCGCTGATCGTTTTTTACGCCCATCTCGGCCTTGTCGGCGGCGGTGGCCGCATGGACCAGTTCTATATCGGTCTGGTGGAGGAGCGGACGGGCTTCCTGCTCATCGACAGCCTGCTGGCCGGAGACATGGAGGTCTTCTGGTCGGCCATCAACCACCTCATCCTTCCCGCCGCCTTGCTCGGTTATTCTTCCTCGGCCTATATCACCCGCATGACGCGCAGCTTCATGCTGGATCAGTTAGGCCAGGAATATGTGACGACAGCCCGCGTCAAGGGCCTGTCGCAGCGGCAGACGGTGTGGCTGCATGCTTTCGGCAATATCCGCGTGCAGCTGGTCACCATCATTGCCCTTGCTTACGGCTCGCTGCTGGAAGGCGCGGTGCTTATCGAGACCGTCTTCGCCTGGCCGGGTTTCGGGCAATATCTCACCAGCAATCTTATCATCGGCGACATGAATGCCGTGATGACCTGCGTTTTGATCGTCGGCGTCATCTTCATCGGGCTCAATCTCCTGTCCGACATTCTCTACCGCTTTTTCGATCCGAGGACCCGCTGATGACGGCTCGTGCAGAAACCTCCTTCCGCCTTCCGGTGCCCTTGAACGCGCTGAAGAACATCATCGTCTTCCTGCTGAAAAGCCCGACTTCGGCCTTCGGCCTGGCTGTCCTGCTGCTCCTCGTCATCGCCGCGATTTTCGCGCCTTGGCTTGCGACGCACGACCCTTACGCGCAGGATCTCGCCAATACGCTGCAGGCGCCCGGCAACGGCCATGTCTTCGGCACGGATGAGCTGGGCCGCGATATCTACAGCCGCCTTCTCTGGGGCGCGCGCATCACGCTCACCATCATCTCGCTGGTATCGATCATCGTCGGTCCGGTCGGTCTTCTGGTCGGCACCGCGTCCGGTTATCTCGGCGGCAAGTTCGATACGGTGATGATGCGCATCACGGATATTTTCCTGTCGTTCCCCAGCCTCATCCTGTCGCTCGCCTTCGTCGCAGCACTCGGGCCGAGCCTCAACAATGCGATCATCGCGATTGCGCTCACCTCGTGGCCGCCGATTGCGCGTCTTGCCCGCGCCGAAGCTATGACGTTTCGGAAAGCGGATTATATCGCCGCCGCACGGCTTCAGGGCGCCTCGCCACTGCGCATCATCGTCAAGTCGATCATGCCCATGTGTCTTCCCTCGGTCCTCATCCGCCTGACGCTGAACATGGCGACCGTCATTCTCACCGCCGCCGGCCTCGGTTTCCTCGGTCTCGGTGCGCAGCCGCCGCTGCCGGAATGGGGGGCGATGATCGCCACGGGACGGCGCTACATGCTGGACAGCTGGTGGCTCGTCACCTTCCCCGGCATCGCGATCCTCTCCGTCAGCCTCGCCTTCAATCTTTTAGGCGATGGCCTGCGGGATGCGCTCGATCCGAAGCAGATGAACCGGAGATAAGACCATGGAAAAACCAATCCTTGACGTCGAAAATCTTCGCATCCGCTATGGCGGCTCGCCCACTGAAGCGGTGCGCGGCATCTCCTTTACCCTTGGCCGGGAACGGCTCGGCATTGTCGGCGAAAGCGGTTCGGGAAAATCCACCGTCGGCCGCGCGTTGCTGCGCCTTCTGCCATCGGCGACGATCACCGCCGACAGGCTGGATTTCGATGGTCTCGATCTTCTCTCCCTCGATGAGAAGGAGATGCTGAAGGTTCGCGGCCGGCGCATGTCGATGATCCTTCAGGACCCGAAATTTTCCCTCAACCCCATCCGCCGGGTCGGCGATCAGGTGACGGAGACCTATCTGCGCCACTTCAAGGCCTCGAAATCGGAGGCTCGGGAAAAGGCGCTCGCCATGCTGGATGCGGTGAAGATCCGCGATGCTGCGCGCGTCTATGAGCAATATCCGCATGAAATCTCGGGTGGCATGGGCCAGCGCGTCATGATCGCCATGATGCTGCTCGCCGATCCCGATCTCGTCATTGCCGACGAACCGACCTCGGCGCTTGATGTGACGGTGCGGTTGCAGGTCTTGAACATTCTCGACGGTCTGGTGCGTGATCGTGGCATCGGCCTCATCATGATCAGCCATGACCTCAACCTCGTGCGCAATTTCTGTGACCGGGTTCTCATCATGTATGCCGGCCGGGTGGTGGAAACGCTGGCCGCCCGTGATCTCGATCAGGCGCAGCATCCCTATACGCGCGGCCTTCTGGCGGCACAGCCACGCATCGGTGGCTCGCGCGCGCCGCTTGCGGTGCTGGATCGCCGTCCCGAATGGCTGGAGGAGAACGTATAATGGCCGTTTCCGTTGAAACCCGCGATCTTTCCATCACCTTCGGCAGCGGCCATACGGCACTGAAAGTGCTGCCCTCCGTCTCCTTCAAGGTGGAGCCTGGCGAATGTTTCGGGCTGGTCGGCGAAAGCGGTTCGGGCAAATCCACCGTGCTTCGTTGCGTTTCCATGCTCAACGATTTCTGGACCGGCGACATCCTCATCGACGGCAGGTCGGTACGTGACATGCCGCTGATCCAGCGGTGCCGCATGCTGCAAATGGTGTTTCAGGACCCCTACGGCTCGCTACATCCCCGCCAGTCGGTACGCACCGTGCTTTCGGAATCGCTTGCGATCCATAAGCTCGGTGACCGTGAAGAGCGCATGCGCAAGGTCATCACCGATGTCGGTCTGCCCGTCTCCTTTCTCGACCGCTTTCCGCATCAACTTTCCGGTGGCCAGCGGCAGCGCGTGGCGATTGCCCGTGCGCTGATCCTCGAACCGTCTCTGCTTCTGCTTGATGAGCCGACCTCGGCGCTCGATGTCTCGGTGCAGGCGGAAATCCTCAACCTGTTGCAGAGGCTGCGGCAAGAGCGGGGTTTCACCTATATCATGGTCACCCATGATCTCGCCGTGGTCGATCACATGTGCGACCGTTTCGCCGTGATGCTGCGCGGTGAAATCACCGAAATCCTGCCGCGCGAGGCCATCGCCGGCAATGGCGCGACGCATCCCTATGCCCGCGAATTGATCGGCGCCTCACTGGAATATGAAGGCGCGTGACGGCTCCCAAAACGTGACCGTCCTCCTCCGGGGCGTCACGGATAACAACATCCTCCTTCCTTGCCCGGCCTCCCTGCCGGGTATTTTTTTGGGGTGGCCGAAAATAGAAAAGACCGGTGGTGATCGGGTCTTGGGCTGCTGACAAACAGAGCCTCTCCTCCGTCATGCCGGACTTGATCCGGCATCCAGCTAGCCCAAGTCCTTGGGCTGAAAGGACTCTTTCCGCCGTGCAGACGCACGTCGGCTGGATTCCGGCTCAAGGCCGGAATGACGGAAGCGATATGTTTGCCCGTCGGAGCAGTTCCACGCGGTCTTGCCGCAAACAAAAAGGCGCGGGTGTTAGCCGCGCCTTTTCCTGATTAACCGCTGTGTCGGACGATTACCGCTCCTTGCTCACCTCTTCAAACCGCGAAAGCCAGGGGCTGACGATCATGCCCTTGATATCGCTGCGGAAGGCGGCGGTGTCGATGACTTCGGAGAAAGGCTGAATGGACATGACGATTTCATCCATATAGCCCTGCAGGTCCTCATAAAGCTTCGTCTGTTTCGCCACGTCACGCTCGACAAGCGCTTCCTCGATCATCTTGTTCAGCTTCTCATCGAAGAAGCTGGTGCGCCAGCTCTGGTAGTTGGTGAGCTTGGCGTCATCGGCATTGTTGGGGTTATAGGCGATGGAGCGCAGGTTGTTGTCGGGATGCGGCTGCTGGCCGCCGCCGCCGCGGCCGAGCAGCAGTTCGAAATTCCGCTCGCGCATGGCGCCATAGATCTGGTCGCCGGAGCCGCTGATCAGCTCGGCCTGAATACCGGCCTGCGCCAGTGTGTTCTGGATCGCCGTTGCCGCCTTCATGAAGGGGTCTTCCGAAAGCACGCGCAGCGTCGTTTTGAAACCGTTGGGATAACCGGCCTCAGCCAGAAGCACCTTGGCTTTTGCGATATCGAGCTTGTAGCCCTGATCCGGCAGCGCGCCCATGACACCGGTGCTGAGAGAACGCTGATGCAGTTTGCCGTAATAGGGCATGACCGCCTTGTCGAGACCGTCGTAATCGATCAGGTAACGCAGGGCCTCGCGCACCTTCTTGTTGGCGAATTTCTCATCCTTCATCGAAACGCTGAGGTAATAAAAACCGGAGCCGGGTGTGGATTCGATGGTAACGGCCTTGTCGGCCTCAAGCGATTTCAGATCGGGGGCCTGCAGGGAATAGGCAACGTCGATATCGCCTTTTTCCAGCATCAGGCGCTGCGACTGCGATTCCGGCAGATGACGCATCAGAATGCGCTTCATCTTGGCCTTCTCACCCCAATAATCGTCGTTGCGGGTGAGGATGATATATTCGTTGGATTTCCACTGCGTCAGCTTGAAGGGGCCGGAGCCGGCGGAATTCAGCGTCAGCCATGCGCCGCCCAGATCGCCGTCCTTTTCATTCTCAAGCGCCGTCTTGCTGTCGATGATCGAGCCGGGACCGTTCTGCGCAAGGATCATCAGAAGCAGGTTGGGGTCGTCAGGCTTCGGAATATTCAGTACGAAGGTCTGGTCGTTTTCGGCAACGAACAGCTTGTCGGCCTCTTCCAGTTTGAAACCACGGGTTTTCAGGAAGGACGATTGCGCCAGGTTGCGGGCAAGCAGGCGTTTCAGGCTCCACGCCACGTCCTTTGCCGTCACGGCATTGCCGGAGGCGAATTCGGCATCGGCGCGCAGATGGAAGCGGATCGATTTCCGGTCTTCGGCAATTTCCCAACGTTCGGCAAGGCGGGGCTGCACGCTGCGATCTTCAGGCGAAAGCACGACCAGCGTGTCATAGACGTTGTTCAGAACCTGCACGGTCTCGCGGCCGGTGATGGCGGCAGGATCGAGGGTCAGGATATTGCTCATGGTTGTGGCGACGATGAGCTGGTCTTTCGGCGTTTCAGCGAAAACACTGAGCGGCATGGCGCCGATCAGCAATGCGCCAAGCGCTGCGGTTGCAAGAAAATGTTTCATTTTTCCTCCCAATACGGCCGGTTCATACGGCCTTTCCACGTTTTGATCGGCGCGCCCGGTTCCTCCTCGGGCGTCGCAGGATCAGCCAAGAATCTCTCTGACGGGTGCTGCGAGCGCCCGCCCGATTGCCGCCGTTGCCGGCGCGTCCAGATGCACGCCATCCACCGGTGAAGCGCTGGCAACCGATCCGGCATCGAAGAAGGCATGACCGAGTTCGGCAGCGAGTTTGCGGTAAAGCGGCGCAAGCCTGAGCGACTGGCCGATGTCCCGCCCACCCGCGGGTTCTCCGCCGGGGCCTGCGACGCAGGGCGGCGGTGCGACGATCAGCAGTTTTGGTACGGCCTCGCGCGGCTTGTAGATAAAGGTTTCGACAATTTGGGCCAGCCGCCGCATGCCGGAAACTGCGGCTTCCGCCCGCCCGCCATGCACCGGCTTGATATCGTTGGTGCCGAGCATGATGATAACGAGATCAAGTGGCATGTGGCAGGACAGCGCGACTTCAAGCGCCCGCGCGCCATTGCGGCAGGCGGGGCCGGCATGGTCGTCGTAGCAGGTGGTGCGCCCGCCAAGCCCTTCCGGGTGAACCTTCACCTTTCCGGCAAACTCGGCCTCCAGAACCTCCGGCCAGCGGTGTTCGTCCGCGTGCCGCAGACCCGTTGCCGGGTCGGCGCCCCAGGTGATGCTGTCTCCGAAGGCGAGCACCGTCTTCATCGCCCGTTACCTCACCCGGTTATTGTCGATGAAGGTGAAATCGATGTCTTCGCCAAGGCCCGGCCGGTCAGGGACATGCACGAAGCCGTCGCGATCCATCGGGTCGGACAACGATTTCAGATAATCGTGGCCGTCATCATATTCGAGGAAGGGGTGCAACAGGCCGCGCTCATACCAGCGGCAATTCTTGGTGGCGGCGACAACATGCAGGTTCATGGCCGTATTGCCATGCACCTCGCATTCCATGCCGAAGGCTTCGGCCAGATGCATGGTCTTCAGCGCCGGGGTGATGCCGCCAACATCATTGACGCCGGTGCGCAGAATATCGCAGGCGCCGGCCTTGATCCATTCGGCGCGATGCCAATGCTTGCCGGCCGCACTTTCCGGGCCGACGACCGGAATATCGAGATTGTCGGAAAGCCATTTGTAGGAGGACAGCGACTGTTCATCCATCGGCTCTTCGATCCAGTCGAAACCGAGTTTTTCAAGGCCACGGCCCAGCGCCAGCGCATCGGTGCGGGAGTACCAGTGGAAGGCGTCGATCATCAGGCGAATATCGGGGCCGACCGCCTCACGCACGGCCGCACAGGCCTTGAGGTCCATTTTCACATCCGGCGCCCAGCTGACTGGTGGCATCCAGGTGTGCAGCTTGATGCCCTTGTAACCGCGCTTCACCAGCGTTTCGGCAAAGCGGCCGTAATCTTCCGGCGTCGCCAGCCCGCCTTCCAGCTCGTCACCGCACATGATCGAGCCATAGGCCAGCACCTTGCCGCGATAACCGCCGATCAACTTGTATACAGGTTGGTTGAGCGAGCGCCCGGCAAGGTCCCACAATGCGCAGTCCACCACCGCCAGCGTGCGGTCGGTCAGCTGCGCGGCCGAGCCGCGCTGCCAGTGAGCAAGGTCCTGCCACAGCCGTTCCCGGTCGCGATGGTCCTCGCCGATCAGGACTTTCTTGACGAATTTTTCGATGACATGCGGGCGAACGATCTCCGGCGCGGTGAAGGAATGGCCTTCCTGCCCATCTTCGGTGCGGATGGTCAGCATGGCCTGTTCCACCTGATGCGCCGGACCCGGATGTGCATGACCCGCACTGTCCGAGTGCCGACGGGTCGTCGTGCGGAAAACACGGACCTCGACGTCGGTGATGATCATAATTCCTCCCTCATGCAGGTGTCTCGGCGTTTGTGAATGCCGCAATGTCATACATGTATACGTTATTTGTCAACATGTATGATAATCTGTATTACATGTTTGCGGATAAAATCAAGATCATTTGCCGGAAAGAGGAGGATGGCTTGTGGACCTGACGGGAGCTGGAGTGGAGTAGTGGCTGCCCGTGCGGAAAAGGAAAGGAGAGCAGGCAGTGGCGGATCGATGAAAAAATCTATAATTTTAGTAGACTATTAAATCGCGCAACGTTCTTTCAACAATCGCCGGGACTATAAAAGAACATGCCGTGCCAGCTGCGGCCGTCATCGTGCATTCTTCGGGACTATGTGGTGCAGAACGGATAGCCGCAACCGCGCCGCCTGAGCCTCGTCTGTCGTCAACCGTCATTTCCGGATGCACACCATGCCCGTTTCGCATATTTCCCATTTCGCCTTCCTTGTCCCCGGTAATTACCGGGATGATGATCCCTTTCAGGGCGTGGAAGAAACGTTGCAGCTTTTCGAAGCCGGCGAGGCGCTGGGTTATCACAGCGCCTGGGTTCGACAGCGCCATCTGGAAAGGGGCGTTTCCTCGGCGGCCACTTTTCTTGCGGCGGCATCGCAGCGCACGAGGCGGATCGGGCTAGGCACCGCCGTCATTCAGCTTGGTTACGAAAATCCGTTCAGGCTGGCTGAAGATCTCGCCACGGTGGATGTGCTCTCGCGTGGGCGGTTGAATGTCGGGGTTTCCGTGGGCGCACCGCCCTTCGCCCACCTTATTTCGGATTATGTCGATCAGGCTCCCGATGCGGATTACAGCCACGCCCGCGCGGAGAAGCTCGCGAGAGCGTTGCGATCGGAGCCGTTGTCCAGCGAGACGGAGGCGGGCAATGCGGCCGGTCAGCAGGTGCCGCGCCTTCGGCCTGTCGCCGAGGGGCTGACGGACCGGTTATGGTATGGCGGGGGATCGCAGAATTCCGCCCGCTGGGCTGGCAAGGCAGGCTTCAATCTTCTGACGGGTAATATCGTCAGCGGTGAAAATACCAATGATTTTCTGACCGCGCAGGCGGCACTGGTCAGCCACTTCCGGCAGGAATGGGCGCATGAGCGCCAGCCGCGTGTCGCTCTTGGCCGCGTGATTCTGCCGACGGATAGCGCCAGCCCCGCGACCCGCCGCCGTTATCAGGAATTCGCCGCCGAGCGCGATAAACGCACGCATGCACCGCATGGCGCGCGCCGCACGCTTTTCCTGCCCGATATCGTCGGCACGGCGGACGAAATTCTGGAGAAACTGTCGCGCGATCCCGTTCTGCCGCTCGTCTCGGAATTCCGTCTCGAACTGCCTTATGAATTCCAGCCGGAAGATTATCGCCAGATCGTCACGGATTTCGCCTCCGTCCTGCCGCAGCTTTCCGGCGGGCGGCCCGTTTTGAAAGTGGCGATGGGCCAATAATATGTCCCGTTCCCGTCGTTCCCGCTTCACGCGGGAAACGGCGGGAGATCGACATTTGCGACAGCGCGACCGCTGCTATTCAATCTGGATAAGGCAGGCCATAGCGGTCGCGGATCGTCGTACCCTCATATTCGCGCGGGTAAACACCGCGATCCTGCAGCACCGGCACGACCTTTTCAACGAATTCGGCAATATCGTCTGGCGCCCGCGGTGGCTGGAGGGTGTAGCCATCTACCGTGCCATCCTGCCAGAGATCGATGATGCCATCCGCCACCTCTTCCGGCGTGCCGAGCAGCAGCCGGTGGTGTCCTTCCGAGCGGCGCACGGCTTCGCGGGCGGTGAGTTTTTCATGGGTCAGCAGGTCGGAAAGGCCAAGCCCCATGCCCACCGCCCATTGCCGGTTCTGATCCGGGATGAAGCGCTCGGCATCGAGCTTTGTATCGGGGTCGAAATCGCGGGGATCGATGCCGTTTTCTTTTGCGAAACGCGCCAGAAGGCCGTCTTCCGAGCCGGTTCCGCTGAAGAGTTCATGCTTTCGCAGCGCTTCCGCGCGGGTCTCGCTGAGAATGACGACAAGGCCGGGAACGATGCGGATGCCGGCGGGATCGCGGCCGAGGGAGACGGCGCGGTCGCGGACCTTTTTGCCGAAGGCCTGACCCGCCGGGCGTGACAGGATGTTGCAATAGATGATCTCGCCGTGGCGTGCCGCCAGATCGATGCCACCTTCGGAGGCGCCGGCCTGCGCGATGACAGGATGCCCCTGCGGACCGCGTGGAACGTTGAGCGGGCCTTTCACCTGGAAATATTGCCCCTCATGATCGATGGTCTCGGCCGTCGCCGCATCCCAGAAACGGTCTTCCGGTACTTCGCCCTCACGGCGCGGGTCCCAGCTCGACCAGAGCTTTTTCGCGACATCGAGGAATTCGGTGGCCTTGGCATATCTCTCGCTGCGTGGTGGCAGGGGATCATTGCCGAAATTGGCCGCGACATTGGGATTGAAGGAGGAGACGATATTGACGATCAGCCGGCCGCCGGTGACGACGTCGATAGACTGCGTCCGTCGCGCAAAATTATAGGGCGAATTATAGGTGGAGGATATCGTCGCCACAAAGCCGATATCCGGCACCTGCGCGGCGAGTGATGTCGAGAGGATGAGCGGATCGATGGTGTGAAACGGGCGGCTTGCCGGGTCGGTCAGCAATGCCGGGTGGTCGGACAAAAAAACGGCGTCGAACCGGCCCTTACGGGCCAGTTCCGTCAGTCGCCGGTAATAGCCGATATCGTTGATATCGTGCCGGTCTCCGCTTCTGTATTTCCAGGCATTGGGAAGATATCCCGTTGTATTAATGCCGACATTGAGATTGAGCCGGCGTTTGGTGTTGCTCATGCTTTTATTTTTCCGTCTGTGTGGGATTTCCAGCCTGTGGCGGGTGCAATTGTCCGAAAGCGTAACAGCCGCGATTTCGGTCGCGAGTTAAAAATCCTTGCCGTTCCGGAAAGAAAAACTTTCATTCGTCGCCAACCTGATGCTTGGTCAAATCGGGAGAGGCGATTTGGTGCGCGGGCAGCTATCCGACCCAGGAGCCGGCTATTGCCGAAAGGATATTCCGTCATCTCGTTGGCATTGTCGGAGAATGGAAATGAATTTCCTCAATCGCATCTCAAATAGTACACTTTATCTATAGAAAATATTTTATTGTGTGTAGCGTATTGCCTGATCGCAATTTCGAGGACGAACGCCATGGCTGATGCCGCCCTTCGCCAGATAACCCAACCCGTGACCCTGTGGTATACACGCTGCCCGGCGCCCACGCCGCTTTCCATCGCGGTGCAACTTGGCTGGATTGAGGAGCGTTTCGCCGCCCATGGCATTTCCGTTTCCTCCATTCGCGATGCGGCCGATCCCGCCATTCGCCAAAGCCATTTCGATCATCGTCTGGACTGGTCATTCCGTCAGGGCGGCAATATTCCGCCGATCTGGGCGAAGGCGGGTGGCCGAAAAACCCGGCTGGTGGGGTTGACGCGAACCGATGAATTTCAGGCTGTCATCGCCTTGCCCGCAAGCGGAATAAGCAAGGGCGGCGATTTGAAGGGGCGGCGCATCGGCCTGCCGAAACGGCCGAATGAAACCATCGATTTCCAGCGGGCGACATCGCTCAAGGGCATCGTGTCGGCGCTTACCGTCTCCGGCCTTTCCGTTGCGGATGTCGAACTGGTGGATTTGACCGCCCGGGAGCCGGTGCTGCTTGGTCCAACGGATGAACGGTTCCATGGCCTGCGCCGGCGGCTTCCCTATGGCGAGGAAATCGTAGCACTGCACCGCGGCCAGATCGATGCATTTTTCGTCAAGGGTGCGGAAGGTGTCACCATCGCCAATCTCATCGGAGCGCAGGTCGTCGTATCGACAGGGTTTCACCCCGATCCGAAAATCCGCATCAACAATGGCACGCCTCGCCCTTTGACGGTGGACGCGACCTTTGCAGACGAGCGGCCCGATCTTGTGGCGGAACTGGTGGCCACCGTTCAGCGGGTTGCCGATTGGGCGAACGACAATCCGGCGGAAGCCGTGCGTTTCATCGCGCGTGAAATCGGTGTCAGCGAGGAGGCGGTTCTGGCCGCGAATGGCGGGGATGTACACCGCAATCTGAGGCTCGATCTCGATCCGGCCGAACTCGATGCGCTCAGCCATTTCAAGGATTTCCTGCTGGAGTGGAAATTCATTCCTGACGATTTCGATGTGCGGGAGTGGGCCGATCCAAGGGCCCTTTCTTCACTCCAAGATGCCGTGCAGCGCGATGCGGGAAAGTGAGGGTGTCATGGCAGCCACCATTCTTGTAACGGGTGCAACCGGCAAGCTCGGCCAGCGTGTCGTCAGCCGTCTTTTGCAAAAACAGGCGAGAGTTCGCGTGCTGACCCGCAGGCGCGAGGATGCGCTGAAACTGTGGGGTGACAGGGTCGATATTGCGGAAGGAAACTTTTCCGATCCGGCCAGTCTGAAAGAAGCCGCGCGGGGAACAGACAGGGTCTTCCTGCTTTCCCCCATTGGAGAGACGCTGGCGGCAGACCAGAAGGCGGTCATAGATGCTTCCCTTGCCGCCGGTGCGTCGCGGATCGTGAAAATATCCGGTTCCGATTGGACCATTGAAAATGCCGCCCGCTCCATCTCGGGTGCGGCCCATGCTGAGGTGGAAGCGTATCTCGCCAGAACCGGCATAGCGCATACGGTGCTGCGGCCGAATGCCTGGATGCAGGTGGCGCTGGAGCCCGTTGTCGCCGCGCTGCGTAATGGCGAGGATGTGCCCGCCCGTTTCGGTCATGCGGCCGTCTCCTTCATCGATGCCGACGATATCGCCGATGTGGCGGTTCACGCGCTGACTGCCGACGCAGCGCTTGCCGGCCCCCTGGTGCTGACCGGCGGCGAAGCCCTGACGGGGCTGGAGATCGCCCGCATCGCGGCCCGTATCCTGCATCGGCCTGTCGGCGTTTCGCATAATGCTGCCTCCGTCTTCCCGCCGCATATCGGTGCCTTCGAACAGAAAGCGATCAGCGAATTCGGACAGCTCATCGGCGACGGTCTCGCGGCATCCGTCACCGATACCATCGACCATATTACCGGTCGTCAGCCCCGCAGCGTGGAAGGCTACCTGCGCGCCCGGCTGGCCGCAGCCGCCCCGCAGGGCGATCATTCCGAGGAAGAAAAGACATGGCGCTGACTGTTCCCTTGCCCGATGGTTCGGAGCTGAAAGGTCTTGAACTGAAAAGTCCCGCCGATTTCGAAGACAGCCCGCTGAGCCGAGCGGTGAAGCAGCCGTTGATGCTCGGCCTGTTCCTCAATCTGCAGGATATCAATTTCTCCAGCCTGCCGACCAGCAACAGCTGGACCTTCGATTACAATGTCGAGCTGGTGAAGCGCGCGGAGGAACTTGGTTTCGAAATCGCCTTCAGCCGCACCCAATGGCTGCCCAAGGGCGGATATGACGGCGAATCCTCACTCGACAGCTTCATCGCGCTCGGCGCCATGGCGGCGGTGACGAAGAGCATTCTGCTGATCTCCACCATCCATGTGCTTTATGGCCCCCTGCATCCGCTGCATCTCGCCAAATATGGCGCGACGCTGGATCATATCGCCAAGGGGCGCTGGGGCATCAACATCGTCACCGGCCACCGCGCCATCGAGCACGAAATGTTCGGCTGGCAGCGGATCGACCATGACAGGCGTTACGATATGGCCGGTGAATTGTTCGATGTGCTTCACCGGCTATGGGGCGAAACCGAGAACTTCTCCTATGAAGGCAAACTAAACCCGTGGGCGATCAACAATGGCTGGATCACGCCGAAGCCGGCCTTCGGTCGCCCGCCGCTGGTGACGGCGACGGGTTCGCCCGCTGGTATCGATTTTGCCGCCCGCCATTCCGATCTGGTTTTCGTCACCTCACCCGGCGGAGCGCATATAGACAGCGCGCTGGAAACGCTGCCCGATCATGTCGCGACCATCAAGAACCGCGCCAAAGCCTATGGCCGGCAGGTGAAGACGCTCATCAATCCGATCATCGTCAGCCGCGACACGGAAAAGGAGGCGATCGCTTATGCCGATGCCATCGAGGCTGGAAAACCGCAGGCCGGCACGCGCGCCTTCGCCACCAATAATTACGACAGCGACGCCCATGCCTGGCGCGGCCGCGGCGATGCGCACCACAAGCAGGGGCGCAATCTCGGCGGCAATATCGAAATCATCGGTTCGCCGGAACAGGTGGTCGAGCAGCTTGTCGGTTTAAAAAAGGCCGGGATCGATGGGGTTCAGCTGAATTTCTACGATTTCCGTGAAGACCTTGATTACTTCGCCGAGCGCATTCTGCCCTTGATGAAGGAGGCTGGCCTAAGGCTCTGACGCCTTTCCAGCCCTGATTTTCCAGTTCCGAAGCTAACCCCCTTCGCAATCGCCCGATTGCGAAAACGATATTTTTTGCCCTGAGGAGATACCGTGAATATCGCCGTCGATCCCGTCAAAACATCAGCACCGAAAATTCTGGACCGGATCGGGACCTATGTTCCCGAACTCGTCTCCATCCGCCACGATCTGCACCAGCATCCGGAAATCGGCTTCGAGGAGGTAAGGACCTCGGGCATCGTCGCTGAAAAGCTCGCCTCCTGGGGCATCGAGGTGCATCGCGGTTATGGCAAGACCGGCGTGGTCGGCGTGCTGCGCGGCCGCCATGCGGGTAACCGGTCCATCGGGCTCAGGGCCGATATGGACGCCCTGCCGATGCCGGAGCAAACCGGACTGCCCTATTCGTCGGTCTATCCCGGCAAGTTCCACGGTTGCGGACATGATGTGCACACTACCATCCTGCTCGGCACCGCCCGTTATCTGGCGGAAACCCGCGATTTCGCCGGCACGGTGGTGTTCATTTTCCAGCCCGCCGAGGAAGGTCTTGGCGGCGCGCGCGCCATGATTGCCGACGGGCTGTTCAAGAATTTCCCTGTCGACGAGATTTATGGCCTGCATAATTCCACCCATGCCGCGCCCAATCATCTCAAGGTTTCGCCCGGCACCATTCTGGCAGGAGCGGATTTCTTCGATATCCGACTGAAGGGCAGGGGCGCCCACGCCGCCCATCCCGATGTCTCGCGCGATCCGGTGCCGGCGACGGGCGAACTCATTCAGGCCTTGCAGACGATCGTTAGCCGCAACGTGTCGCCGACCGATCCCGCCGTGCTGTCGATCACGCGCATCGAGGCGGGGTCGGCGTATAATGTCATTCCCGAAACGGCCTCGATTGCCGGAACTGTGCGGGCTTTTTCCGACAGCGTGCGCGAAACCATCCGGGAGCGCATCCGCACGATTTCCGACCACCTTGCCGCCGCCCATGGCCTGACCGCCGAGGTGGATATTCGCGACATATTCTCGGTTCTCACCAATGACGATGCGTCCGTGGAGATCGTTGCCGGCGTGGCCCGCGAGGTTTTGGGAGACGAGCGCGTTTCCACTGAGCCGGGCCGCTTCATGGGCAGCGAGGATTTCGCCGATCTCCTGAAACATGCGCCCGGCGCATTTTTCACCCTTGGCCATTCCGGCACCGTGCCTGCCCACAATCCCGGTTTCATCGTCGATGACGCCATCCTGCCGGTTGGCGCCACGCTGTTTGCCCGCCTGGTGGAGACGCGGCTGAAGGCTGCCTGAACATTTGAAAACAATTTCACAAAGGGAAACATCCATGAATATTACAAGACGTAAGACATTGCTTCTGAGTGCCGCGCTTGCCGGGGCCATGCTGTTGCCGTCCTTGCCCGCATTGGCGGCAGAAACGCCGAAAAAGGGCGGGATCGTTACTCTTGCGGGTCTCGGCGAGCCGACGACGCTGGTGCCGCTTTCCGATTCCAATACGCGCACCCGCGCCATTTCCACGAAAATCCTTGAAGGGCTGGTGCGGTTCGACAGCGAGTTCAAACCGCACCCGGTTCTCGCCGAAAGCTGGGAAACATCGGCAGACGGGCTGCGTCACACGTTCAAACTGCGCAAGGGCGTAAAATGGCATGATGGCAAGGATTTCACCGCGCAGGATGTTAAATTTTCGCTGCTTGCCTTCAAGAAGGTCGGCCCGCGCGGACGCATCACCTTTGCCAATATTGCCGATATCGAAACGCCCGATCCGCTGACGGCGGTGGTGGTGCTTTCCAAACCCGCACCCTACCTTCTGCGGGCGCTGACGGGCGGCGAAACACCCATACTGCCGGCCCATGCCTATGCTTCGGAAAACTACAATGAAAGTCCGAACGGCAATGCGCCCATCGGCACCGGCCCCTTCGTGTTCGAGGAATGGAAACGCGGCAGCTATGTGAAGCTGAAGAAGAACCCGCATTACTGGCAGGCCGATCTGCCTTATCTCGATGGTTTCGTGGCGCGCTTCGTTGCGGATGCGGCCTCCACCACCATCTCCGTGGAAACGGGGGAGGCGGATTACACCGCTGACGTTTCCTACAGCGATCTCGAGCGTCTGCGGCAAAATCCGAAGCTTGCGGTGGAGGTCTATACGGACGCCTATCTCAACAATGCCGCCATCTTCGAGTTCAATCTGGAAAATCCGATCCTCGCCAAAAAGGAAGTCCGGCACGCCTTGGCCCATGCCATCGACCGCGATTTCATCAACGACGCCATCTTCTTCGGAACGGCCAAACCGGCCGGGTCGAACATCCCGGCCGTCTTCACCGCCTATAATGATGAAAAGCCTTTCACTTATCCCTTCGATCTCGCCAAAGCGAACGAATTGCTGGACAAGGCTGGTTACCCGAGAGGTGCTGATGGCACCCGTTTTTCGCTGCGACTCGCCTTCCTGCCATCCGACGTCTTCCGCAAAACAGCAGAATATCTGCGCTCTTCCTTCGGCAAACTCGGCGTGAAGGTAGACATCGTCGAAGGCGATCTCGCCACCTTCATCAAGCGCGTTTACACCGAGCGCGGTTTTGACCTGACGGTGAACGGCATCAGCCGGCTGTTCGATCCGACGGCGGGCGTGCAGCGTCTCTACTGGTCCGATGGCATCAAGAACCCGGCGCCTTACGTCAATGCCGCCCACTACAATAACCCCAAGGTGGATGATCTTTTCCGTGCGGCCGCCATCGAGGTGGATGAAACGAAGCGGGCGGCGCAATTCCACGACATCCAGAAAATCGCCGGCGACGACCTGCCGAATTTCTCCATCGTCGCTTTGCCGACCGTCATTCTGCGCAATACCAGTCTGAAGTCGCTCGTCACGACCATCGACATTGCCTATGGGGATTTGTCGACGGCCTGGAAAAGCGAGTAAGCGTTTTGAAATGTGAGTTCATCCCCACTCCGTCACCCCGGACTTGATCCGGGGTCCAGCGTGATCAAGTCCTTGATCGCGAGAGAGTCCTCTCACGGCGCAGACGCGCCGTGGCTGGATGCCGGATCAAGCCCGGCATGACGGTAGAGCGGTCTACGATCTTCCTCATCAACTCTAGCCCGGCAATTCTGTCGGGTTTTTTATTGCTGAAAATTGCTGTCCGGCCTTTTTTCGCTGTCGCGTGATAACGGTATTTTCGGGAAAAACATTGCTTTTGGAACAGGCCGGCAGGAACAGGGATGCCGGCATTTGAAATTTCAAAAAAATCAATTTTATCAATAATTTAGCGCAAAGCAATTCTTCGTTTCAAAGCAAGAATTGCTTTCTGGACCCACGCTTTGGCTGCCTGCACTGTGAACTGGAAATCTCACCCTCACATGATGGATGCCATGGCCAAGGACACACTTTTTCTGATCGCCCCCGGTTTTGAAGACCCCAAGCACCCGGGTGTCCGCTTCGTCTGCCCGCATTGTAACCAGATCGAGGGTCTGCTTGCCGCCTTTCCAGACCTTGCGGGGCAGATCGATATCCGCCGCGTCGGTTTTCAGCGCCCGCGTGAGGCGGTCATCGCCGCCGTGGGTGAAGAAAATCAGTCGCTGCCGCTGTTCGTCTTTGCCGGCCAGGCGCCCGCTGACGCCGCGGCAAAGGGCGATACGCACTTCATTCAGGACACCAAACGCATTTTGCAAATTCTCGCCGAGCGCCACGGGTTCCCGCAGCTGCATTGAGCTGCCGCTCCCGCGCATCGGATTTTTTCGGAGACAGACATGACCATTTCCAGACGCCAGTTTCATAAGATTGCACTTGCCGCCGGCGCTTTCGTGGCGCTTCCGGGCGGTTCTTTCGCCGCTGCCGAAGAGCCTGTTTCGGGCGGCACGCTGAAGATCGTATATTTCCCTGAGCCAACCCAGCTCGTGGCCATCAATACCAGTGCGGGCGGCCCGCAGTTCATCGGTTCGAAAATTTATGACGGGCTTTTGACCTATGATTACGAGCTGTCGCCCCAGCCAAGTCTTGCGAAGGAATGGAGCGTTTCGGCCGACGGGCTGGAATATGTCTTCCATCTGCAGCCGAATGCGAAATTCCATGACGGCAAACCGGTGACATCGGCGGATGTGGAATTTTCCATCCTTCGGCTGAAAGAGGCGCATCCGCGCGGCCGGGCGACGTTCTCGAACGTCGAAAGCGTCGATATATCAGATCCGCTGGTTGCGAAGGTGAAGCTTTCCAAGCCCGCCCCGGGCCTGATTACTGCGCTCGCCTCGTCGGAATCGCCAATCGTGCCGAAGCATATCTTCGAGACCTTCAAGCCGACAGATAATCCGAAGCCCGCCCAGATCATCGGCAGCGGTCCCTTCGTGCTGAAGGAATGGGTGCCGGGCAGTCATATCCTGCTGGAGAAAAATGCCGATTATTGGGATGCGCCGCGCCCTCATCTCGACCGCGTCATCATCCGCCTGATCAACGATGCGGGTGCCCGTGCTGCCGCACTGGAAACCGGCGAAGGGGATATTGGCCCCAACCCGGTCGCGCTTGCCGATCTGGAACGGCTGAAATCCATTCCGACGCTGAAGGTGGATGACCGCATCTATGCCTATGCCGGCCAGCAGAACCAGCTGGTGATCAACCTTGAGAACGAATATCTTAGGGAATTGAAGGTCAGGCAGGCCATCGCCCATGCCATCGATGTTCCGGCGCTCATCGATACCGTGCTTTATGGTTATGCCGTGCCGTCGCCGACGCCGATTAGCCCCGGCCTTGCGAAATTCCACAATGCCGATATCGGTTTTGCCAAGTTCGACGTCGCGCAGGCGGAGAAATTGCTGGATGAGGCCGGTTTCCCGCGCAAGGACGGCGGCAAGCGCTTCAAGCTCCGCGTCACCACCAACCCGTTCAATCCGCAGACCTATTCGGATTTCATCGCGCAGGCGCTGTCGAAAATCGGCATCGAGGCGGATATCCAGAAATTCGATTTCGGCACCTATGTGAAGGTTGTCTATACCGACCGCGCCTGGGACCTTTCGGTGGAATCCCTCTCCAACACCTTCGATCCCACAGCCGGTGTGCAGCGCGTCTACTGGAGCAAGAACTTCAAGATCGGCCTGCCGTTCTCCAATGCCAGCCATTACGCCAATCCGGAAGTGGACCGGCTGCTGGAAGCGGCGGCAGTGGAGCCGGATATCGAAAAGCGCGCGGCCTTCTTCAAGGAATTTCAGGCCGTTGTCGCCAGGGATCTTCCCGTCATCAATCTCGTCTCTCCCATCCAGCCAGTCGTCGGCAGCGTGCGCATCAAGGACTATGCGACCGGCGCAGAGGGGCTGAGCGGCAATCTCGCCAAAGCCTGGGTGACGAAGGAGGCGTGAGCCTCCTTCGGTTTTAACCCGCATCAGAGCGAATAAGAGGTTACTTCCATGAGCAGAAAATCCGAAAAGCTGGTTCTCAATGCCTTCATCTATCCGGGCGGACATCATGAGGCGGCATGGCGGCATCCGGATTCGGAGCCGCATCGCGTCACCGATATAAAGCTCTATCAGGATATCGCCCGCAAGGCCGAAGCGGCGAAACTGGATGCCATTTTCTTTGCCGATGCGCCGGTGCTGGATGCCAATATCCGCTATGCCGCCCGCCACCGGCTGGAGCCGATCACCATGCTGGCGGCCCTCGCTGCCGTCACCGAAAAGATCGGTTTCATCGCCACGGCCTCCACCACCTATTACGAGCCCTACAATCTCGCGCGGCTGTTTGCTTCCGTCGATCATATCAGCGGCGGCCGGGTTGGCTGGAACATCGTCACGACTTCGGCGGATGCGGCGGCCGGCAACTTCAATCTCCAGAAGCATCCACCGCATGCCGACCGTTACCGTCAGGCCATCGAGTTCGTCGATGTGGTGACGAAGCTCTGGGACAGCTGGGAAGACGATGCCATCGTCGCCGACAAGGAAAATGGTCTGTTTGCCGACACAGACCGCATCCACCCCGCCAATCACGATGGCGAATTTTATCGGGTGCGGGGCGCGCTCAACGTGCCGCGTTCACCCCAGGGCCGGCCGGTCTATGTGCAGGCAGGCTCCTCGGAGGAGGGCCGTGGTTTCGCGGCTCACTATGCTGAGGCAATCTTTACCGCGCATCAGACTCTGGAGAGTGCGCGGTCTTTTTATTCTGACATCAAGAGACGTGTTGCGGCTGCAGGTCGCAATCCCGCCCATGTTAAAATCCTGCCTGGCATCAGCCCCTTTATTGCACCAACCGAGGAGGAGGCGCGCAAACTTGAGGCCTCCTTCAACGATCTCATCCAGCCGGCCTTTTCGCTCGGGCAATTGCAGCGCATCACAGGCATAGACCTGTCATCGGCCGATCTTGACCAGCCGCTGCCAATAGAGGCCGTCGAAGCGACACGCGCGCAGGCGGATAGCAGCCGCCATCAGCTGGTCCTCGATGTCATAGACCGGGAAAACCCGACGATCCGGCAATTGCTGCACCGGCTTGCCGGCGGGCGCGGCCACAAGGTGATTTCCGGAACACCGGAGCAGGTGGCGGACTGGATAGAGACCTGGTTCCGCGAGGGCGCCGCCGATGGTTTCAACATCATGCCGCCATGGCTGAATGGCGGGTTCGATATCTTCGTGGATGAGGTGGTGCCGATCCTGAAACGCCGTGGCCTGTTCCGTGAGGATTACGAAGGCGATACGCTGCGCGACCATTATGGCCTGCCACGGCCGGACAATATCTACACGGCCAGAGAGTTGCAAAGGGAACGCGCCTGAGGCGGGACGGGCGTGTTAGAGCATTTCCAGTAAAAGTGCGTAGCGGTTTTACGTCCGGAAAATGCGGAAAAAGAGGTAAAGCGGTTTCGCGTTTCGGAGAAAAGCGGAAATGCTTTACGCGGCGGCTTCGAGGGAGCGTATATCCTCGCGCAACAAAGCGAGTAGAGATGCGACCTCAGGCAGCCGCCGCCTGTCAGGACTGGTCAGCAGGTGGTAACGGCTCGCAGTCGGCTGCGGTGATCCAAAGGGGGCGATCAGGCGGCCGTTTTTCAGCTCTTCCGAAATCAGCGAGTGGCGCGCGAGGCCGATGCCATGGCCGGATAAGATTGCTTCTATCAGCGCCGTCTGGCGTGAAAAACGTGGGCCGGTCGCCGAAAGTCGGAGTGGAATGCGGCAGGCGCGCAGCCAGTTCGCCCATTCGAAGGCGGCGTCCAGGCCATTGCCACGCAACATCGCGAAACCGAGATCCCGCAACTGCTCCGGTCCGTCTGCAAGCTCATGGCGGGCTGCGAACTCGGGAGTGCAGACAGCGCTAACGGTATCGGCGAAAAGCGGCTCGTGAAGAAAGCCCGGAATTTGCGCGTGGGTGGCGACGATGGCGCAATCGGCATCAAAATGGGTGAGATCGACGGTTTCACCCTCGATGGATTCGATCGAAAGCTCGACGTCTCCAAGCGCCGGAACGATGCTGCCCAGCCGCGGCGCCAGCCAGCGGGCGGCAAAGCAACCCTCCGCCAGAACCTTCAACTGCGGTCGGGCGTTCGAAACCATAAGGTCGGAAAGACTGCCGATCATGGTCTCGAAAGCATCGGCAAGGCCGGGATAAAGCGCGCTGCCGGCATCCGTCAGCAGCAATTCGCCGCGCTGGCGGCTGAAAAGCGGCTGGCCGAGATGGGTTTCGAGAATACGGACCTGTTGGCCGATGGCGGCGGTGGAGACATGCAGTTCCTCCGCCGCCCGCGAGAAGCTCGCATGGCGGGCGGCCACGACAAAGGCGCGCAAGGCGGTCAGCGGCGGCAGCCTGGAAAGTGTGGGCAGGCGAAAAGCTGCCCGGCTCGCGGCGGGAGCGACAAACTCCGTTCTCATTGCTGTTCCTCCTTTGCCGCCTGCATCTTCCGCATGATCAGAACACCCGGCCTTCCCTGAGATGCGTTGTGGTGCCATTGAGGTAATAGTCACCAATCACCCGCGCCTTATGGGCAAGCGGATTGTGATTGTAGACCGTGCGGATGTTGCGCCAGTGGCGGTCGAAATTGCGGTCGCTCGATGTCGCCGAGCCGCCGCCGAGCTCATAGAGGTTGGTGGCGACGGTCAGCGAAAGCTGCGAGGCGATGATCTGGGTGCGGGCGGTGGCAAGCGAGCCTTCCAGCAGGGCTGCCTCAATGGCCTCTTCGTCACCATTCGCGAAGGCGGCAGCCGTTCGGTCGAGCGTTCTGGCCGCTTCGCGGATGAGTGTCTTGACGGCGAAAGCGCCGGCACTGATTTCACCCAGCATCTTCTGCACGAAGGGATCCTGATTGGCGGTTTCCGCAGTGCTGTGAAGTGTGGTGCGCGCCTGGCGCAGAACATATTCCACACCATCGTTGAGCGCCCCCTGAACCGCGCCGGCGGCCGATGCGGCGAGATGCAACTGCCGCATGGCCGAGCTGTGGCGGCCGATCTGGGTGCCGAGCTTGCGGGTCGTCAGCTCATGCGGCAGCACCTCGACATTTTCAAGCAGCACACCGCCGCTTGCCGTCATGCGCTGGCCCATGCTGTCCCAGTCGTCGAGAATGGTGATGCCGGTACGATCAAGCGGAATGAGCACGCCGATCGGCTGCTCGTCATCGCCAATGGCGCTGAAGGTGCCGAAATCGGCAAAGGCGGTGCCGGTCGCATACCATTTGCGGCCGTTCAGCCGGTAGCGATCGCCATCGGCACTCAGCCGCGTGGTGATTTCGCCGGGGCGTTTGGTGCCCTGCTCGGTGCTGGCGCCCGCAAAGAGCTTGCCGGCAAGGACCTGTTCAAGATGCCGCCGGTCCTCCAGCTCGATGGGTGCAAGGGCGAGATTTTCGGTGAAATTGAAATGGCTGCGAAGCGCGTGCGGAATATTGCTGTCGGCTTCGCCGAGGATCATCAGCACTTCGATATAGTCGGCAATCGAGCCGCCCGGTCCGCCCTTGGCTTCGGGGACACGCAGCGTGCCGATCTTTGCCTCCTTGATAAGGGCGAAGATATCGAAGGGCAGTTCCCGCTGGCGCTCGCGGCGGGCGGCATCCCGGCCCGCGATAGCCGCAATGTCCTTTGCCCGGGCCAGGATTTCGTCACGGCTCGGCACGCCGGAATTATTGGTGGTGGTTGTCTGTGGTTTCGGATTGGACATTGCGGTTTTCCCGTGAGCGGATGTGATAGCCTGCGGCACAATCGCGCCGCAGGCATGTTCGTCTGGGCGATCAGGCGACCGCGCGCGGCTTGAGCGCCGGGCGGTGTGCGGCCTCGAGATTGCGCGGCACGCGGCCTTCGACGGGATGGCTCGGATCGTTGAAACCGGGTGTCGAGGGATGGCCTGTCGTCACAAGGCTGTCGACCAGTGCTTCATCTTCGGCATCGATTTTCACATCGAGGGCGCGGATATAGCCATTCCAGTGCTCTTCGGTGCGCGGGCCGGTGATGGCGGCGGTGATGAACTTGTTGTTCAGCACCCAGGCGAGTGCGAAATCCGCCGCCGAAACGCCCTTTGAAGCGGCATGGGCCGCGACCTTCTGGGCGATTTCAACCGATTCCGGACGCCATTCCGTTTCCAGAACGCGCTTGTCGCCCCGGCCAACGCGGGTATCGGCACCCGGCTGTTCGCCCGGCTGATATTTGCCGGTCAGTACGCCGCGTGCGAGCGGCGAATAGGAGACGACACCAAGGCCATAATGATTGGCCGCCGGCAGCTGCTCGGCTTCGGCCGTGCGGTTGACGATGTTGTAGAGCGGCTGGCTGGCAACCGGCCGGTCGATGCCAAGCTGATCGGCCAGATGCGAAATTTCAGCGATGCGCCAGCCGCGGAAGTTCGACACGCCGAAATAGCGCAGCTTGCCGGCGCGGATGAGATCGGCGATGGCGCGCACCGGCTCCTCCAGCGGCGCATCGAAGACGGCGCGGTGGAAATAGAGGATGTCGATATAGTCAGTGTTGAGGCGGCGCAGCGAATTCTCGACGGTCTCGATCACCCATTTGCGAGAATGGCCGCCAACGTTCGGGCCCTTGGTATGGGAATTGACGAATTTCGTCGCCAGAACCCAGTGATCGCGCGTGGACTTGATGCCGCGGCCAACGACCTCTTCCGACTTGCCGTCGTGATAGACATCGGCGGTGTCGATGAAGTTGATGCCCTGTTCGCGTGCCTTGTCGATGATGCGGAAGGCCACGTCATCCGGTGTCGGGCCTCCGAACATCATCGTGCCGAGGCTCAGCGGTGAAACTTTCAGCGCGCTGCGTCCGAGATAGCGATAGTCGACCATTATGGTTGCTCCTTTAAGTTATTGGGCATGGTGGCAGGCCACGGCGTGGTTTTTGCCGAAAAGGGTGTAATCCGGCGCTTTTTCGCGACAGAGATCGGTGGCGAGCGGGCAGCGTGTGTGAAACCGGCAGCCGGATGGCGGATCGTGCGGGCTCGGCAGATCGCCGGAAATCGGTGCCGCCTGCTTGCGGCGGGCGGGATCGGGAACGGCAGCGAGAAGGGCGCGAGTATAAGGATGCTTCGGAGAAGCCCAGAGTTCCGATGTCGGGGCGCTTTCGACGATCTTGCCGAGATACATGACCAGCACGCGGTCGGAGAAATAACGCACCACGGAAAGATCGTGGGAGACGAAGAGATAGGACAGCGAAAGCCGCTTTTTCATCTCCACCAGAAGATTGAGGATCTGCGCCTGTATCGAAAGATCGAGCGCCGAGACCGGCTCGTCGCAGACCACCAGTTCCGGTTCCAGAACCAGTGCGCGGGCAATGCCGATGCGCTGGCGCTGACCGCCGGAAAATTCATGCGGATAACGGTCGAGCGAATCCGTGGGCAGGCCGACCTGCGCGACGATGGCTTCAACAATCTCCCGCTGGCGCGTCCGGTCGCCGATGCCGTGCACTTTCAGCGGCCCGGTAAGGATGGTGCGCACCGTCTGTCGCGGATTGAGCGAGGCGAAAGGATCCTGAAAGATCATCTGGATGCGGCGGCGTATGCCGCGCAGCTGCGAAGGCGTCATTGCCGTCACATCGGCGCCCTTGAAGGTGATCCTGCCGGAAGACGGCTCGACCAGACGCATCAGAGACTTGCCGAGCGAGGATTTGCCACAGCCGGATTCGCCCACCAATGCCACGGTTTCGCCCGCCTCGATATCGAGCGAGACGTCATCGACGGCGCGCACGGTGCCGCGTCCGCCGGTATAGTGGGTGGAAAGACTATGCACTGACAAGAGCGTCATCGGACACCTCCTGGGATGTGGGAGCAACGAAGGGGCAGGCGGCGTAGCGGCCTTCCGAAATCGGCCTTAGCGGCGGCACGAACTGCCCGCAGAAACCACGGGCGCTCGGACAGCGCGGCCGGAAGGCGCAACCGCGTTCCCCCGTGGCGGAAACGATGGAGCCGGGAATCTCGATGAGCGGCCCGTCGCGATAATGCTGGCCGTCTTCCGCGCGCGGCGAGGCGGCAAGCAGGCCGCGCGTATAGGGATGGTAGGGGTTGGAGAAAACCGGTTCCGGCAATCCCTCCTCCACCTTGCGGCCGGCATACATGACCATCACCCGGTCTGCCCATTGCGCCACGATGCCGAGATCGTGGGTGATGAGGATGACCGCCATGTTGAGATCGCGGCGCAGATTGTCGAGCAGTTGCAGGATCTGCGCCTGTATCGTCACGTCAAGAGCCGTCGTCGCCTCGTCGGCGATCAGGAGTTTCGGATTGCAGGCAACGCCGATGGCGATCATCACACGCTGGCGCATGCCGCCGGAAAGCTGGTGCGGATAATCATCCACCCGGCGGCCGGCATCGGGAATGTTGACGAGGTCCAGCAGTTCGATGGCGCGTTTGCGCGCCTGATGCCGGTCGATCTTCTCATGGATGCGCAGCACCTCGATGATCTGTTCGCCGACCGTCAGCACGGGGTTGAGCGAGGTCATCGGCTCCTGAAAGATCATGCCGATATCCCGGCCGCGAATGCCGCGCCATTGCCGCTCGGAAAGCGGCAGCAGATCGCGGCCCTCGAGCAGAACCCGGCCGCCGGTCTTGGCGTGGGAGGGCAGGAGGCCGATCAGGCCAAGCGCCGTCAGGGATTTGCCGGAGCCGCTTTCGCCGACGATCGCCAGCATTTCGCCGGGGCTGACATCGAAACTGACGCCTTTGACCGGCTGGGTTGAACCGAAGCTGACGGAGAGATCATGGACTTCGATCAGTTTGCTCATCGGCGTTCCTCCGAAAAACGGGGGTTGAGCGCATCGTTGAGGCCATCGCTGATGAGGTTCAGCGAAATGACGGTGAAGACGATGGCAAGGCCGGGAAGGGCGGTCAGATACCACGCCGTGCGGATGACATCACGGCCGGAACCGATCATCGAACCCCAGGAGACACGGTTGGGATCGCCAAGCCCCATGAAGGACAGCGCTGCCTCCATGAGGATCGCCCCCGCCACCATGACGGATGAGGTGACGATGATCGGTGGCAGCGCATTGGGCAGGATTTCCTGAAACACGATGCGGGCATGACCATAACCCAGGCTGCGGGCGGCGAGCACATAATCCTTTTCGCGGATGGCGCGGAATTCCGCACGGGTAAGACGCGCAACGAGCGGCCAGGTGATGATGCCGATGGCTGACGTGACCGTGGTGACAGACGGCTGGGCGATGGCGACCAGCACCACCAAGAGCACGAAATTCGGCAAGGTCTGGAAGATTTCGATCAGCTTGACGAGGATATCATCAATGACGCCACCAAAATAACCGGCGAAGGCGCCAACCGCGATGCCGATGGTGAGGCCGATCAGCGTTGCCACGACACCGACGGTGAGCGAAATGCGCGCGCCATGCACGATGCCGGCCAGAACATCCCGGCCCATGGAGTCAGTGCCGAGCGGATAGGCCGCGTTCTGGCCCGGCCACAGGAACGGGCGGGCCACCATTTCCAGGGGATCGCCGGGATAGATCAACGGGGCGATCAGTGCGGTGACGATGACGGTGGCGAGAAACAGCAACCCGACGATGGCATTGGGATTGGTGAGGAAGATTTTCAGTTCGCGCCGCAGTCCACGTCGCGGCACGGAGACGGAGCGGGCCGAAAGCGCATCCGGCGCATGAATATAGGGCCAGGCCTTTTCTTCCGGCTTTTTCGGTTTGGGATTGGTCTCTTCAGCGCCAAGTTCGGCCGTGTTGAGAACCGCTGTCGTGTGGGAGGAATTCATCGGCTTTCTCCGATGCGGGGGTCAAGCCATGCCTGCAACAGGTCTACGGCTGCATTGACGATGATGACGACGAGGGAGGAGAGAAGCAGAATGCCGAGCAGCACGCTGAAGTCCCGCGCCATGACGGCTTCGAAGGCGAGGCGGCCAAGGCCCGGCCAGCTGAAGACGGTTTCAACCACGACGGCGCCGCCGAGCAGGCCACCAATATGCATGCCGGCCATGGTGGTGATGGGGATGAGCGCGTTGCGCAGGATGTGGCGTGTGGTGAGCCTGATCGGCGAAACGCCTTTGGCACGCGCCGTGCGCACATAGTCCTGGGATTTCACCTCCAGCATCGCCGCGCGGGTGAGGCGGGCATATATGGCCAGAAAATAGAGAGCCAGCGACAGGGCAGGGAGCACGATGTAGCGCAGCCTGTCGAGAAAGGCTGAAAAGCCGGTAAGGCTGCTGCCGATAGTGCTGTCACCGCCGGACGGAAGCCAGCCGAGCTTGACCGAAAAGGTCAGGATCAGCATCAGGCCGATCCAGAAACCCGGTACGGAATAAAAGATCAGTGAGCCAATCGAAATGATCCGGTCCGGCAGCTTGCCGGAGAAAAGCGCCATGATGGAGCCGAGGAACACGCCGACGAAGATCGCGATACCAAGGGCTGCGCCCATCAGCGCAAGCGTGCCGGGCAGGCGCTGGCCGATAAGGTCTGCCACCGGCATGCCGTATCGCGGCGAAAAACCAAGGCTGAACTGGGCCAGATTGCCGAGATAGTTCATCAGCTGATGCAGAACCGGCAAATCCAGTCCAAAGCGGGAGCGGATTTCCGCCATGGTCTCGACGGTTGCCGAACCCGCTTCCGCTGCCAGGACATCGGCGGCATCGCCGGGCGCCAGCTGCAGCAGGAAGAAGTTCAGGATGACGATACCGAGAACCGTCGGAATGGCCTGAATGGCCACCCGTCTTGCCTGCGATAAAATCCGTTTCGAATTCGACATCGGCTCCAGTCCGTAAGCGTGGGAAACATAAAATCAGCCTCGAATGGCGTGAGCATTAGTTGACTAATTTTATGGAATTTGTCAAAGAGTAATAGAATTATTTTCTGAAATTTACGGAAATATGCGCAATAAAGAAAAGATAATTCCTAATTATGAGAATGGTTGGTTCTTCATGCCAAACTCACTCTCCTCTGCGGAACAAACTTCTTCCTAAGCGCGACCGTTCAGTTTGCCGGTTTTTTGCCGGTTCAATCAAGGAGAGGGTATCGCATGACTATTTTCAACCAGACGACGCGGCGAAGTTTCCTGCTGGCCTCGGTGGCGCTTGGCGTGGTGTCTTTGCCGGGGCTGAAGCTCCGCGCGGCGGAGCCGGCAAGTGGCGGCACGGCCACCCTGCTCATCTCATCGGAACCGCCGGTGCTGACGACGATCGCGCATACGGCCTATAATTCCGTCTATATATCGCCAAAGGTGACCGAAGGTCTGCTGACCTATGATTTCGATCTCAATCCCAAGCCGCTGTTGGCCAAATCATGGGATGTGAGCGCAGATGGCCTGCGCTACACCTTCAAGCTGAGGCCTGGCGTAAAGTGGCATGACGGCAAGCCGTTTACATCAGCCGATGTGGCTTTCTCCATCAATACCATCAAGGAAGTGCATCCGCGCGGCCGTAATACATTCCTGAACCTCACAAGCGTCGAGACGCCTGATGAGTTGACGGCGGTTCTGGTTCTTTCCAAACCAGCGCCATACCTGATAACGGCGCTCGCCGCCGCCGAAACACCCATCGTGCCGAAACATCTCTATGAAGGCACGAAAGTCACCGAAAACCCGGTCAATCTCGCCCCCATCGGAACCGGCCCGTTCAAGTTCAAGGAGTGGGTGCGCGGCAGCCATATCGTTTTCGAGCGCAATGCCGATTATTGGGATGCGCCGCGCCCCTATCTCGACAAGCTGATCGTCCGCTTCATTCCTGACGCTTCCGCCCGCGCGATTGCCATCGAAACCGGCGAGATCGATCTCGCCCCCAGCACGCCGGTCGCCTATAGCGATCTCGACCGGCTGAAAGAGCTTCCGAGCCTCGGTTTTGAGACAAACGGCTATCAATATTCGAATTCCGTCAGCCGCGTGGAGTTCAATCTCGAAAAGGATGTGTTCAAGGATGTGCGCGTCCGTCGCGCCTTTGCGCATGTGATCGACCGCAACGTCATCTTCAACACCGTTAATTACGGTTACGGCGCAACCATCACCGGGCCGATCAATCCCAAGCTGACGAAATGGTTCGTGGATGATCTGAAGACCTACCCGATCGATCTGAAGGCCGCCGAAGCGCTTCTCGATGAGGCCGGATACAAGCGCGGTGCGGATGGCATCCGTTTCAAGCTCAATCTGGATTATGTGCCGAGCACCGAAGCCTATCCGCGCGGTGCGGATTATATTCGCCAGGCGCTGGCGAAAGTCGGCGTCGATGTGACAGTGCGCACGCAGGATTTCGCCACCTATACCAAGCGCATCTACACGGATCGCGATTTCGATTTTGCCTATGAGGGCATGAGCAATCTCTTCGATCCGACCGTCGGCGTGCAGCGGCTTTATTGGTCGAAGAACTTCAAGAAGGGCGTGCCTTTCTCCAATGGCGCGGCCTACAGCAATCCGAAGGTGGATGCGCTTCTCGAAGCCGCCGCCGTCGAGATCGATCCGGACAAGCGCGTCGCGCAATGGAAGGAAATCCAGCAGATTCTCGTTGAAGACGTGCCTGCAATCGACATCGTCGCAGCACCAGAAATTACCATCTTCAACAAGCGTATCGCCGATCACACCATCGGCGCCGAAGGTGTGGCGGGAAGCCTCGCCTTCGCGCATATCGCCGCATCCTGATCGTTTCACCAGACCCGGCCCCCTTTGCTGCGGGCCGGGACTTTTCCCTTTCATCGAGGACAAAGCCATGAGCACGTCACTTTCTGAAATCTGGTACACACGCTGCCCGGTGCCCACGCCCGTGGGACTGGCGGCCCAGCTCGGTTATCTCGGGCAGACCTTCGAGGAGGTCGGCATATCGCTGAAATCCATCATCGATTCGCCTGACCGTTCCGTGCGTCAGAGTCATTTCAACCACACGCTGGAATGGTCCTTCCGTCACGGCGGCAATGTGCCGCCCATCCGCGCCCGTTCGGAAGGGCGCAATACACGCCTTGTCGGCATTACCTGGACGGATGAGTTTCAGGCAATCATCACCCTGCCGGAGACCGGTATCCGCTCTGTTGCCGATCTTGCCGGTCGCCGTTTCGGCGTGCCGCGCAGGCCGGAAGGCATTGTCGATTTCATGCGGGCGACGGCGCTGAAGGGGATCGTCTCGGCGCTTTCGCTGGAAGGGCTGACGGTAGAGGATGTCGAACTGACGGATATCGTCATCACGGATTCGGTGCTGGCCTCGCAGGAAGGACCGTCGCTTTTCGGGCTGAAGCGCCGGCAGTCTTTCGGTGGGGAGATCATCGCGCTGCTGCGGGGTGAGGTCGACGCGATCTTCGTCAAGGGAACGGCGGGTATTGCTGCCGCCAATCTGATCGGTGCGGTGCAGGTGGTGGAATTCGGTTTTCACGCCGATCCGAAGATACGCATCAATTCCGGTTCGCCCCGGGTGCTAACGGTTGATGGGCGGCTTGCCGATGAGCGCCCCGATCTGGTGGAGCGGCTGGTTGCCGCCATCGGCAAAGCCTCGCTCTGGGCGGAGCAGCATCCGGAAGAAACGCGTCGTTTTATTGCCCGTGAGGCCGGCGCGACGGAAGAACAGGTTCTGGTCGCCAACGGGCCGGAGGTCCACCGCCATCTCGGCCTTGGCCTTGATGCGGACCTTGTCGCCGCTGTCGGTCACTACAAGGATTTCCTGCATCAATGGGGTTTTCTTGAAAACGACTTCGATCTCGGCGAATGGATTGACGATCGTTTCGTGACGGCAAGTGAAAGGGCGGTGGCATGAGTGGTGCGTTATCCGCCGTTCCGCGCCCGCCGGAACAGCAATCCAGCCCCGTTGCCGTCGCAACTGCGCTGGCCGACGATTTCAGCCTGACGGCGGCGGACCATGACAAAAGCGGCGAATTCGCCGCCGGCAATTTCGAGGCGCTTTTCAAGTCCGGCCTGCTGGGTCTCGTCACGGCTGAAAAGGATGGCGGCTGGGGCGAGGGCATGGAGACGGCCCATGCCGTCATTGCGACCATTGCCAGGGGCGATCCGTCCACCGCCCTCATTCTCGCCATGCATTACAGCGTTCATGCCGCGATACGGCGCGGCAAGTGGCCGCTAGCACTTGCTTCAAGGGTGCTGGCCGCCAATAGCAGGGAACCGGCGCTTTTGAACAATGCGCAGGCGGAGCCGGGGGTCGGTTCGCCGGCCCATGGCGGCCTGCCGGAAACGACGGCGCGGATCGAGGGCGATGTCTGGATTGTCAATGGTCGCAAGAGTTTCGTCACCGGCCTGCCGGGTCTGAAATGGGCGATCGTGCTTGCGGTAACGACGGAAGAGGCGCCGCGCCTGATCCAGCTTCTGGTACCACTGGATGCGCCGGGCATCACCCAGGAAAAGGCATGGGAAGCGACCGGCATGTATGCCACCGCAAGCCATGACCTGGTGCTGAAGGAGGTAAGGGTGACGCTTGCCGATATCGTTGCCGAACAGCCGGCGGATGAGCCCTTGCGGCGCGATGAGGCAGACGGCTATAATTTCTTCGCGCTGCTGGCTTCCGTCTATCACGGTGTTGCGCTTTCGGCGCGTGACGATCTCCTGCGCCATCTGAATGGCCATGTCCCGGCAAGCCTTGGTGCGCCGCTCTCCTCCATTCCCCGTATTCAGGAAGGTCTCGGCCAGATCGAAGTGCTTCTTGCTGCAAACCGGCGTCTACTTCTCTCCGTCGCCCGCGATATCGACGCTGGCGAAAGGGTAGGAACCGATGCGCTCGCCGTTCGCCATGTGGTGATCGACAATGCGGTGGCGGTGACGGATCTGGCGCTGGAACTTGGCGGTAATCGCGGCCTGCGCCGGGATTATAATCTCGAACGCCATCATCGCGATGCCATCACGGCAAGGGCGCATGCGCCACAAAGCCACATGATCCGCACAATTCTCGGCCGTCAGAGCATCAAGGCGGCGGGCGGCTGATCGATGAAAACGCCGGGCGGCCTTGCCTTTGCAGGATCGCCCGGCATCGTCTCGGCATCAATCCCGCAACAGCGGCAACAGCCTGTCGCCCTGCCGCTCGATCTCCTGCAGATAGGGCGTGTCGGAAAGCACGAAATGGGTGATGCCAAGCGCGCGGTATTTACGCAGTGACGCCGCGACATCTTCCGCCGAACCCACCAGCCATGTGGTTGCCGCACCGCCGCCGCCGAACTTGCCCGGTGCGGTGTAAAGATTATCGTCCAGAACATCGCCCTGACGGTGCAGATCCAGCAGCCTGCGTTGGCCGATTGCCACGCCTTGCAGATGATCGTTCCAGCGCGCTCCGTTGTTCGCCGCCATCTCGGCAACCTTCGCTTCCGCGTCGCGCCATGCTTCTGCCGTCGTTTCACGTACCAGCGTGGTGATCCGCAGGCCGAATTGCAGCGGTGGTAAGTCACGGCCAAGCGTTTCACTGAAATGCCTGAGCCTTTCTATCCGTTCGCCCACACCGGCGAGTGGCTCGCCCCAGAACAATTGTACATCGGCCTCGGTTGCGGCGACCTGCTCGGCCGCTTCGGATGCGCCGCCGAAATAAAGTTTGGGATGCGGCCGGCCGTCGCGTGCGGCGATACGCGGCAGGACAGTCGAATTCTTGACGCGGAAATGATCCCCGTCGAAGGTGACATTTTCTTCCGTCCAGAGCCGCCGCACCAGCCGCATGAACTCTTTCGTGCGCGCATAACGCTGCGCCTGATCACCTTCTTCATCGCCATAGGCGGCAAGCTCGTCGCGACCCGAGACGACATTGATCCGTACCCGGCCACCCGAGAGTTGATCGAGCGTGGCGGCGGCGGATGCGAGATTGGCCGGTTTCCAGTAGCCGGGGCGGATGGCGATCAGCGGCTCGAAGGTGGTGGTGCGCGCCGCAAGGGCGGCCGCCACCGTGAATGTGTCGGGCCGGCCCCAGCCGGTGCCGATCAGCGCGCCTTTCCAGCCATGATTTTCCAGCGCCTTTGCGTGGCTGCTCAACGTATCGAGGCTGTTATGGTTGTCGCTGACGGCATCGCCCCTGTGGCCGGGTTTGACGTCATTGGGGATGTACCAGAGAAATTCGCTCGTGCTGCTCACATTATCCGCCTGAATTTTCGATTCATGTCGCGGTGCGAGAATGACAAAGCGACGGCGGATGGGCCAAGCAGCGGTGTCTCATTTGATGTGCGTCGGAGGAAAAGCTTTCCGCAGGAAGGGAATATATTGCACATATTTTCTATGTAAAAAATGTGAGTAAATGATTCCGCCCGAACAGGGATTTATCGGCGGTTGAGAACGCATTTTCTTCTGTATCGAATTTCTTCAGATCGATTTTTTCTTTGATCCAGAAAGGTGAGCAAGCGAGCATTCGACTGGAATCGTAAAAATCATCATGCTTTGCACGGACCACCCGCAACCACGGAGCAGGCATGTGTACCACCTTGATTGTTCCCGGACTGAACGGTTCGGATGAGGGGCATTGGCAGCGGCACTGGCTGCTGGATGATCCCGCAGCGCAACTGGTAGATCAGGATGACTGGCAATGCCCGGTTCTCGAGGACTGGCTCGGCCGTCTTGAAGCAGCGCTTGCCTCTGTCGACAGCGCCTATATCGTCGCGCACAGCCTCGGTTGCGTGCTAGTCGCGAATATGGCCTCCCGGCCGGCGGCGGCAAAAATCAGAGGTGCGCTTCTTGTCGCACCGGCTCATCTGGACAGGGTGGAAGCGATGCATCCCTGTATCGTTCGGTTCGGAGCCTTTCCTCTGGCGCCGCTTGCTTTCCCCAGTCTCGTCGTCGGCAGTATGAACGACCCCTATATGAGCCCGGAAGACCTGGCATATACGGCTGCCAGCTGGGGAAGCGATCTCGTCAATCTTGGCCCGGCAGGGCATATCAATATCGCTGCCGGTTTTGGAAGGTGGGCGGAGGGATATGACCTGCTGGCACGCCTGAAAACGGGTGCGGGCTCCCAATCGCCTGCGGCCAGATCGAGAATACGGGGATTGCCCGTGGTTCGCGGCGGGCATCTTCAGGGGGACGCCAGCGCACCATAATCTGTCGGCTCATGAAGGGATGTGTTCCAGTTCAGTCCTGCTTTCAGCGGTATACAACTTTTGAGAGTTTTATGGCGGTTTTATCCGAAGAAAATTTCGAATCTCATCTTTTGATTGTTTTGAGTGACTGCATTTATTTTCTACAGAAAATATGAAAAACAGTTTCTTCGCTCCGGACGATTTTGTTGCGACCTTTCAATGGTCATCAAATCAGGAAGGGGTAAGGGAATGTCCAGGATCAAGTCTGTAGCGTCGGCTCTCGGCGGATTGTTGTTGTCGACGGTATCGCTGTCTGCTGCCGGCGCATCGGACGCGCTGGTGACGGCCGATTGGCTGAAGGAAAATCTCGACAATCCGAAGGTTCGGGTTTTCGAAGTCAGCGTCGATACGGGCGTCTACGAGCGCGGGCATATTCCCGGCGCGGTGAACCTCAACTGGCATACGGATCTCGTTGACAAGGAACGGCGCGACATTGCCGCGCGGGAAAATTTCCAGTCCCTGCTGCAAAAGGCCGGTGTCAGTGACGATACGACGATCGTTCTTTATGGCGACAACAATAACTGGTTCGCCGCCTGGGGCGCGTGGATTTTTGAAACCTATGGCCTTGGCGACCGGGTGAAGCTGCTGGATGGTGGCCGTAAGCTCTGGGAAGCGCAGGGCCTGCCTTTCGACACATCGGCACCCGCAACGGCCGAAACGAAACTGAAACTTGGCGAACCGGACACCTCGGTGCGGGCGCGGTTTGTTGACGTGGTCGCCGTGGCCGAAGGCAAACATAATATCAAGCTGGTCGATATTCGCTCGGCGGATGAATATTCCGGCAAGATTTTCGCACCCGATGGCGTCAAGGAATTGTCAGTGCGCGCGGGCCATATTCCCGGCGCTGTCAACGTGCCGTGGGGCACCATCGTCAACAAGGACGGCACCTTCAAATCCGCAGACGAGATCAAGGCGATCTATGCGGAAAAGGGCATCGACGGCTCCGCCCCGGTCATCACCTATTGCCGTATCGGCGAGCGCTCCAGCCACACCTGGTTCGCCTTGAAGAAGATACTCGGTTACGACGTCCGCAACTATGACGGTTCCTGGACCGAATATGGCAATGCGGTCGGCGTTCCCATCAGCAACCCGACCGGTACGGTCTGGACGGGCAAATAAGCCGCAGCCTTCCTTTTTGAAGCCGGTGCGCCAGTGCGGCGCACCGGCGTTTTCTCCTGCCATATCCGGTATTTCATGCATCTTACCTTTCGCCGCTTCGCGGCCTTGGCCATTTTATGCACGCTGACTGTTGCTGCTCACCAACTGGGGACGCTTGAGAACGGCAGGCAGCTTGCATTTTCACTGTTGGCCGGTATCGCTTTTGGCATCGTGATGCAGCGCGGGCGGTTCTGCTTCCTCTGCAATTTCCGGGATTTCATCGACGACAGGCGCTCGGATGGCGTCCTTGCGATTCTCGTCGCACTTCTTGCGGGCGTGGTGTTTTATCAGATCATCACCATCGCGTGGATGCCGGTTCCACAGCTTGGTCGTCTGCCGCCCAATGCGCATATCGGCCCGGTCGGCTGGGTCCTGGCGTTGGCGTCGACGGTTTTTGGTGTAGGCGCTGCACTTTCCGGCTCCTGCCTGTCGGGGCATTTTTACCGGTTGGGGGAAGGAGCCTTTGGCTCCGTTCTTGCCATTGCCGGTGCGGCGCTCGGTTTTCTGCTGGCGTTCCTCAGCTGGAATTTTCTTTATAGGCTCAGCGTATTCAACGATCCGCCGGTCTGGCTGCCGCACCATCTGGGATACGGCTTGGCGCTGCTGATAGTCGGTTTTGTTTTGGCCGGGCTGATCTTCATTGTTCTTTTTTTCGATAAGTCAGCGTCTGTTCCATCGGGCGTACCGGAAAACCGGCTGCAACAGGCCCTGCGAAGCGTTTTTGTCGAACGCTGGCCGCCGGTCGTCACCGGGGTTCTGGTTGCAGCCATCAGCGCCTTTTCCTATTTCCGCGTTGCGCCGCTTGGGGTGACCGCCGAACTCGGCAGCGTCGTCAGAACGGCCGGCGCATCCGCGGCATGGGTGCCGGAAACGCTTGCGGGCCTCGATACGGTGCGCGGCTGCATCAGCGCGGTGAAAACCACGCTTCTGTCGCCTAACGGCGTCTTCGTGCTGGGGCTGATCTTTGCAAGCTTCGCAGCCGCGCTTTCGGCGGGAAAATTCCAGCCATCCTGGCCATCTGCCGGCGGGTTGGCAACCCGTTTTGCCGGCGGTGTGTTGATGGGCTGGGGCGGCATGACCGCGCTTGGCTGCACCGTCGGCGTGCTGCTGTCGGGCATTCATGCGGGTGCGGTGTCGGGCTGGGTATTTCTTGTTTTCTGTAGTCTTGGCGCCTTTGCGGGCCTCATTATCAAACGCAGGCTTTCCTGGCCGTGATACCCCCATGCTGAAATACGGCCAATTCCGCTGTCCGAAATGGAATTTTCCTCGCCTTGGCAACCTTAGTCCGCATTTGCGGGCTGCTGGTCAATTATAGAATAGTAATTTTATGGAAAATATTGACGATTTTGGATTGCCGCCGGAGGATAGGGGATGTTGAGCAAAGGAGGCGCACATGCCGCAGGGACTTCATGCGTTTACTTTCGATCTGTTCGGTCTGACCCGGCGCCAGCCGCGGGGAGATGAACAGGGCACTCTTCATCCGCTGGATCACTCCGGGCGTATCAGGCAGGAGAAAAGCGATCTTGAACTTGAGCGGGAAGAGATCTGCGAAATGAACTTCGCCATGCTCGGTCTTTATCCGGTCTTCTGAGGGGATGGGCCGTCCCGGTCCGCGTGCCATTGCGGGGAGATAAACTCTCCCCGCCTCGGAAAAATTGGAACGAAATTTCTTATATATGTGGCGGAATTGGCTACCCTTTTTACCGCCGGGCCTCGTGTCGGCCGGGCTGAATATTCGAGGGTTTGCCAGATAGAACATTATTTCCATAGAATATAAATATTATGGAAAACGATGTCTATTTAATCCCCTGCCGCCGCTGCTAGCTATTGAACAATTCAGCTGTTTTCAGGAGCGATCGATGACACTGCAATATGCGGCCAAGGATCAACAATTCATCAATCTTCGCGATCCAGTCTCGGGCAGGGCTGCGGATGCCGACAGCCTCAAGGCGGCGCTGAGAACGCTCGGCGGTGGCGTCAGCGTCATCACCGCCGGAGAAGGCGAGGCACGCACCGGTGCGACCGTGACCTCGGCCACGGCCCTGTCGGTCGATCCGCCGAGAATTCTGGTGGCGCTCAACCGGTCGTCGTCCACATGGCCGGTGGTGCAGCGTTTCGGTCACCTCGCTGTCAACATCATCGGCGCGAACCACCAGTTCATCGCCAACCAGTTTGCCGGCATCGGCGGCCTGAAGGGTGCGGATCGTTATCGCGGCGCGGAGTGGACCCGGCTGGCGAGCGGCGCTCCCATTCTCGAAGATGCCGTTGCGGCGATCGACTGCACCATCGAGGAGGCGATCGAGCGACACAGCCACGTCATCGTCATCGGCAAGGTGGAGGCGATCCGCATCGGCTCCGGTCATTCGCTGGTCTATCAGAACGGGCGTTATCATTCGCTGGACTGAGCGCCGGCCGCTGCGGCGCTTTCAACGGGTTATTCTTTGAGGGAGTTGAGCATGGGATCTGTCACGCCGCTCGGCGAAAGAATTCGTTTCGTTCCTCCACGTCTCGGCGCGGATGGCGATGTGCTGACCGTGGCCCGGGCGATTGCCGAACAATGTCCCTTTGAAAATGCCGGACAGGTCCATGCGCGGATCGCCCGTTCGGGCCTTCTCGCCCTCTCTGTTCCGAATGAATTGGGTGGGGCGGATATCACCAATGACATTCTCGCACAGGCGCTTTCGATTATTGCCGTGGCCAGTGCGGGGGCAGCGCGTGATCTGATCGAACATTTCACCGCGCTTGAATTCATCCGCAATGCCGGCAGCGAAGAGCAGCGCGCGGCCCTTTTTGCCCGCCTTGATCTTGGCGAGACCTTTGCGCTTGTGTCTTCCCACGCGGGTGTGGAGCAGCCGGTTCCGATGATCGACGATGATTATGCCTTGCGGCTTCCCGATGATGTCGCGCGTTCGGTCACGACCGATGCCGACTGGATCGTCGTTCCAGCCGTCAATGCAGCGGGAAAAGCCCTGCTCGTGGTGCTGCGCAACCGGCCGGATACATCATGGGATGGCCTGCTGCGGGCCGATCAGGTCACCTTTCTTGCGCAGGGGGCAGGAAATCTTGCCGCTTCCGTTGCCACCTTGCTGAAAGCGGCGGTGGCCCTGGGTGAAAAACAGCGTGAACTTTCGGCGCTGCTGATCGACAGATTGGCCGACGAAGGCGCGGCACAGCCAGCCATTGGCGAGGTTTTTCTCGCCATCGAACTGCTGAAGGCACAAATCTCCGGCCTTGCCGCGCATATCGATGCGGCGCAGGTGGGTTCGGAGAACGTGACGTTTCGGTCGGTCAGGAACAGCGCGATCACGCTTGAAATCCTGATGGCGCGTCTTGGCCTAATCGATGGCGCGGGGGAATCCGGGCTGCTTGCATCCCTGGGGGATGATCTGCGCCGGCAATAGGCGGTGCTATTTGCCAGCGGGAATGGAGCGCGCTTTCTGCCCGTCCCTGGCGACGAACTGTGCGAGCGTCATGTTGTCCAGGATTGTTGCGATGGCGTCGCGCACGTCCGTCATCGAAACCCTGACCTGACAGGTCTCGGGATCGTCACAGTCGTCACAGGCTTCAAAGGCGGTGCGGCTTGCGCAGCGGATGGGCGCCAGAGGGCCGTCCAGTGTGCGGATGACCTGGCCGATCATGATTTCGGATGGTGTTTTCGAGAGTGAATAACCGCCATTTGGTCCCTTCTTGGAGCGCAGGATACCGCTGTTGCGCAGTTCGAGAAGGATGGTGTCGAGGAACTTTTTCGGAATATTGTTGCGTGTGGCAATCTCTGTCACGAAGGCAGTCTCGCCTTGGGGCAGCTGCGCCAGATCGACCAGAGCCTTTAATCCGTATTTGCCTTTTTTGGTCAACATCGCCTGATCCGCAAAAAGGGCCGGCACATTCCGCGACGCCGGGCCATATTATTCCTAACTTACTAAGTAGTTTTTAGCGAATTCCGGCGCAAGCCCGTTTCGCAGGCATGTGCCGCTGAAAACGGCTTATTGCCCGTCATTCTCATACCCATGTTTCGGCGTGACGGATGATCTTGCCGGAGTTGATTTCTCAAAGCCTGGCGGAAAACAATATTTTCTCTGATCGCATCGCAACGTGGAACGAACGTTCTTTATTAGAATATAAAATCGGTAGACAAAGTATGCATCAAAAGACGTGCGAGGTGATGATGTATACTCTCAGTTTGCTGGACAAGAGCCCCGTTTCGGCGGGTGAGGATGCGGCCGGCGCATTCCGCGACACGATCAATCTCGCCAGGCGTGCCGACGATCTGGGTTATCGTCGGTTCTGGGTGGCCGAACATCACAATTCGCCGGAGCTTGCCGGCTCCGCGCCCGAGGCGCTTGTGGCGTGGATACTGGCGAAGACATCCCGTATCCGCGTCGGCTCGGGTGGCGTCATGCTGCAGCATTACAGCCCCTACAAGGTCGCCGAGGTTTTCAATGTCCTCTCTTCGCTGGCGCCCGGCCGGGTCGATCTCGGCATCGGCAAGACGCCGGGTGGCCTGCCATTGGCGACGTCCGCCTTGCAGCAGGCCTATGATCCTGCCCGCAAGCCGGATTTCGAGACGGCCTTCGGGGAACTCACCACATTTTTATCGGGGGCCGCGCCGCTGGATCATGCGCAGGCCGGATTGCAGGCAACGCCTGCGCCGCCGGTCGCGGCAGAGAGATTCCTGCTCGGCGCCAGCCCGGAAAGTGCAAGGCTTGCGGCTTCAAAAGGATGGAGTTTCGTCTTTGCCGGTCATCTCAATGGCGATCCGGACGTTCTTCGTCGCAGCCTGTCGGCTTTCCGTGCAGAAAGCGGCGGAAATGCCCCGATCCTCGCCTTGTCGGCCTTTGCCGCCAGTGATCCCGACCATGCCGCAAGGCAGGTCGAGGGCCAGCGCATCTACCGGGTGTTCCTCAGCGATGGCAGGGCTTTCAATCTCGGTCGCCGCGAGCAGGCGGAAGAATTTGCCCGCCAGTCCGGCGATAGCGATTATCGCATCGAGGAGCGCAAGCCCAACGTGCTGCATGGTGCACCGGAGGATATTCACCGGGCGTTGCGCGCTCTTTCCGAAGAGCACGGCATTGAGGAATTCATCATCGAACCGCCGCATGTGGGGGCCGATCAGCGGCTTGCCTCGGTTGAACTCTTGGCCACGCATCGCCTTTCCCGGGCGGCGTGATTTTGTCCTCAGGAGGAAATGACATGACGAGAAAGAAAATCCGTTTCGGCATCATGCTTCAGGGCCCCGGCGGGCATATGAACGCCTGGCGGCACCCCAAAAGCCCGGTCGATGCCAGCGTCAATTTCGACTTTTTCAGGAAGACCGCTCTGAAGGCGGAAGCGGCGGGCATCGCCTTCGCTTTCGTGGCGGACGGGCTCTACATCAATGACAAGTCGATCCCGCATTTCCTCAACCGGTTCGAGCCGCTGACGATCCTGTCGGCGCTCGCCTCCGTGACCTCGAAGATCGGTCTCGCCGGTACGGTTTCGACTTCCTATAGCGATCCCTTCACCATTGCCCGCCAGTTCGCCTCGCTCGATCTGCTGAGCGGCGGTCGCGCCGGATGGAATGCGGTCACGACGCCGCTTGAAGGCACGGCGAAGAATTACAGCCGCAACCATCCCGAACATGCGCTGCGTTACGAGATCGCCGACGAATATCTCGAAGTGATCAAGGGCCTGTGGGATAGCTGGGACGATGACGCTTTCCTGCGCAACCGCGAGACGGGACAGTTCTTCGACCGGGCCAAACTCCATACGCTCGGCCATAAGGGCCGTTTCTTCCAGGTGGAAGGCCCGCTCAATATCCAGCGTTCGCCGCAGGGGCAGCCGGTCGTATTCCAGGCCGGCTCCTCCGATGCCGGTATCGGCCTTGCGGGCAAACATGCCGATGCCGTCTTCACCAATTCCGCTTCGCTGGAGGAAAACCAGACTTTCCTCAAGCGTGTGAAACAGAGCGCCGTCGCACAGGGCCGCTCCGCTGCCGATGTGAAGATTTTCCCCGGCATCGGCCCGATTGTCGGCGAGACGCAGGAGGAAGCGGAGGCGAAATACGACGTCATCCGCAACCTCATCACGACAGAGGATGCGCTCGCCTATCTCGGCCGTTTCTTCGATCATCATGATTTCAGCGCCTATCCGCTGGATGAGCCTTTCCCCGAACTCGGCGAGATCGGCAAGAACAGTTTCCGCTCCACGACCGACCGCATCAAGCGCCGCGCCAAGGAAAAGAACCAGACGCTGCGCGAGGCGGCGCTTGAGGCCGCGACCCCGCGTGAAGGTTTTATCGGCACCCCGGACAAGGTGGCTGACGAAATCATCCGCTGGGTGGAGCACGATGCGGCCGATGGCTTCATTCTGGGCTTTCCGGTGATTGCCGAGGGACTGGACGATTTCATCCGTCTCGTCATCCCGGTGCTGCAACGGCGCGGTTATTTCGATCCGCATCTGGAAGGGGCGACGCTGCGCGACCATCTCGGCCTGCCTTTCAGGGAAAGCGTCTATTCCAGCGGCGAGAGCAACGCGGACAAGGCCATCGCCTGAGCTTGCGGCCGGGCGGCGTTGATTGCTGCCCGGCACATATTTCAAGACGCGGCGTGTAAAGGCCGCGCAGGAGACAGAACCATGAATATCCGCATTGACGGCGCGCGTCCGCAGGACGACGCCGAACGGGGAATCCTTGCCTTCATCGACGAGAGCATCGCCATCCGGCATGATCTCCACCGGCATCCCGAGCTTTCGCTCAAGGAAAAACGCACGTCGGCGCTCATTGCCCGTTATCTGCTGTCATTCGGATATGAGGTGACGGAAGGTGTCGGCGGCCACGGCGTCGTCGCGACATTGAAACGCGGTCATGGTGAAAAACGTCTCGGAATCCGCGCCGATATCGACGCCCTGCCGATTATCGAGGAAACCGGCCTTGCCTATGCCAGCCAGACGCAGGGTGTCATGCATGCCTGCGGTCATGATGGTCATACGACGATCCTGCTCGCCGCCGCCCGCTATCTTGCGGAAACATCGAGTTTTTCCGGCACGCTGACGCTGATCTTCCAGCCGGCCGAGGAGATCGGCGCGGGTGCTAGGGCAATGATAAAGGACCGGCTGTTCGAGCGGTTTCCGGTCGATGCCGTCTTCGGACTGCATAATTGGCCGGGTGTCGACACCGGACAGTTCGGCTTCGTCGAAGGCCCCGCCATGGCCTCCGTCGACAAGGCGAAGGTGCGGATTGTCGGCAAGGGCGGGCATGGCGCCGCGCCGCATGAGACGGTCGATCCGGTTCTCGCCTCGGCCAGTTTCGTCACCGCCTTGCAGAGCATCGTTTCGCGCAATGTCGATCCGCGCGAGATGGCGGTACTGACGGTCGGTTCCATCCATGGCGGAACCGCCTCCAACGTCATTCCCGAGAGCGTCGAACTTCAGATCACCGCCCGGGCTTTTTCGCCTGCCGTGCGTGACAGGCTGGAGGAGCGACTTCCGGCGCTGGCGAAAGCGCAGGCCGAGAGCTTCGGCGCCAAGGCCGAGGTTGCCTATTCCCGTGGTTTCCCGCCCGTCATCAACCACGTCCCTCAGACGGCGTTCGCCCGCGATGTCGCCAAACGGCATTTCGCCGCCGGGCAGATCGCCGAAGCGTTCCAGCCGCGCACGGCGAGCGAGGATTTCGCCTTCATGCTGCAGGAACGGCCCGGCTCCTATCTGTTCGTCGGTAATGGCGACAGCGCGCCGCTGCACAGCCCTCACTACGATTTCAACGACGCGATCATCGCGCCGGCAGCACGCTTCTGGGTGCGGCTGGCGGAAGCCTATCTCTCCTGACGCGAAAATTAGGACAAGGACATGAGCGACAGTTTTTTCTACACATCGGTCAAGGATCCGCTCGCAACCCCGCTTCTTGAGGAGTTGCTGTTCGAATATGACAGCCGTTACGGCACGTTCTTCAATGCGGAAGGGGCCAAGGCGGAGCTGAACAAATATCCGCCGGAAGCCTTCAGCCCGCCATCGGGCAATTTCCTGCTGCTGCTGCGTGACGGCAAAGCGATCGCCGGCGGCGCCTTCATGCGCTACGACGACGAAACGGCGGAATTCAAGCGGGTCTGGACCCATTCCGCCCATCGCCGGCAAGGGCTTGCGAAAATCGTGCTGCGGGAACTGGAGCAGCAGGCGATCCGGCAGGGTTATGCCCGGGTTTATCTGACCACCGGCTTCCGCCAGCCGGAAGCGGTCGGCCTTTATCTCACCAATGGTTATCGCGCTTTGTTCGATACCGCGGCCGATCCCGAGACGATCCGGTCCTTGCCCTTCGAAAAATTTCTTTCCGACACGGCCACCTCCATCCCGGACGGTGCGCCAATACAGGCCGCCCGGCCGCAACTCTCTCCGGTTCATCCCTGAAAGGCTTTCTCCGATGACAATAGCCTCCGATTTTCCGCATGTTGCGGTGAGCGAACAGAAAGATGAGCCGGCCAGGCACGGCTATGCGCATTTTCGCGTCGTCCCCGCCCGTTATCCGCTGCGCACGGCGGGCACCGTTCTCGCGGTTCTCATCATTGTCGCCATCCTGCACTCCGTCTTCGGCAACCCCCGCTGGGGCTGGAACGTGTTTGCGGAATGGTTCTTTGCAGAGCCGGTGCTTGTGGGGCTCGGCCGGACGTTGCTGCTGACCGTGCTCGGGGCTTTTCTGGGGTTCGTGCTCGGCACGGTTCTGGCGCTCGCCCGTGTTTCGGGTTCGCCCCTGCTTGTCGCGATCTCCTGGACCTATATCTGGATATTCCGTTCCATTCCGCTGATCGTGCTTTTGCTGATCCTCAACAATCTCGGCTATCTCTACGAGACCGTGACGATCGGCGTGCCCTATACCGGCATCAATTTCTTCAGCTGGAACACGACGCAGCTGATGACACCCTTTGCCGCAGCGGTTCTGGGGCTGACATTGCATGCCGCGGCTTTCTCATCGGAAATCGTGCGTGGCGGTATACTCTCGGTGGAACAGGGCCAGCTTGAAGCGGCCGCTTCCCTCGGCCTGCCGCGTCGCCGGCAGTTTTCGCGGATCGTGCTGCCGCAGGCGATGCGGACCATTTTACCCAATGGTTTCAACGAGATAATTCTGCTCGCAAAGGGCACGTCGCAGGTCTATATCCTCGCGCTGCCGGAACTGTTCTATACGATCCAGATCATCTATCGCCGCAATCTGGAAGTGATCCCGCTGCTGATGGTCGCCACCGTCTGGTATCTGGTGATCCTGACCGCGCTTTCCATCGTTCAGCATCATATTGAACGGCACTTCTCGCGCGGCGCGCTGCGTAATCCGCCGCCCTCGCTGTTTGCCACGCTCTATCGCACCGTCCTGCCGCGCAAGCCTTTGCCGGAAGCGGTGGAGACGCCAGCGCCCGCCATTGAAAGACCTGAACGACCGGCTGCCACCAGGACAGGAAGTTTCCAGCTCGGCAATCGTGGCGGCTCGGTCAATATCCACGGCGTTTCCAAGTCCTTCGGAACACTGAAGGTGCTGGACGATGTCACGCTCTCCATTCCGGCAGGCAGCGTCACCACCATTCTCGGCCAGTCCGGCTCCGGCAAATCCACCTTGCTGCGCTCCATCAACCATCTGGAGCGTGTCGACGACGGCTTCATCGCCATCGACGGTGAACTGGTCGGATATCGTCAGAAAGGCGACACGCTTTACGAGTTGAAGGAAAAGGACATTCTGAAACGCCGCGTCGAAGTGGGCATGGTGTTCCAGAGCTTCAACCTGTTCCCGCATCTGACGGCGCTTGAAAACATCGCCGAAGCGCCGGTCGTGGTTCGCGGCATATCGAAAGAACAGGCGGAAGCCGAGGCGCGCGATCTTCTGGCCCGTGTCGGGCTGGCCGAAAAGGCAAGCGCCTATCCGCGCCAGCTTTCCGGTGGGCAGCAGCAGCGCGTGGCGATTGCCCGGGCCTTAGCGCTGCGGCCGAAGGTGCTGCTCTTTGACGAGCCGACATCCGCGCTCGACCCGGAGCTGGTCAATGAGGTGCTCGACGTCATCAAGGAGCTGTCCCGCTCCGGCGTCACGCTCATCATCGTCACCCACGAAATCGGCTTTGCCCGCGAAGTCTCCGACAGGGTCGTCTTCATGGAACAGGGCCGCATTCTCGAAACGGGCACGCCGGAGAAGGTGTTCAACAAGCCGGATCACCCGCGCACGGCCGAATTTCTCGCAAAAGTTCTCTAATCAACAACAAAGGAAACACTCACATGGCATTTTCATCGAAATTATTGTCTCTGCTCGCCGGCGGTTTTTTCACCGCCACCGCCGCGCTCATCCCGGTCGCGCATGCGCAGGAGGTTGATCTGTCGCCCGAGCAGAAGGGGCGGGTGCGCGCCGAAAAGGTGGAAGAGGCGATCAAGCTTCTGCCCGCCGGCCACAAATTCATCGCCGACGGAAAGCTGACGGTCGCGACCGTTCCCTTCCGCCTGCCGCTGGTGGATTATGCGAGCGACACGAAAACACCGATCGGCGTGGAGCCGGATATCGCCCAGCTGGTCGCCGACAGCCTCGGCCTTGAGCTGCAGCTTGTGCCCATCGCCTGGGCCGACTGGCCGCTCGGTCTTGCTTCCGGCAAATATGACGCCGTCGCCTCCAACATCACGGTGACGGAAGCCCGCAAGGAAAAGTTCGATTTTTCCAGCTATCGCAACGATCTGCTCGGCTTTTACGTCGGCAATAACAGCAAGGTCACATCAATCGGCAAGCCGGAGGATGTCGCAGGGCTGAAGGTCATCGTCGGGGCCGCCACCAATCAGGAGCAGATCCTGCTGAAATGGATCAAGGACAACAAGGCCAAGGGGCTGGCCGATACCGAGGTGCAATATTACGACGATCAGGCCGTGCTTGACGTCGCCCTGCAATCCGGCCGTGCGGATGCCTATCTCGGCCCCAACGCGACCTCTGCCTTTCAGGCGGCAAGCCAGAAGAAGACCAAGCTCGTCGGCACCTTCTCCGGCGGCTGGCCGGAAGCGGCCGAGATTGCCGTCGCTTCGAAAAAGGACGCAGGCATAGCCGAGGCCATCACCGCCGCGCTGAACGCCCAGATCAAGAACGGCAATTACGGCAAGGTTCTCGCCCGCTGGAATCTCGGTTCCGAAGCCATCACCGAATCCCGCACCAATCCGCCCGGCCTGCCCAAGAGCTGAGCGTGAAAGTTGAGTAGCCAAAAGCTGAGTTGAAGGTGGGACATCACTCAGCCGGTGGCGTGGGCATCCTCCCGCCCGCGCCACCTCCGTCCCGCAATCATCCTATCGGGAAACCACAATGACCTTCACCTCTCGTCTCGCCACGGCCACGCTCGGTGCCTTTCTCTCTGTCGCCGGTTTAGACTCGGCTTTGGCAACGGATGTTTTCAATCTGTCGCCGGATCAGCCCGGTCGTATCAGGGTCGAAAAAGACCCCGCCGCCATTGCCGCCGTGCCAAAGGATTTCAAGTTCGTCACGCCGGGCAAACTCACCGTCGCTGTTTCTCCCGGCGGGCCGCCATTGGCCACCTATGCGACGGATGCGAAGACCGTGGTGGGCGCAGACCCCGATTACGCGCTCGCTGTGGCCGACAGCCTCGGGTTGGAGCTGGAACTGGTGGCCGTGGCCTGGGCCGACTGGCCGCTCGGCCTTGCCTCGGGCAAATATGATGCCGTCATCTCCAATGTCGGCGTGACCGAACAGCGCAAGGAGAAGTTTGACTTCTCCACCTATCGGCAGGGTCTGCACGGCTTTTTCGTCAAATCCGACAGCGGCATAACTTCCATCCGCGAGCCGAAGGATGCGGCTGGTCTGAGGATCATTGTCGGCGCCGGTACCAATCAGGAGCGTATTCTGCTGAAATGGAGCGACGAGAATGTCGCCGCCGGTTTGAAACCGATCGAGCTGCAATATTACGATGACGAAGCCACTCGTCTCGTCGCCCTTTCGGCGGGCCGGGCGGATGTGATTGTCCAGCCGCATGCGCAGCTGGTTTTCATCGCCGCGCGCGATAATACCATCAAGCGGGTGGGAACGCTCTCCGCTGGCTGGCCGGAGCGCTCGGATGTCGCCATCACCACCCGCAAGGGTTCGGGACTGGCCGACGCGCTGACGCTTGCCACCAACGATCTGATCAAGAGCGGCGCCTATGCGAAGATCCTGGACCGCTGGCAGCTTTCAGAGGAGGCGCTGCCGGAATCGCGCACCAACCCGCCCGGCCTGCCGAAAAGCTGATTGCTTGAACGAATGCGGCGGACGACAATATCCGTGGGTTCGCCTGCGGATATTGTTGTGTTGTCGTGGCGTCAGAAATCCGCGACCTTGCCCCATGACGAATCAAGGAAACGGCTGGGGTGATAGGGCGCGGCATCGACGAGCGGGGTCGACCCCGTGACGATATCGGCGATCAGATGGCCAGCCCCCGGTCCGATGCCGAAACCATGACCGCTGAAGCCGGCGGCGAGGATAAAGCCGGGCAATTCGCTGGTTTCGCCAATGGCTGGAACGCCATCCGGCGTGCTGTCGATGAAGCCGGCCCAGGCGGCGGAAATCCGCGTTTTGCTGAGAGCGGGCAGAAGTTCCAGCGCCCTTTTGTGGGTTTCGCGAATGGCGGCGGCATTGGGTTTCGGATCGAGAATGCGAACCCGTTCCATCGGTGTCGGTGCATCCAGCCGCCAGCGTTTCAGCGTCTCATGGCCGCCGCGAATGCCTTCCAGTCCGCCCGGACGGAGACTGCGCCAGCGCTTGAGGAACATCGGAATAAATTCGCGGGCAAAACGCATCTGCTGCGCCGTCGGGTCAATGCGCCCCAGCCCGCTGATGGCGAGCGTGTAACCGCCATCGTGCCGTTTCGTTGCGGAGACGGCGGCGGTGTGCAGCGCATCCGGCAGGCCTTCCGCACCTGGCGTGACCGATAGGATGGAGGAGCGGACGGAGGCCTGCGGGAAACGAATGCCCAGCTGGCGGCAGAAGGAGGACGCCCAGGCTCCACCGGACATGATGGCGGTCTTGGTGCGGATCGTACCTTTTTCGGTGACGACGGCGCTGACCCGGCCGCCCTCGGTCTCAAGCCCGCGTGCGGCGCAATTCTGATGCACCGTGCCGCCCAGTTTGATGATGGCGCGCGCCACGGCGGGTGCCGCCATGGAAGGATCGGCCGTGCCGTCGGTGGGTGAGAAGACGCCGCCCTTCCAGCGTTTGCCGGTGGCGCGGCCGCGCTCACTTGCCTCATCGGCGCTCAGCATATGGGTCGTCACGCCGGCGGTGAGGGCAAAGTCGCGCCAGCGCGCCCAGCCGGCAAGTTCCGCCTCGTTGTCGCTCAGATAAAACAATCCGCAGCGGCGAAAGCCGGTGTCTTCGCCGCTTTCACTGGCAAATTGCTCCCACAATGCAAGGCTCTGCGTCGAAATCGGCAGTTCCCTTGCGTCCCGGTTCTGCTGCCGGCACCAGCCCCAGTTGCGGCTGGATTGCTCCGCGCCAACAAGGCCCTTTTCCACCAGAGCCACTTTCAGGCCACGCCGGGCGAGGTAATAGGCGGCGAAAACGCCGACGATGCCGCCGCCGATAATGACGGCGTCTGCGGCTTTCGGCAGTTCCGGCGATGTCGTGATCTGTTGCAGCGGGGCGGGCATGGTCGGACTCCTTATATTCGTCCTAATTTACCTTGGCTGACGTGTAAACGCTGCCAGACTGGGCCTCCTGCTGGAATATCCTGCTGTTCGGCGGCATCTCTGCAACTCTTTATGCTGAATGAAAAAAACAACGCCGCGTCGACATGGGGCATCCATGTGCTAAGATTTTACCTGCCGCGCCAGAATTTTATGCCGCGTGCCTGAAAAAACAAAAAAGGGGTTCCGCACGTGATGAAACTTGACCGGATCGATATCAAGATCCTCTACGAACTGCAGAAAAACGGTCGCATCACCAATGTCGAACTGGCGGAACTCGTCAATCTGTCGCCCAGCCCCTGCCTGATGCGGGTGAAGAAGCTTCAGTCGGAAGGTTATATCGAAGGCTATTCGGCGCAGATCAACATCAACAAGCTTGGCCAGACACTGACGGTCTTCACCGAAATCACGCTCAAGAACCACCGCCAGATCGATTTCGCCCGCTTTCTCGGCGTCGTCGAAAAGATCGACCAGGTGGTGGAATGCCACCTCGTTTCCGGCGGCTACGACTACCTGCTGAAATTCGTCACCTCGGGCATCGTCGAATATCAGTCGATCATGGAGCGATTGACGGATATGGATGTCGGCATCGACAAATATTTCAGCTTCGTGGTGCTGAAATCGCCGATCACCAAATCGCATATGCCGCTGACCAGCCTGTTTCCGCTTTGAGGTGAGAGGGGTGCATCAGACGTCCGCAGAAGCGATGGGTTTGACAGGGTGTTGCACTTACACTCCATCACCCCGGACTTGATCCGGGGTCCAGCGTGATCAAGTCCTTGATCGCAAGAGACTCTTCTCACGGCGCAGACGCGCCTTGGCTGGATGCCGGATCAAGTCCGGCATGACGGAGGAGAGGTTGTCATACCTGTTTGGCATTCGTTGAGCTCACCGTTTGGAAAACGCCCGCACCAGCTCCGCATCCTGCTGGAGATTATCAAGCCATGTCGGGTCGAGTTTCGGCACTGAGGAGAAGAGCAGCTTCGAATAGGGATGGGTGGGCGATTTGATTGCTTCGGTTTCCAGATGCTCCACTTTCTGGCCGCCATACATCACGACTATTTCGTCGCAGATTGTCTCAACCACCGAAAGATCGTGGCTGATGAAGATGTAGGAGAGGTTCAGTTCCCGCTGCAATTCTCCGAGCAGATCAATGATCGCTGCCGCGACCACGGTATCGAGCGCCGAGGTGATTTCATCGCAGATGATGAGCGACGGTTCGGCCGCGAGCGCACGGGCAAAGTTGATGCGCTGTTTCTGTCCGCCGGAAAGGCCGGAAGGATGGCGGTGGCGGACCGAGCGTGGCAACTTCACCATATCAAGCAGCTCATCGATCCGCGCATCCCGGACCTTGCCCTTCATGCCGTGGTAGAAAGTCAGTGGCCGGCCGAGAATATCCTCGATGGCTTTCGACGGGTTGAGCGCGGTATCGGCATACTGGAAAACGATCTGCATGCGGCGCAGCTGGTCGCTGGTGCGCCGGCGGGCATCGGCATCGAGTTCCCGGCCTTCGAAGATGACATGGCCGCTTGCGGCCGGCAGGATGCCGGCAATGGCCCGCGCCAGTGTCGATTTTCCGCAGCCGGATTCGCCGATGATGCCGAGATTGCGGCCGGGATAGACGGCAAGGCTGACGGAATCCACCGCACGCACCAATGGCATGCGGTCATCGCCTTTTGTGCCATAACCGGCGATCAGCTGGTCGATGTCGAGGAGCGGTGTCGCCTCACTTTGTTTGAGCGGTGTCACGACACGCACCTTGTCGTTAAAGGCGGTCAACAATTCGCGGGTATAGGGGTGTTGGGCGTTCTCCAGAATATCCTTGGTCGTGCCGGTTTCCTGAACCTCGCCGCCTTTCAGCACCACAATCCGGTCGGCAATCTGGGCGACGACGGCAAGGTCGTGCGAAACATAGACGCCGCCAATGCCGCCCTTGCGCATCGCCGATTTGAAGGCACGCAGAACCTCGATCTGGGTCGTCACATCAAGTGCGGTCGTCGGTTCGTCGAAAATCACCAGTTGAGGATTGCCGATCAGCGCCATGGCGGCCGAGAGACGCTGCAGCTGGCCGCCGGACACCTGATGCGGGTAACGCTCGCCGATGGTTTCCGGATTGGGCAGTGACAATGCCTTGAAAAGCTCAACCGCTTTTTTACGCGCCTCCTGGGGCGGCATAAGGTGGTGTATGCGGGTGACTTCGATGACCTGATCGATGATTTTCTGCGCCGGGTTGAATGCGGCGGCCGCACTCTGCGGCACGTAGGATATTTTCGTGCCGCGCACCCTGGCGCGCTCGGCTTCGGAAAGCTGCACCATGTCCCGGCCTGCCACCGTGACGCTGCCGCCGGAAATGCGGCATCCCGGCCGTGCATACCCCATCAGGGTCAGTGCGATGGTGGTCTTGCCAGAACCGCTTTCGCCGATCAGCGCGACGATCTCGCCCTCCGCGATATCGATGTCGATACCCTTGATGATATCGATGCGGCGGCCGGAATCGGTGGTGGCTTCGACCTTCAGTCCACGGATTTCAACGAGATTGCTCATTATTCGCTCCTGTCGCGGATTTTCTGCGGCAGATTGTCGATCAGCAGGTTGACGCTGATCGTCAGGCTGGCAATCGCCAGCGATGGGAAGATGACCGCCGGTGCGGCAAAGGGCAGGCCGCCGATGTTTTCACGCACCAGCGCGCCCCAGTCGGCGTTTGGCGGCTGCAGGCCGAGACCGAGGAAGGACAGGCCGGACAGAAGCAGCACGATGAAGACGAAACGCACGCCGAGATCGGCAAGCACGGGCCGGATGATGTTGGGCAGGATTTCGGAACTGATGAGATAAAGCAGGCTCTCGCCGCGCACCCGCGCGACGGTTACGAAATCCATGGTGTTGACATTGACGGCCAGCGCCCGCGCGAAACGATAGGCGCCGGGCGTATAGATGACCGACAACGTGACGATGAGCACCGGAATGGACGAGCCGACGGCCGCCACGACCACGAGGCCGAACAGCTTGCTTGGAATGGAGTTCACCGCGTCGAGGAAACGGCTGAGTGCCGCATCGAACCAGCCGCCGATGACGGCGGCGCACATGCCAAGCACGACGCCACAGGTGCAGGCGATGGTGACGGCCGCCAGCGAAATGCCGACCGTGAAACGCGCGCCCATCAGGATACGGGAGAACACGTCGCGACCGAGATAATCGGAACCGAGCCAGAGATCTGCCGTCATAGGCCCGAAATAATCGAGATCGACGATTTCACCCACCGGATGGGGAATGAGATAGGGCGCGAAGATCGCAACCATGGCCCAGAGGAAGATGACGAGAAAGCCGAAAACGCCGACTGCGTTGATCTTGTAACCCAAACGCGAGGTCCCCTGATATGTCTTGATATGATCGGCCATCAGCGCAGCCTCGGATTGGACATGATGGCGATGATGTCAGCCGTCGTGATGAGGAGGAGATAACCGACGCAGAAGATCATCGCGCAGGTCTGGATCAGCGGCAGATCGCGGGTGGCGACGCCATCGACCATCAGCTTGGCGATACCGGGATAGTTGAAGATCGTCTCGACGATGATGACGCCACCGACAAGGTACGAAAGCGACAGTGCCACCGCATTGACGATGGGGCCGAGCGCATTGGGAAGCGCGTGACGCAGCACGATGCGCATGCGCGGCGCGCCCTTCAGGAGCGCCATTTCGACATAGGGTGTATCCAGCGTCTCGATCACGGCGGCGCGGCTCATGCGGATCATCTGGGCCGAGACGACGAAGGTCAGCGTTATGACCGGCATGGCGTAAACGCGCAGCACATCGAACAGCGTGTGAACCTCGCTGACCAGCGACAGCGCCGGCAGCCATTTCAGATAAACCGCGAAAAGCAGGACGGCGAGCGTGGCGATCATGAATTCCGGCACGGAAATGACGCCGATGGTCAGCACCGTAACGATGCGGTCGTAAAGCGTTCCGCGCAGCATGGCGGAGCTGATGCCGAGTGTGAGCGCCAGTGGCACGGCGATGAGCGTGGTGATGCCGGCCAGCTTCATGGAGTTGACGAAGCGCGGGCCGATGAGATCGGCAATCGCCATGTTGTTGGCATAGGAGGTGCCGAGTTCGCCATGCAGCAGGCCGAAAAGCCAGCGAACGAAGCGCAGCAGGGCGGGATCGTCGAGATGCATGGCGGTGCGCAGGCCGGCTACGGCCTCCGGCGTTGCCGCCTGACCGAGAAGGATCGTCGCCGTATCGCCGGGCAGCAGGCTGGTGGCGGAAAAGACGATAAATGACACGATCAGCAGCGTCGTCAGCATGACGACCAGCCGCCGGGCGACAAGGGACAATATCCGGCTGTTCATTCACATGCTCCTGCGACCTGCCTGATTGTGGAGGCTTTCCGCATCGGCGGAAAACTTGGCCGGGCGCAGCTTTTTTGCGCCCGGCTCCATGGTCTATCAGGCTTCGAGCCAGACGTATTCCGCAAAGGCGTAACCCATCATGCCGCCGAGCGGATTGGCTTCCAGGCCCTTCAGCTTGGAACTGATGGCATCCACATTGGTAAGATAGGCGGGAATGATGGTGCCGGCTTCGTCGGCGATCATCGTCTGCATCTCGAAGTAGATCTGCTTGCGCTTCTCCATATCGAGCAGGCCGCGCGCCTCGAGCATCAGCTTGTCGAACTTCTCCGACTTGTACTGGCTCTCGTTCCAGGGAGCGTCGGATGCATAAAGCAGCGAGAACAGGATGTCCGGTGTCGGGCGCGGGTTGATGTTGCCGAAATGGATCGGCGCTTTCAGCCAGTAATTGCTCCAGTAGCCGTCAGCGGGAACGCGCTGCACATCCAGCTTGAGGCCGATTTCGGCAGCGGAGGCCTGGATGATCATTGCCATGTCGATGGCCGAATTTGCCGCATCCGAGGTGATGACCGGGATGGACTGGCCGAGGAGGCCGGCCTTCTCGAAGTGGAACTTGGCCTTCTCGGGATCGAAGGCCTTCGGCTTCAGGTCCGGATTATGATAGGGGCTCATGGGCGGAACCGGCTGGTCGTTGCCGACTTCGCCAAGACCGCGCAAGGCCGCCTTGACGATCTGCTCACGGTTGACGATCGATTTCATGCCGGCAATGAAATCGGCCTTGTTGCCCGGAGCCTGATCGAGGCGCATGTTGAGATTGGTGTAGTTGCCGGAAGTTCCCTTCGACAGGACGACACCCTCCTGCTTGTCGAGCAGGCGAAGCGCGCGCGGATTGATGGCGGCCGCGAGCTGGATGTCGCCGGAGAGAAGCGCATTGACGCGGGCATTATCGTCCGAGATCGCGAAGAACTCGAAGCTGTCGACGTGCGGGCCGCCGGATTTCCAGTAATTGCTGTTCTTGGACATGATCGAGCGCACACCCGGCTCGAATGTTTCTAGCTTGAAGGCGCCGGTGCCGTTGCCCTTGGAGAAGTCGGTCGCGCCGTCGGCGACGATCATGAAGTGGTGCATGGCAAGGATCGTCGGCAGGTCGGCATTGGCGCTGGCAAGCGTGATCTCGACCGTACTCTTGTCGAGCGCCTTGAAGCCGGTCATCTGGGCGGCGATCTTGGCGACCTTGGAGCCGACAGCCGGATCGAGATGGCGCTTCAGCGAATAGACCACGTCATCGGCCGTCAGCGCCTTGCCGTCGTGGAAGGTAACGCCGGAACGCAGTTTTACCGTCCAGGTCTTGGCATCCTTGGATTCGATGGATTCGGCCAGCTCCATCTGCGGCGTGCCGGAAGCATCGAGGAAGCTCAGCCGGTTATAAAGCGCGCAGCAACGGACATAATCCGTGGAAAGCGAGGCTTTTGCGGGGTCGAGCGTATCGGCTGTGGAAGAGGACCAGCCGGCAGCCTTCAGCGTGCCGCCGGAAACCGGGGTGGCCGCGAGCGCCTGCGAGGCGCGGCCGAGAATGGCCGAACCGGCGGAAAGGGCGACGCCGCCGGCCAGCATCATGTGAAGCAGCTCACGCCGCGTCGCGCCGCGACGGATCGCCTGTTCAACGGCGGCATCGTCGGAGCGGGTCCAGTTTGTAATCCTGTCACTCATGGTCTTCCCCTTTTGTATGATTTGTTGAAATGTGTCTGCAGAAATTCCCGGCGGTCCGCGTCCCAGTTCGCGCCACGCCCCTGGTGGAAGGCGGTTCAGCCGCCCGCCTGTCTCGTGGCTTCGGCAAGGCCGGCCATCGAGGTGAAGTGATAATCCGGCTCGGTAAAGTTTTCCGGCTCGATCGTGCCGCCATATCCCTTCTGGTCGTGGCGGCGCTCAATCCAGCAATTGGTCATGCCCAACTTCCGGGAAATGCCGATATCGTGGTACTGGCTTTGCGCGACATGCAGGATGTCGTCCTTCGAGGCGCCCTCGCTCTCAACAAACGCAAAGACCTTCTCGAAAAAGGCCGGGTCCGGTTTTTCGGTGCCGGTATCATCCGCCGTGAAAGCGGCGTGGAAGGGATTGCCGAGTTCTTTCGAGAAATGTTCGAAGGCCCAGCGCTGGGCATTGGTCATGGCGATGAGGCGGTGTGTCTTTGCAAGCTGCGCCATGGCGGCACGGCTGTCTTCGAACCCCTTCCAGTTCTTGGCGGCGTCGCGCAGGCGTTCGCCAAGAGCACGTTCTGCCGGCAAGCCAAGTTGCGGAGCGATGATGAGATACACGCGGACGAGATCGTCCGGAAAAAGGTCTGTCGCGTCTGAATAACGGGCCGCGCGGTAAAGGCCGAGCGCCTTTTCACCATCGACTTCGACGCCATTCTCAGCGCCGATCTGCGTCAGGGTCGATTTCAGACCCCCTTCGAAATCGATGAGAGTTCCCACCACATCGAAGCTCATATATTTGAAGTCGCTCAATTTTTTGGGCAATGTCGGTCTCCGCTCTGCCGCCTCGTCCTCTTGGGGGAGGTTGCGGCATTTTATTTTGTTCCCGGACGAGATCCTTGTCCCGTTCCTATTTTTGAAAACGCCGGTTTTCATGGCGCTTTGTGCTTTTTCTAAGGATAGTTTGGCACTTCCAGCACACCGGATTCGCCGAAATGGATCGGCTCTTCGGCAGAATATTGCGAATATGTGGTGTGTTGCGACATTTCGAGGTGGTGTCGCGATGCCGCCGTGCCGGTGCTTCAGGCCATTGCCGCCCGCACCGCCGGGTCCTCGAGCGTCTGGTTCAGGGTTTTCAACGTCCGCTCGATGATCGCATCGATTTCACTGTCGGTGCAGCAGAGTGGCGGCGCATAACCGAGAATACCGTTCGCGAAGGCCCTGACGATGAGGCCGTTTTCCCAGGCACGGTCGAAAACCTTGCGGGCCGGTGCGGCGGCGGCCGGCAGCGGGGTCTTTTTTTCCTTGTCGGTCACGAGCTCGACAGCGGCGAGCATGCCACGGCCACGAACATCGCCCACCAGCGGGTGGCTTCTCAGGCCCTCCAGCCCGGCCATCAGCCGCGCCCCGGCGCGGCGGCCATTTTCCAGCAGTCCGCCTTCATAAAGCTTCAGCACTTCCAGCCCGACGGCGGCGCTGACGGGGTGGGCGGAATAGGTGTAACCATGCCCGATCGCCGCTTCGCCGGCGAAGTCGGCTATTGTATCATAGACATGATCGGCCATGAACACCGCGCCCATCGGCACATAGCCGGAGGTGAGGCCCTTCGCGGCGGTGATGAAGTCCGGCACGATGTCCTCGTCGGTGCAGGCGAAGAGGGGCCCGGTGCGGCCAAAACCGGTAATCACCTCGTCGGCGATGAAGAGGATGCCATAGGATCGGCAGAGTTCGCGCATGGCCTTGATCCAGCCCGGCGGCGGCACGAGAACGCCACCCGAGCCCTGAATGGGTTCCGCGTAAAAGGCGGCGACGCGGTCCGGCCCGATGGCCTCGATCTTGTCCTTCAGGATTTGCAGCGAAGAGGCGATGATGGCGGCCGGGTCGCTTCCGACCGGGTTACGGTAGGCATAATGCGACGGGATTTTATGCTGCCAGTCGTAAGGCACGCCAAAACCGGCATGGAAGGCGGGCAGGGCGGTGAGGCCCGAACCGGCCGTGGTGGAGCCGTGATAACCCTGTTCGATGGAAATGAACTGGTCGCGCTGCGGCTCACCCTTGGCGTGCCAGTAATAACGGATGAAGCGAATGGTGCTGTCCACCGCATCGGAACCGCCAAGCGTGAAATAGACGTGGTTGAGGTCGCCCGGCGCGCGGTCGGCAAGTTCGGAGGCAAGGCGGATCGCCGGTTCGCTGCCAATGTCGAAATAGGCGGTGGCATAGGGCAATTCCCGCATCTGTTTTGTCGCGGCCTCGACGATGCTCTCATGCCCGTAACCTGCATTGACGCACCATAGGCCGGCAAAACCGTCGATGAGCTGGTGGCCGGTCATGTCGGTGACGGTGGCGCCGTTTGCTGATTGCAGCACCCGCACGCCGAGCTTCTCATGGCCGCGGAAAGACGAGACGGGGTGGACAAGGTGGGCGCGGTCCAGTTCGATCAGGGAATTGCTTAACATGAGGTCTCTCCGGATTCAGCCAAGTGCCTGGCTGGTCAATGCGAATGTTTTCAGTTTTCTGTCGGGGGCGATGTCGGCCTTCGGCCGGCGCATGGCGATGCCGCCACCGACATGGCCAAGACCTTTTTCAGCGAGCCAGGGTGCAAGGCCCGTATCGGCGGTGGTATCGACGCGCAGGAAGGCGCCGGGGCGCTCGGACAGGATGAACGCGATCAAATCTCTAGCGATTTCAGCATTTTCCGCCACAACTGGGCCGATGACTTCGCCGCGTCCGAAGGCGCGGAGCGCGGCAAATCCCTTGATGACACCCTGTTCCTTTACCAGCGCGAAACGCGCCCTCTCCGCAAGGGCTGCAAAAAGCGCCGTGCGATCCGCGCCGAAAGCCTGCGCATCAAGTGCTGCAAGCGTGGCCGGAGCGACGGTTTCTGCCCATGCCACATCGGCCGGCCTTTCCGTTGCGGCCGGAGTGCCCTGATGCTGAAGCACCTCGCCGAAAGCGGCAAAGCCCAGCTTTTCGTAAAGCGGCAGGCCATCAGCCGTTGCGACCAGACGGCACTCGCGATTTTCCGCTGCATCCATTGCCGCCCGCATCAGCTGGCGCCCGAGGCCGCGGCCGCGCATCGTTTCATCCACGATCACCATATTGACGGTGGCGCAGTCATTTCCAAGAAGTGTCGCCATCGCGGTTCCCACGACGCGACCGTTTTCCAGCGCGACGAAACCCTTGCTCAGCGAAAGGACGAGCGCCCAGTCTTCCCTGCGGTGCGGCCATCCTGCCTGACGTGACAATTCGACGGCGGCATCGAGATGCTCGGGTTGAAAAGACTGGATTGCGATGGGGCTGGCCTGCATGCCGGAACTCCGTTTGCTCTTGTTATTCATTGATAGACTGACGTCTGAAGAAGATTGTCCCGACAAATGGGAAGGTTCGATATGTTTCGCTGTTGCTTTTATCCGCCGCCGCATCTTATGCCGCCTGTTGTCCACATCCGGACTCAAACCGGGCATGGGCGACGGCTTTCGGTTTCTCCATACGCAACTCTCTGCCAAACTGGCGGCTGCATACGCAACAATCTGCTTTCGCGACCGGCAATTGCGGTGCGCCGACCGGACAAAGGCTTTCTATGATCTCATTATTCCGGCCACGCCCGATCCCCAAGCAAGGATGACGACGACATGACCATCTTCCGCCCGAAATACATTTCCTTCGATTGCTACGGCACGCTGATCAATTTCCAGATGGCCGAAGCGGCCCGCGATCTCTATGGCGATCGTCTGGACGAAGCGCAGATGCAGCAGTTCATCAAGAATTTTTCGGCTTATCGTCTGGATGAGATCATGGGCGACTGGAAGCCCTATGCCCAGGTGGTTCATAATTCGCTCTCGCGTACCTGCAAGCGCAATGGCGTTGCTTTCAAGGATGAGGACGCGACCTTCGTTTACGAGCGTGTTCCGACCTGGGGTCCGCATGCCGATGTGCCGGCCGGTCTTGCAAAGGTGGCGAAAGAGATTCCGCTGGTTATCTTGTCCAACGCCATGAATTCGCAGATCATGTCGAATGTCGAAAAGCTCGGCGCGCCTTTCCATGCGGTCTATACGGCTGAGCAGGCGCAGGCCTACAAGCCGCGCTTCAAGGCTTTCGAATATATGTTCGACATGCTCGGCTGCGGCCCCGAAGACATGCTGCATGTCTCCTCCTCCTTCCGTTACGACCTGATGTCGGCCCACGATCTCGGCATCAAGAACAAGGTCTGGGTCAACCGCGGTCACGAGCCGGCCAACCCCTATTACGGTTATGTCGAGATATCGGATATTTCCGGCCTGGCAGGCGTGGTTGGATTGTAAGGAAAGGTCGGGACCATGAAGTTCGTTTCCTATTGGCACGACACGGCGCCCCTGTTTGCGGGGGCGGCGCAAGGTCCCGTCGAAGGCCATTATGATGTCGCCGTCATCGGCGGTGGTTTCACCGGTCTCGGTGCCGCGCGCCAGCTTGCCAGGGCTGGCGCGCGCGTGGTGGTTCTGGAGGGCGAACGTGTCGGCTGGGGTGCCTCCGGCCGCAATGGTGGGCACCTCAACAATGGTCTTGCCCATTCCTATCTCTCCGCCAAGGCGGAACTTGGCAAGGAGCGCGCCATCGCCCTTTACCAGGCGCTGGATGATTCAGTCGATACGCTGGAGGCACTGATTGCCGAAGAGGGGATCGACTGCAATTTTCGCCGTTCGGGCAAGCTGAAACTCGCCTCCAAGCCGCAGCATTTCGAAGGTCTGGCGAAGAATTTCGAGGCATTGCATGGCGAGGTCGATCCCGACACGGCACTTCTGTCCGTCGCCGATCTCAAGGCGGAAATCGGCTCACCCTTTTATGGCGGCATGCTGTCGAAGAAGAGCGCCATGATGCATATGGGGCGCTATGTGGCCGGCCTTGCCGAGGCCGCCAGCCGTCACGGCGCGGTGATCTTCGAAAATGCGGCGGTGACGAAGCACATCCAGAACGGCAGGACCCACGAACTGGAAACCCCGCGCGGCAAGGTGACGGCCGACAATGTTCTGGTGGCGACCGGCGCTTATACGCCCTCCGGCTTCGGTTATTTCCGCCGCCGCATCATCGCTGTCGGCAGTTTCATCATCGCCACACGGCCGCTGACGGATGCTGAGGTTCAGGCCTCGGTTCCGGGCAACCGCACCTATGTCAACTCGATGAATATCGGCAATTATTTCCGGCTTGCCCCGGATAATCGGCTGATCTTCGGTGGCCGTGCGCGTTTTTCCGCCACATCCGACCAGCGTTCGGATGCCAAGAGCGGCGCGATCCTGACGGAAGCCCTGCACCGCATCTTCCCGCAGCTCTCTCATGTGCCGATCGATTATTGCTGGGGCGGTCTGGTGGATATGACCAAGGACCGTTATCCGCGCGCGGGTTTTCATGACGGCCTCTGGTACGCCATGGGTTATTCCGGCCACGGCGCCCAGCTCTCCACCCATCTTGGCATGATCATGGCCGATGCCATTCTGGGCCGGCCGGACAACAACCCGCTGAAGGGGCTGGACTGGCCGGCGGTGCCGGGCCATTTCGGCAAACCGTGGTTTCTGCCGCTGGTGGGCTATTATTACAAGATGCTGGACAAGTTTCAGTAACAGGGCTTTTTGTTCTTCCGTCATGCCGGACTTGATCCGGCATCCAGCCACCGCGCGTCTGCGCGGTGAAAGAGTCTTCTGCGATCAAGGACTTGATCGTACTGGACCCCGGATCAAGTCCGGGGTGACGGAGTGTAAATGCTGCGGCTTTTTCAGTTCCACACGCACAAAAAGAAGGGCCGCTTAGCGGCCCTTGAGGCGGGGAGAAAGGCCGAAGGCTCAGGCGAGCCCGCCGATGTGGAACGTCTTGATTTCCAGATATTCCTCGATACCGACCTGCGCGCCTTCACGGCCGAGGCCGGATTGTTTGACGCCGCCGAAGGGTGCCACTTCGGTGGAGATCGCGCCGGTGTTGAGGCCGACCATGCCGAATTCCAGCGCTTCGCCCACGCGCCAGGCGCGTTTGAGGCTCTCGGTGTAGAAATAGGCGGCAAGGCCAAAGGGCGTGCCGTTGGCGATGGCGAGCGCTTCCTCTTCCGTCTCGAAACGGAAAAGCGGCGCCACCGGACCGAAGGTCTCTTCGCTTGCCAGCCGCATGGCGGTGGTCGCGCCGGTCAGCACCACCGGAGCGGTATATTGCGGACCATCCGGCAGATCATGCGGCTTGGTGATGATCGTCGCACCCTTGGAGATGGCGTCATCGACATGGGCGCGGATCTTGGCGATGGCCGGTTCGTTGATCATCGGGCCGATGGCAACGCCCGGCTCCGTTCCGGGTCCGACGCGCATGGCATCGACACGGTCAGCCAGTTTTTTCGCAAAAGCATCGTAGACGCCCGACTGAACCAGAATGCGATTGGCGCAGACACAGGTCTGGCCGCCATTGCGAAATTTCGAGATGAGTGCGCCTTCGATGGCCAAATCCAGATCGGCATCGTCGAACACGATGAAGGGCGCGTTGCCGCCAAGTTCCAGCGATAGCCGCTTGATGCTGTCGGCCGCGCCGCGCATCAAAAGGGAGCCGACGCGGGTGGAGCCGGTGAAGGAAATTTTCCGCACCGTCTCATTGGCCATGATTTCGTTGCCGATATCAGTCGGCATGCCGGTGACGATGTTGATGACGCCTGCGGGAATGCCGGCCCGCTCGGCAAGAACGCCAAGCGCCAGCGCCGAATAGGGCGTGAATTCCGATGGCTTGATGACCACGGTGCAGCCGGCGGCAAGGGCCGGCGCAACCTTGCGGGTGATCATCGCATTCGGGAAATTCCACGGCGTGATGATGCCGCAGACACCGACCGGTTCTTTCAGCACCACAATGCGCCGATCCGGCGTCGGCGAGGGGATTGTGCCGCCGCTGATGCGCCGGGCTTCTTCCGCAAACCATTTGACGAAGGATGCGCCGTAACGGATTTCTCCCTTCGCCTCTTCAAGAGGCTTGCCCTGTTCGGTGGTGAGGATCAGGCCGAGATCATCGATATGTTCGATCATCAGTGCGAACCATTTTTCGAGAAGCGCTGCGCGCTCCGCATGGGTTTTCTTCTTCCATGGTCCGAAAGCGGCGTTGGCGGCTTCGATCGCCGCGCGGGTTTCCGTCCCGCCCATGTCAGGCACGGTGCCGATCACCGCCTGTGTGGCGGGATCAATCACGTCGACCACCTTGCCCGATGCCGCAGCCTTCCATGCGTCGCCGATCAAACCTGTCTGGCGGAAGAGGTCCTTGTCCTTCAATCCCTGCATCATCTGTCTCCGAAATCAGTCGAGTGCCGCGAGAACCGCAGCCGTTATGGCGTCCGTCTTGTCCTTGCCCGGCACGGTGCCAACGCCCCGGCCGGTCGCCGTTTCCAGCGCCGTCATGATCTTCGCCGAGGCATCCTTTTCGCCGAGATGCTCCAGCATCATCGCACCGGACCAGATGGCGGCGATGGGATTGGCAATGCCGAGATGAGCTATGTCAGGAGCCGAACCGTGCACCGGCTCGAACATGGACGGCGCGTTACGATCAGGGTTGATATTGGCGGAGGCCGCAAAACCGAGGCCGCCCTGAATCGCGGCACCCAGATCGGTCAAGATATCGCCGAAGAGATTAGAGGCGACCACGACATCGAGGCTTTCCGGGGCCATCACCATACGCGCCGCCATGGCGTCGATGTGATAGCTCGAAACCTCGACGTCAGGATATTCTGCCGCAAGCTTGTGGGTCACCTCGTCCCAGAACACCATCGAATATTTCTGGGCGTTCGACTTGGTGACGGAGGCAAGCTTGCCACGCCGCTTTTGTGCCTGTTCGAAGCCGAAGCGCAAAATGCGCTCGACGCCCTTGCGGGTGAAGATCGAGGTTTCGACGGCCACCTCGTCGTCCGTGCCCTGATGCACACGCCCGCCGGCGCCGGAATATTCGCCTTCTGTGTTTTCACGGATGCAGAGAATGTCGAAGCCATCGGCCTTCAAAGGTCCCTGCACCCCGGGCAGAAGCCGGTGCGGGCGGATATTGGCATATTGCACGAAGGCCTTGCGGATCGGCAGCAGCAGGCCGTGCAGCGACACCGAATCCGGCACCTGCGCCGGCCAGCCGACGGCGCCGAGCAGAATGGCGTCGAAACCGCGCAGGGTCTCGATGCCGTCCTTGGGCATCATCGCGCCGGTTTCCTTGTAGAAGGCGCAGGACCAGGGGAACTCGGTGCCTTCAAGCGCAAAACCGGAGGTTTTGGCGGCGGCGTTGAGCACCTGCCACGCGGCGTCCGTCACGCTTTTGCCGATGCCGTCTCCGGGAATAAGTGCGATGCGATGCGTTTTCAAAAGATTTCCCCTGTTACAGTCCAATCAGGACGCTTTTGCTCTTGCGGTTGGCGAGATAGGCCTCCCGCCCGAGGTCCTTACCGATGCCGGAGCGTTTGTACCCGCCGGTTGGCAATATGTGGTCGCGCGAACGGCCATAACGGTTGACCCAGATCGTTCCCGCCTGAATGGCGCGCGACAGGCGCATGACGCGCGAAATATCCCGGCTGAAAAGGCCTGCCGCCAGACCGTAGGTCGGATGATCGGAAAGCGCCAGAGCCTCCTCTTCCGTGCGGAAGGTTTGCAACGTCAGCACCGGCCCGAAGATTTCCTCGGTTACGGCGGGCGAGGTCTGGTCGACATTGGCGATCAGCGTCGGCTGGTAGAAATAACCGGGCCCGTCCATGATCGCGCCGCCCGTCAGGCACTCGCCACCATGGGCGACAGCTGCCTGCACGATGCCATCGATACGCTTGCGCTGTACCTCGGAAATGATCGGCGAATATTGTGTCGTCTCGTCCCATGTCGGGCCGGGCTTTACCGCCTTCATGCGGGCGATGATGGCGGCGGAAAGGGCATCTGCCGCCGCTTCCTCGACGATGATCCGTGAGCCGGCAACACAGGCCTGCCCGGCATTGGAAAGAATATTGCCGGCAATCGCTGCCGCCGCTTTTTCGATGTCGGCATCGGCAAAGACCAGCTGCGGGCTCTTGCCACCGAGTTCCAGCGTCATGGGTTTGATGCCGGTGCGGGCGATATTGGCCATGATGGCGGCGCCCGCAGCGGTGGAGCCGGTGAAACTGACCTTGGAGATATCAGGGTGCCCGGTGATGGCATTGCCGGTCACCGGCCCGTCACCCAGCACGATATTGATGAGGCCGGCGGGCAGCCCTGCCTTGATCGCCAGCTGCGCCATGAAAATGCTGGAGAAGGGGGTGATTTCCGAGGGTTTCAGCACCACGGCATTACCGGCCGCCAGCGCAGGGCCGAGCTTCCAGCCGGCCATGGAGACGGGGAAATTCCAGGGCGTGATCGCGCCGACAACGCCATAGGGCTCGGTCATGATCATGCCGAGGCTGCTGTCGTCGGTCGGCACCAGATCGCCGCCTTCCTTGTCGGCGAATTCGGCGAAGAAACGGATCTGCTCGGCGGTGACGGCGATGTCGCCGGCAATCAGCTGGCCCACCGGCCGTGTCGAGGACAGTGCCTCGATTTTCGCCAAGGTCTCGGCTTCCGCTTCGATCAGGTCGGCCCAGCGCTGCAAGACCCTGGTGCGCTCGCGCGGGCGAACGCCGCCCCAGTTGCTGCTCTTCAGCGCCGCCTTTGCGGTTTGCACCGCCTCGTCCACCAGCGTCGCATCCGCCTTCGGGCAGCCGGCATATTCCATGCCGTCCGATGGGCGGTGCATGTCGATGCCGTCTTTAGCCGGGATCAGCCGGTCGCCGATGAAATGGCCAATTGGCAAAGACAGGCTGTCTGGATCGAAGCTGAGCGTCATGGGAAATCCTCTGTGGATATGCCCTTAAAGCTAATCCCTGCCGCCAAGCGAAATCGACCGACTGTGGCGCGGGCGATGAATGAAAATCCCGTTTTGTTGCCGACAGACAGCGCAATCTTTTGCGGCGCGCTGCCCGTCGTGTGTTTCTGGCTGCTACCGTGAGCGACCTCAAAAAAACGCGGGTTTTACCTCATCCATTCACGGTGACGTAGATCTTGCGCACTGTTTCTATGGTCTTCCAGACGCCAACGAAACCGGGCTTCATGACGAAGCTGTCGCCAGCCGTATAACGCTGCGGTTCGCCGCCATCAGGGGTGATTTCGATGACGCCGGCCAGAATATGGCAAAACTCGAAGGTCTCGCCCTTGATGGAACGGCTTTCGCCCGGGGTCGCTTCCCAGATGCCGGTCTTTACGGTTCCATCGCGGGCTTCGTCCAGCGCCCAGGTCTTGAATGAAGGGTCGCCGGCAATCAGGCGTTCCGGCAGGGCCTTGGAGGCCTTCGGCTCGAAATCGGGATTGGTGTCGATGGGCTTGAGAAGCGGCATGGATTTTCCTTTCTGAGATGGGGGATGATCAATATCCGCGGCTGCGGTCAACGAGCCCGAGCGGCTCAAGGCCGGATTCGTATCGTTTGATATTGTCGACGACGGTGCGGGCGGCGGAGTGGGGCTGGGTGACGCTGGCAATATGTGGCGTCAGCAGGATTTTCGGATGGATCCAGAAACGATGGCCCTCAGGCAACGGCTCGGGATCTGTGACGTCGATCACAGCGCCGGAAAGCCTGCCGCTGTCGAGTGCATCTAGGAGTGCGTCATGGTCGAGCTGCCTGCCGCGCCCGGCGTGGACGAGAGTCGCGCCATCCGGCAGCAGGCCGAGGCGCCCGGCATTCAAAAGCCCAGCGGTCTCGTCCGTCAGCGGCAACAGGCAGACGAGGATATCGCTGGTGGAAAGAATGGCTTTCAGCCCATCATCGCCATGGTGGCAGGTGACGCCATCGATCTGGCGCGGAGAACGGCTCCAGCCGGCAAGCGGAAAACCGAAAGGTTTCAGTCGGTCCAGTGCCGCAACGCCCAGCATGCCGAGGCCGAGAACGCCGACCCGGCATTCCTCCGCCTGCCGCTGGCCCGGCAGGGCTTTCCATAGGTGCTGGCGCTGCTGTTCCAGATAGGCCAGCAGGTTGCGGTGAAGGGCAAGCACGCCGAGGCAGACATATTCCTGCATCATGCGAATGATGCCTTCATCCACCATGCGCACGACCTTCACCGTTTCCGGGATTGCATCGATGTGAAACTGGTCGACACCCGCGCCTATCGAAAACAGGATTTCGAGATTGCGGTAACGCGCGATATCCTCTGGCACCGTCCATGTAATGAGGTAACGCACCGCATCGGGATCGACAGTGGCGGCATCCATCGAAAACGGCAGGTCCGGCAGTTCGGTGGCGAGAGCCTGCCGGAAGATTTCGCCGCGCTTTGCGTCGGAATTGAAGAGAAACGTCATCTGAAACCCGTCGTTCGGTTAAGCGGCGCAGCGGCGGCCGAGTGTTTCCAGCATCGACTGGCTGGCAAAAAGTTCGCTCGCGGTTATGAATTCGTCCGGCTTGTGGGCGCGGCCGATATCGCCCGGGCCGCAAATGATGGCATCTATGCCCGCCGCCTGGAAAAGCCCGGCCTCCGTTCCGTAGCTTACGGCTGCGAGGTTGGCGGTGCCGGTCAGTTCCTCCAGAAGCAAAGCAAGCGGCGCATCGGCTGGAAGCGACAGGGCCGGGTAAGCGCTCATCGGTGTCCATTCGATATCGACGCCCGTTGCGGCGAGCGCTTCCACAGCGCTTTTTACCGGCTCCAGCAGGGCGAGCGGGGAGACGCCCGAAATTGCCCGCGCTTCCAGTTCGATTGCGCAATGATCGGGGATGATGTTGATTGCCTGCCCGCCTTTGACCGTGCCGATCTGCAAGGAGGAGTAGGGCGGCTCGAAGGTCGCTTCGAACGGTCCCCGCGTCAGCGTATCGGCGGTTTCGACTGCTTTTGACATGATGCCGGTCATCAGGTGAATGGCGTTTATCCCCTGATCCGGCCGTGAGGAATGGCCGGACCGGCCGTGCAGGGTGATGCGCGCTGCGGCCTTGCCCTTGTGGGCGCGAACGGCGCGCATATTGCTGGGTTCGCCGATGATGGCGCCCGCCGGCGGGGCACACAGTTCCGGCAGCTTGGCGATGAGATGGGGAACGCCACGGCAGCCCGCCTCCTCGTCATAGGAAAAGGCGATGTGTATCGGTCGTTCAAGCATCATGCGCGAAAATGCCGGCGCTGCGGCGAGCACAGTGGCGAGAAACCCTTTCATGTCGGTGGTTCCGCGCCCGTAAAGCCGGTCGTTTTCGGTTCTCAGCGTGAAAGGGTCGGAAGACCATTCCGGCTCTCCGGCCGGCACCACATCCATGTGGCCGGACAGGATATAACCGGCCCGATCGGCCGGGCCGAACGTGGCGAAGAGATTGGCGCGGTCACCCTCCGGTCCGGGCAGCAGCGAGACTTTCGCGCCCTGGCTTTCCAGATAATCGGCAATCCATCCGGCAATATCGCCATTGGCGGTGCCGACAACGGACGGGAAGGCGACGAGACGCTCAAGGATTTCGATTGCGTTCATGGTCGTCCCCGCTGGTCGTTCCCATTGGCCGCTGGCCGGATTATTCACCGCAGAAGCTTAGAGTGGCCGGCGGCGTTTATCTGCTGAAATGCCGATGATTTCGGTAGATTGTTGTGTCCTTCCAGTGCTTTCAGAAAATTCCTGCGGGCAGGGCCGGTTATCTTCGGATCTCGTGGGCTGGGCTGCGGGGACCTTAAGGTTCCGCACCGGAGGGAATGAGAGCCGTTTGCTATGGAGCTGCTCAAAGTCGATAGTTTCGAATTGCGAACCGTGGATATCGCCGAGGTGGAGGCCGATCATCTGCATGTCCTCTCCATGGCTGTCGGATGGCGGTATCACGCCAATGAATGGTGTTTCCTGCGCCAGTGCGGTGTGGGCCTTGCGGCGCTGGACGAGATTGACCGGGTTGTCGCAACCGCCATGCTTTTTCCCTATGATCAGGCTTTTGCGACGTTAGGCATGGTCATTGTCTCCCCACGCCTGCAGGGGCAGGGCGTAGCACCCTGGCTGGTCCGGCAGCTTGTGGCGAGATATCCTGCCGCCGCCTTGCGGCTGAATGCAACGGAGGTGTCCCGGCGGCTATTTGCCGGGCTCGGTTTTACCGGGGATACGGAAAGGGTGCATCTTCTGCGCGGCAAGGCCCGTTGCACCGCCGAGGCGCCGCAGCTTGGCAAGAAACAGAGGATCGAGCCAGTTTCGGAGCACCATCTCCCAGCCGTGGAATATCTGGACCGGACGGCTTTCGGCGTTTCACGCCGGGGCGTGTTGCAGCGTCTCCTGCGGGAAAACACCGGCTACGGCCTGTTCGAGGCGGATCGTCTGGCCGCATTCGCGCTGCGGCGGGCGGCAGGGCGGGGCCACATCATCGGACCGGTGGTTGCGGAGGGGGAAGCGGAGGCAGTCGCGCTGGTCAGGCGGCATTTTGCCGATCTCGATGGGCAGCTTGTCCGGCTCGATGCCGTGCGTGATGACGGTGTTCTCACCGATTTTCTGGCGCAATCCGGGCTGGTGGTGATTGAAACACTGACGACCATGTCAAAAAATGCGCCGCAGCCGGCAGGTTCCGGCTCGGCTGGGATTTTTGCTCTGGCAGGCCCATCCCTGTGCTGAACACCTCGTTTCCCATCGACTTCATGTTACCCACTTTGGGTCCCTGCTGTGTGCGTGTCTTTGTCGCAGAAACGTTTCCATACCCTTGTGAGACATGCTTTGGCGATTGACGCTCCGGCTCTCGCCCCTTATGTGAGAAAGCGACGGTTCCTGCAGCCGAAAGGCGAAGGGATTAATAGGGAACATGGTGCGGGTGATGATGATCGCCCAATGCCGTGGCTGCCCCCGCAACTGTAAGCGGATTGCCGCTCATCCCCGTGACGCCTCAAGGCGTCATGCCACTGCATTCTGCGGAATGCGGGAAGGCAGATGAACGGCGCAAATCCGTGAGCCAGGAGACCTGCCGTCAAAATATGAACCATCGTTACGGGCGGGGAAGCCCGGAGGAGGAAATTGTAATGTTATTTCATAACATTTGGTTTGCGTCCCGTCGTTGTTCTCCGTACAAGACGTTCCGCTGTTGCTGCGCGTTCTAACGCCTGCGGCTCTGGAACAAGCGATTTAATTTCGACTGGAGAACACATGTTTAATCCTGGACGCCTGCCGGCCTATGCCGGCCTTCTGGCCGCGGCGCTTACGGCTTTGCCCGCCGTTTCCGCCCATGCTGCCGAAACGGTCTATCCCCTGACGATCAACAGCTGCGGTCAGGACATCACCTTCAAACAGGCACCGGCGCGCACGGTATCCGTCGGCCAGAGCACGACCGAGGTTCTTTATCTCCTCGGCGTTGCCGACAGGGTGGTGGGCACGGCGCTGTGGATCGGCCCGGTTCTGAAGGGTTACGAGGAAGCCAACGACAAGGTGGAGCGTCTGGCCGACAATGATCCTAGTTTCGAGGCCGTCGTCGGCAAGAGGCCGGACCTGGTAACGACGCAGTTCCAGTGGCAGATCGGCCCTGAAGGTGTTGTCGGCACGCCGGCGCAATTCGCCGAACTCGGTATTCCCGTTTACACCTCGCCGGCCGATTGCGTCGGCAAGGATAATTCCGGCGGCGGCGACGGCGTGCGCGAGACCGGCTTCACCATGGAGCTGATCTATCAGGAAATCCGCGATCTCGCCAAAATCTTCAACGTGCAGGACCGCGGCGAAGAGGTTGTCGCCGATCTGAAAAAACGTGAGGAAGCGGCCCGCGCCAAGATCGCTTCGGCGAATGGCAAGATTTCCGCCGTCTTCTGGTTCTCTAGCGCCGAACTGGATATCGACCCTTACGTGGCTGGCCGCCATGGCGCCCCCGGCTACATCATGTCGGCGCTGGGGCTGACGAATATCATCGAAAGCGATGAAGAATGGCCGACGGTCGGCTGGGAAACCATCGCCAAGGCCAATCCGTCCGTCATCGTCGCCGGTAAAATGGACCGCCGCCGTTTCCCGGCCGATGATGTTGCGGTCAAGCATAAGTTCCTCGCAACCGACCCCGTCGCCAGCATCATGCCCGCCGTCAAGCAAGGTCATGTATTCGATATGGATGCGCAGGCGATGAACCCGACCATCCGCACCATCGAAGGCATTGAAACGCTGGCCGAGGCGATTTCGGCTGCCGGCCTCGCCAAGTGAACGGTTTTTCCGTCCATCTCGGCAGGGCGGGTCTGGCTTTTGCCGCGCTCGCCCTGCTGCTCGTCGCGCTGATGGCCGGAGCGGCCATCGGCGAGACTGCCATTCCCTTCGATGTGGTGGCGAAAACCATCGCCAACCGGGTCTTCCATGCGGGTTATCCGCTGGAGCCGCTGGATGAGGGTATCGTCTGGAGCTACCGCCTCAGCCGCGCCGTTGTCGCCGCCTGTTGTGGTGCTTCGCTGGCGCTTGCCGGCGCGGTGCTGCAATCGCTTCTGCGCAACCCGCTGGCCGATCCCTATATTCTCGGCATTTCCGCAGGCGCCTCCACCGGGGCGGTCGCGGTCGCGCTTCTGGGTTTCGGGGCAGGGTTCCTGACCATGCCGGCGGGGGCGCTGATCGGCGCTTTCGTTGCATTCTCGCTGGTCAGCCTTCTGGCGGTGCGGGCTGGTCACGGCAATAGCGCCATCATTCTGGCCGGGGTGGCCGGCTCGCAGCTGTTCAATGCCATGACCTCGTTCATCGTCACCAAATCCGCCAATGCCGAACAGGCGCGCGGCATTATGTTCTGGCTTCTCGGCAATCTTTCCGGCGTGCGCTGGCCCGATGTCTGGCTGGCTTTGCCGGTCAGCATTGCCGGTCTTGCGGTATGCCTCTGGTATTCCCGGGCGCTGGATGCCTTCGCTTTCGGCGGTCAGGCCGCCGCCTCGCTCGGTATTCCGGTGCGCCGGACCTATGCGGTGCTGATCTCGGTTTCGGCGATCATGACGGCGGTGATGGTGTCGCTGGTTGGCTCCATCGGTTTTGTCGGTCTCGTCATTCCGCATGCGGCGCGCATCTTCGTCGGCGTTCGCCACGGGTTATTGCTGCCGGTCACGGCGCTGACCGGTGCTGTTTTCATGATCGTTGCCGATATTCTCTCGCGCATCGTCATTCCCGGTCAGGTGCTGCCGATCGGGGTCATCACCGCGCTCGTCGGTGCGCCCGCCTTCGCCTTCATTCTCGGGCAGAAAAGGGGGCGGTCATGAAATTATCTGCCCATGACCTGCATTTCCATGCCGGCAATGTCGATATTGTCCGTGGCGTGTCTCTCGATGTCGGTTCCGGCGAGTTTCTGGGCATTATCGGCCCGAATGGTTCCGGCAAAAGCACGCTGCTTTCCATGTTGGCAGGCATCCGCAAGCCGCGCCGTGGCCACGTCACGCTTGGTGACGATGCCCTTGCCTCTTTCGGACGGCGTGATCTTGCCCGTCGATTGGCCTTTGTGGAGCAGCAGGCAGAAACCACCGAGCGAATTACGGCGCGACAGGCGGTGGAGCTTGGTCGCACGCCCTATCTCGGTCCGCTCTCCGCCTGGTCGGCCAATGACGACGCCATCGTCGATGCAGCACTCGACAATGTCGATATGGCGGACAAGGCAGAACGAAGCTGGCACCACCTTTCCGGCGGCGAACGCCAGCGCCTGCATATTGCCCGCGCGCTGGCGCAGCAGCCGCATATTCTGCTGCTGGACGAACCTACAAATCACCTCGATATCGGCCACCAGATCGGCCTGCTCGATCTGGTCCGCCGGCAGGGGCTGACGGTCGTTGCGGCACTGCATGATCTCAATCACGCCGCCATGTTCTGCGACCGCGTCGCCATCATGCATCAGGGGCGGATGATTGCGGCCGGTCCGCCGCGCGAGGTCCTCACATCGGCGACAATTGCCGATGTTTTCGGGGTGCAGTCCGTCGTCACCACGGATGAGGGCGGCTTTTCCCATATTCGTTTTCTGCCGGCCCATGGAATAGCCGCTCAGACACAGAAAGCACTGGTACGATGATGAAATTGAAAAAGCTTCGCCTTGGTGTGCAGCCGCGTAACGCTCTGGCTGGAGTTGCATTGGCGCTCGTCACGGGCCTTCCCTTGCATGCCATGGCCGAAACCTTCGAGGTGAAAATGCTGAACCGGGGCGAAAAAGGCCCGATGGTGTTCGAACCCGATTTTCTGGAAATCGCCCCCGGCGACCGTGTGCGTTTCGTGCCGACCCACAAGAGCCACAATGCCGCGACCATCGACGGCCTGGTTCCCGAAGGTGCCGAAGGGTTCAAAAGCCGGATCAACGACGAATTCGAGACTGCTTTCGACAAGCCAGGCTTTTACGGTATCAAATGCTCGCCGCATTACGGCATGGGCATGGTCATGCTGATCAAGGTGGGTGAGGCGACCTTGCCGCAGAGCTACAGGACGGTCGACGTGCCCGGACGCGCCAAGCCCCGGCTGGACGATCTCTTCGAGCAAGCGGAAAAATGAGGCTTCTGCGCCGAGTTTCCCTCATCCGTCATGCCGGACTTGATCCGGCATCCAGCCCCGGCGCGTCTGCGCCGGGAAAGTGTCTTTCGCGATCAAGGACTTGATCGCACTAGACCCCGGATCAGGTCCGGGGTGACGGCGTGCGGATGATATGGATTTACCAAATCCATCACTTCCAAGGACTTGGCCAGAAACTGTAGTTCTTTGACTGCCCTCAGCCTTCCGCGGACATATCCGGCTTCACGGCGCAGACGGCATAACGGTGCTGCAGGCCGCGCAGGATGCCCTTCAGCAGGCTGAAATTTTTGGACTGGGCGCGATGGATGGCCTGAAGTTCCTGATCGACCGCGACGGGTTCGAAGCCCGTTGCGCGGAGCAACGCCGCGACATCATCCGCCCGCGCACCGCCGGAAAAATAGACCCGTGAAAGAATGCTGTTGAAGGTATTGCCCGGATCCGCCGGCTTGTGCGGCTGGTCCGGTTTCACGAGGCCGATGCTTTCCAGACCCGCGGCCAGTTTCTTGACGAGTTTTTCGCGCCAGCCGACATTGACGAAGTCACCGTCGACGATCAGCAGTCGTCCACCCGGTTTCAGCACGCGGAACCATTCGGCAAAGCTTGCCTGTGGGTCTACCAGTGTCCAGACTAAATGGCGGGTGATGATGACATCGGCGCTTTCATCCGGCTCCATGGTGTTTTCAGCGTCGCCGACAAAAAAACGGATGGTGCGCCCGCGGCTTTTCGCTTTCTCCCGGGCGAGCGCCAGCATGGTCTCCGACCAGTCCATGCCCGTGACCTGAAAGCCGAGATCGTCCATCAGATGCGAGATGACACCGGTCCCGCTGGCGAGATCGAGCGCCTTGCGGCCCTCTCCGGCACCCAGATGCTTCAGGATAAGCGCGTGCCAGGCGTCGCGTTCCTCTTCCGAAAAAATTTCGTGCCCGGGAGAAAGGTCGAAGGTCGCGGCGCGGCCCGACCAATAGGCTTTGATTTCGTCTCTCAGGCTGTCGTTCTTACCATATTGAATAGTGTCGATCATTGGTCTTCAGCTCATGCACCGGTCAGTTGAGAATGGCTCTAAAACATAAATGTTGACTAGTACAGTCAGAAAATAATACAGCCCCGCCAGTCAACACTGGAGAGCAATATCCGATGCGCATCTCAGCCAAATCTGCGGCACTTGCCCTTGGCCTTCTCGTATCCGCCGCCTGGCCGGCACTGGCCGAAAAGGTCACCGTCAAGGATGTGACGGGCAGGGATGTGGAAGTCAATGTTCCCGTTTCGCACATCATTTTGGGCGAAGGCCGGCAGATTTATTTCCTCGCGGCGCTCGACAAGGAAAACCCTTTCCAGCACGTGGTCGGCTGGCGCGACGATCTGGCGAAGGCCGACCCGGAAACCTATGACGCCTATCTGGCCAAATATCCTGAGATTGCCAAGCTGCCGACTTTTGGCGGCATGAAGGACGGCACTTTCGACGTTGAGCAGGCCGTTGCGCTGAAGCCCGACGTGATCCTGATGAATATCGACGCCAAGACGGCGACCGAAGAGGCCGGCTACATCGAAAAGCTCGCCAAGGTCGGCATTCCGTTGGTCTATGTCGATTTCCGCGAAAAGCCGATGGAAAATACCGAGCCGAGCATGCGCCTGATGGGCAAGCTGACCGGCAAGGAAAAGATCGCCGAGGACTTCATCAAGTTCCGTGCTGACTCCATCGCCAAGGTCACCGATACGCTTGAAAAGGCCAATCCGAAGAAGCCCGTCGTCTTCGTCGAGCGCGCCGGCGGTTATTCCGACGATTGCTGCATGTCCTTCGGCGATGAAAACTTCGGCAAGATGGTCGAACTTGCCGGCGGCATCAACATGGCGAAAGACATCATTCCCGGCACCTTTGGCACCGTCAATCCGGAACAGATCATCGCTTCCAACCCGGAACAGATCATCATCACCGGCGGCAACTGGAACGGTTACGTTCCCGGCGGCAACTGGGTCGGCGTCGGTTATGGCGCGGATGTGAAGGAAGCCCATCGCAAGCTGGAAAACCTGACCAAGCGTCCGGCCTTTACCGGCGTGCAGGCGGTGAAGGATGGCAATGTCCACGCCATCTGGCACCAGTTCTACAACAACCCGTACCAGTTCGTGGCCATTCAGGAAATTGCCAAGTGGCTGCATCCTGATCTCTTTGGGGATCTCGATCCCGAGGCGACCTTCAAGGAATTGCATGCCCGCTTCCTGCCGCTTGACTACAAGCCTGGCTACTTCGTGTCGCTGAAGGACGCAAAATAAGACAGGGACGGTGAAGAGGAGCGCCGTCCGTTCGATGGGTGAGACCGCAGTGATGCGGTTTCATCATTTCTTTTGGAACTCAATGAGGACTTCTCATGCGGCTCAATGCTCTGAGGCATCTTGCGGTGCTGGCCTTCTCTCTTCTCGCCATGGCGGCCCATGCAGGCGAGATCACCGATGTCACCGGCCGCAAGGTCGAACTGGACCTGCCTGCCAAGCGTGTCATCGTTGGCGAAGCCCGCCAGATCCACGTCATTGCGGCGCTGAAGGGCGACAAGACCTTCGAAAACATCGTCGGCTGGCGTGACGATCTGCTCAAGAAAGACCCCGACAGCTACACGGCCTATGTCGAGCGTTTTCCGCAGATCGAGAAACTGCCGCCCTTCGGTTATCTGCCGCAGGGTGACTTCAGCCTGGAAACGGCGATCACCCTTTCTCCTGATGTGATCACCCTCAATCTGGAAACGGAAAAAACCGCCAAGGAAAGTGGTTTCGAAGAGAAGGCTGCCGCTGCCGGCATCAAGATTGTTTATCTCGATTTCCGCATCGATCCCGATAAGAACAGCGAAGCTTCGATCGAAATTCTTGGAAAACTGTTCGGTGCGGAAGAGCGCGCCCAGGAATTCATCGCCTATCGCCGGGCTGAAATCGCCCGCGTGACCGACCGGCTCGCCAGCGTCAAGGACCTGAAGCGCCCGAATGTCTTTATCGAGCGTTCGCCCGGCATTTCCGGCGAGAACAATTGCTGCCGCACCTTTGGGCCCGCCAATTTCGGCGCGATGGTCGATCTGGCCGGTGGTCACAATATTGCCGACGGCATCATCAAGACGACCTTCGGTGATCTCAATCCCGAGCAGCTGGTCGTCGCTGATCCTGACCATGTCATCGTCACCGGCTCGAACTGGGCGGCGGAATCCGACATCAACCAGTTCGTTCCCCTTGGACTTGGCGCAGACACGGCGCTTTCGCGCGAGCGGCTGGCCAATCTGATGACACGTACGCCGTTTCCGGAACTGAAGGCGGTCAAGCAGGGCAATGTCCATGCCGTCTGGCACCAGTTCTATGGCGCTCCTTATGAGTTTTTGCCGATCCAGCGATTTGCCAAGTGGTTCCATCCGGACCTCTTCGCTGATCTCGATCCGGAAAAAAACGCTGAGGAATTTTACCGGAAGTTCCTCCCCGTTACCTACAAGCCGGGCTATTTCGCCTCGCTCGAAAAAGGTCTGAACCAATGAGTTCGCTGAATGAAAGCGCCGTTGGCGTCAGTGGGCGCGATCAATATCGCGCCCTTGCCGCGCGCAGGATCGTTATTCTTGTCGGGCTTTTCATCGCCCTGTGTTTCAGCCTGGCCGCGGATATGGCGCTCGGCCCGGCGCGCTACACAATTTCCGAAGTTCTGGCGACCATTGCCGATCCGGCCGCTGCTGCAAACCAGCTGCGGGTGGTGATCTGGGATATCCGTATGCCGATTGCGCTGATGGCGGTCACTGTCGGCGCATCGCTGTCGGTTGCGGGCGCGCAGATGCAGACCATCCTGTCCAACCCGCTCGCCAGCCCCTTCACACTCGGCATTTCCGCCGCTGCAAGTTTTGGCGCGGCGCTGGCGCTCGTCGGCGGCGTGGCGATCTTTCCGGGCGCCGTGCATTATATGGTGCCGATCAATGCCTTCATCATGGCCATGATTGCGGCGCTGTTCATCCATTTCGCCTCGACGCTGCGGGGTGTGACGGTCGAAACCATCGTGCTCCTCGGCATCGCGCTGGTCTTCACCTTCAATGCGGCCCTGTCGCTGCTTGAATATCTCGCTTCCGAACAGGCGCTTGCCGCCGTGGTTTTCTGGACCATGGGCAGCCTGACGAAGGCGACGTGGGACAAGGTTTATATCACTGCCGCCATCCTTCTCGTTACCGTGCCGATATTCATGCGCAATGCCTGGGCGCTGACGGCGCTGCGGCTGGGTGACGACAAGGCGGCCAGCATGGGCATCAATGTCCGGCGGCTGCGGTTGACGACCATGCTGACGGTCAGCCTTCTGGCGGCCATTCCGGTTTCCTTCGTCGGCACCATCGGCTTTGTCGGGCTGGTCGGTCCGCATATCGCCCGCATGGTGGTGGGTGAGGACCAGCGTTTCTTCCTGCCGGGTTCTGTGATCTGCGGCGCGCTGCTTCTGTCGGCAACCTCGGTCATCAGCAAGATCCTCATTCCCGGCGCCGTTCTGCCGATCGGGGTCATCACGGCGCTGGTTGGCGTACCGTTCTTTTTCGCGCTTATTTTCGGCAACAGGAGACGCGCATGGTAGCGCTCGCACTGAAGGATGTCGGTGCTGCCTACGGGCGCACCACGGTTCTCTCCAAGGTCGGCATCGATACGCTCGAAAGCGGCAGCGTGACGGCCGTTATCGGCCCGAATGCCGCTGGCAAATCCACGCTTTTCAAGCGCATCGCCAGCCTCATTTCCGGCCCCGGACTGGTGGAACTCTCCGATACGGCACGCGGCAATCGCGCCATCTGCTACATGCCGCAGGATACCGGCGCCAACGCGGTCCTGACGGTCTATGAATCCGTGCTGCTTTCCGCCAAGCAGGGGGGTGGCTGGCGCGTTCAGGACCATGAGCTGTTCGAGATCGATGCCATTCTCAAGGCACTGAAAATCCAGGATCTTGCCTTCCGCGGTCTCGGTGAACTGTCCGGCGGCCAGCGACAGCTGGTGTCGCTGGCGCAGGCGCTGGCGCGCAAGCCGGAAGTGCTGCTGATGGACGAGCCGACATCGGCGCTCGACCTTCACCGGCAGATCGAGGTTTTAGGTTTCGTCACCGAACTGGCCCAGAAAACAGGCATGATCGTGCTGATCGCCCTGCATGACCTCAATCATGCGCTGCGTTATTGCGAGAACACCATGGTGATCGCGCGTGGTGAAATGGTGGTGAGCGGCAGCACGGAAACGGTAATAACCTCCGATATGCTGCGCGATATCTATCGTATCGATGCGCGCATCGAACCCTGTTCGCAGGGCAGGCCCATGGTCATCGTCGACGGGGCTATCTGACAGCCGCCGGATCCGGCCGCATCCGCCTGCGGCCGCACAAATTCTTGATGATAATAGTCATGAAATATCTGTTCGACCGGCGGTTTGAATGTTAGAGATCGTGTGGAAAACCGCGACGCCATGCGGGCGGCCTGCAGTTTCGCTGATCCTTGAAATTTCTCTCGGTTGAGACATGGGCATACGGGAAGATGACAAGCGTTATAACGCTTACGTCGCGCATAGGGTCGACCTGATCAAATACGCCACCCTCATTTTGGGATCGCGGGCGGATGCGGAGGACGTGGTTCAGGAAGCGTTCCTGAAATTCGTTCCGGAAGCTTCCGGCAACCCTTCCAATCTCAAATCCTATCTCTTCCGCATCGTTCGCAATCTCGCCCTCGACAATCGCCGGCGCAGCCGGCAGGACCTCCGTGAACGGCCGGACGATACCCCGTTCTGGGGCGTGCCGCAGGATAATGGCACGCCGGAGGAACATGCCCTGTTCTGTGATGAAGTCCGGCAGATGCAGACTATTTTGGCGGCCTTGCCGGTTCAGGCGCGTGTGGCATTGGAAATGCATAGATTCGGTGGTTACAATATGGAAGAAATCGCGCGTCACCTCGGCGTGTCCGTGGCCAGCGCCCATCGGCTGATCAAGGGCGGCATTGCCGCAATTACCAAGGAAATGAAGTAAAGTTGTCCTGATTGCCGCATCCCGTGAAAAAAATCTCTCTCTCAAACGTCTTTATAGAAACGCGGAAGACGAGGCGGCTCCTCCGCCTAGCCAAAGGAACTGGCCGGGTTCAATGACCATTGATCCAGACAAGAAAATAGAATTGCCGAACGGGAAAGCGGAAGAGGCGGCCGATTGGCTGCTGCGTCTGCAGGCAGGTTCAGTGGAGCCGCGGCTGAAGGCTGAATTCGATCGATGGCTGGCATCGTCCCCGGCGAACCGTCTTGCGTGGGACCGGACGTGCAGGACCTGGCGAAACCTCGGTCTGGTCGAGCCGGCCTTCAGAAATCTCTGGGAAGACGCGCCGCACCTGCCGGAAAAGGCTGCAGGACACGTATCTTCGCGGCGGCGCTGGTCCGTGCGGCACTATGCCGGAGCGGCGATGGCTGCTGCGGCCCTCTGTCTTGCGGTGCTGTTCGCCCCCGCATTTTTCGTCCATATCAAGGCTGATTACCAGACCAGCACCGCTGAAAGCCGCACGATCGTGCTGGAAGATGGCAGCAGGGTGCAGCTTGCCGCAGCGAGCGCGCTTTCGGCGGATTTTACCGATGGCCGCCGCACTGTGAAGGTGCTGAAGGGGGAAGCCTTTTTTGACGTGGTGCCGGACACAACACGTCCCTTTGTCGTGGAAGCGAAGAACGTCACCGTCCAGGTGCTGGGCACGGCTTTCGATGTCGACCTGACGGATGGGGTGACCCAGGTTGCGCTTGCCCATGGTTCCGTGGAAGCCTCCTTCCACAACGCGCCACCAACCCGGCTCGTGCCGGGTGAAATGCTGATTGTCGACGCTTCCGGCGCGATCCGCAAAGAGAATGTTCCCGTCGAGGATATTGGTGGCTGGCGCAATGGCGAGCTTTACGTGGTGGATGCGACGATAGGCTCCGTCGTGGAGCAGATCCAGCGCTACCATCCGGCCTGGCTGACCATGGCCGACAAACGGCTCGCAGAGCAGCGGGTGACGGGTTTTTATGATCTGCGCGATCCGGATCGTGCACTGGAAGCACTGGTGGAACCCTATAGGGGCAAGGTGCATGCGATTGGCGGCAGCGCTCGCATCATCACCCGCTTCTGAAACTTTTCGAAACAAAAATAATATTTATTTTTCAGTAATTTATCAAATTTTCTCCAAAAGCCTGAAAAAAAACGCCGAGGCAATCGTCTTTTTGTTGAGTAATCCGGTCAAGATATGTCCGGAGCGAAAGACAGGAAGACAAAAGCAATATGCGCCTCCACAAATGTATGACGGGCCAGGGGAAAAAAGCGGGAAAGCAGACGCGCAGGGCTGTGTTGCTGGCGACGACTGCGCTCGTCGTTTCAATCTCGACGACGGTTTTTGCGCAGACAGGACCCAATGCCGCAAATGGCCAACGTGCCGGTGGCGAGCAGGGTGCGACGCGGCCGTTCAATATTCCCGCCCAGTCGCTGTCATCCGTCGTCGGCGCTTTCGGGCGGCAATCCGGTCTTCAGGTCACGCTTGCCACACCATCGGCCGGCAATGTGCGCACCAATGCCGTCACCGGCAGTTTTACGGTGCGGGAAGCCCTGTCACGGCTTCTGGCCGGTACCGGCGTCAATTTCCGCATCGCCGGAAATGGCAGAACGGTCATCATCGGCACGGGGCAGGCGGCGGCTGATCTCTCCGGGGCGGAAGGAACGACGGTTCTCGAGGAAATCACCGTGACGGGCAAGACCGGGCGCAATTCCATTGCCGGTACCGGGTATCAGGGAACGCCGGACTGGGTTTACGAAACCCCCGCCAGTGTGAGTGTCGTCAGCCGCGAGGCGATCCAGTCCGCCGGCGTGCGCAACACGCGCGATGTTTTCAACCGGGTTTCCGGCGTTTATGCCGGCGAGGGCAATGGCAGCTTCCCGACCGTTTCGCCGAATGTGCGCGGTTTGCAGGAAAGCGGCCGCGTGGTCGTCTCCATTGACGGTGCGCGGCAGAATGCGCAGCGTGGCGCGGCCTTCGGCGGAGCCACGAGTTACACCGCAAGTGCCGGGCAGGGTTACGTGGATGTCGCTTTCATCCGTGCCGTCGAGATCGATAAAATAACCAATGCGCGGTCGGGTAACGCCGGCTCCCTGGGCGGCAGGGTGGAATTCCGTACCGTCAGCGCCGATGACCTGATTGCTGCGGGTGAAAACAGGGGCGGGGAAGTGAATGTGTCCCGCGGTACCAATGGCTACGATTTTCAGGGTTCGGTTCTTGGCGCCGTTCGCTCGCCTGAGGGCCCGTTCTCCTTCGTTGCGGGTTACAGCCGCACGATCATGGATGAATACGAAATCGGGACCAGGGGAGAGGCCAGAAGCACCGCCACGACGATGAAGGATCTGCTTGGCCGCGATGGCTGGTCGAGCTTTTTCAAGGGCGAAGGCGATTTTGGTGATGTGCAGGCCTCGCTGTCGTGGATGCATCAGGAGAATGATTTCGTTCAGGGCGCGTCCGAGGTGATCGACCGGGAGAGCGTGCGCAATGACAGCGTCGTCGCGAAGCTGGACTGGGACCCCGAGAGCGAACTGATCGACTTCAAATCGTCGCTGTGGCTCAACGATAATATGACGCATGAACTGCGTGCGGCGCGTACTTATGCGGTCGAGACGAATCTTGACATGGGCCTGCGCAGTTTCGGCGGCAGCTTGGAGAATACCAGCCGCTTCGACACCAGTGTCGGTGCACTCAGCCTGAATTATGGGGCCGAAGCCTTTCGCGACATAGCGACGTCCGTCGCGACAAGTGCCAAAATCACGGAAAATCCGTCCTTTGCCAGCAGCTATACGTCTTTCAGCCCTGCCGGGCGACGAGATGTCGCCAGCCTGTTTTTGAATGGCGAACTGGAGCCGGCCGAATGGATCACGCTGAGTGGGGGCGTGCGTTACGACTGGTCACGCCTGAAGGGATCGGCGACCTATTATAGCGTCAAGGACACAACGGTAACGACAAGTGTGCCCTGTGAACTGGTGAGTAATCGTTATACGCCTTTGGAGTATTTCAATCAGGTCTTCCTGCCCGTAAATCCGCCCGTATGGGCGTCGCGTTATAACGTCTTTCTCGCCAGCGTCTGGCCGCGCGCATCGGCCAACTGCATGCCGGGTACGGGGATAACCACCAATACATCCGTCATCGAATATCCCTCGCATGAAGTTGACATCGATCGCACCTACAGCGCCTGGCTGCCCTCCGCCACCATCGAGCTGAAACCCGTCGACTGGTTCCGTCCCTACGTAAGCTACTCCCAGAGCCTGCGTCCGCCGACAATCCTCGAGGCATTTTTTGCCGGTGCGCGTCCGGGCGATAGCCCCGGATATGAATATGCTCCGAACCAATCTCTGCGTGCGGAAAAAGCCACGACCTACGAAATCGGCGCGAATATGAGCTTCGACGGCGTGCTGCTGGACAACGATTCCATCCGCATCAAGATGGCCGCCTTTCGTCGCGAGGTGAAGGACTACATCGCGCTCGGTCATCTCGTCACGGATCAGGTTCCCGACCGCACCTATACCAGCTTCGTCAATCTGGATGGCACGACCTATATGCGCGGGCTTGAATTCGAGGGCAATTACGATGCCCGCAGTTTCTGGATCGGCGGATCGGCGACGCTCCTGAAGACCGAATGGCCTGAGAAGACACAGGTTTTTTCCAACGGCACGACCACGACAACGGGCGAGATCGTCGCCTGGCCGGGCGATGTCGCGCCGAAGGTGAAGCTGACGCTGGATGGCGGCATGCGGTTCTTCGATGAAAAATTCTCGCTGGGCGCAAGGCTTAACCATGTCACCCCGACCCAGTCGCGGACGCTCGATACGGAGGGCAATCTGCGTGAGGTGACCGACCCTTACACGACGGTGGACCTCTACGGATCTTACGCTTTCAACGAGAAGGCAACGCTTCGCTTCGCTGTCAACAACCTGACGGATCGCAAATATATCCCGGCCGCCAGCGCCTATACGGCCCCGGGCCGCACCTTTATCGCGACGATGAACGTGAAGTTCTGAACCGTGGAAGAAATTCTCCGGGCTGGGTTGCAGCCCGTCCCGGAGATGAAACGCCTTCGTCACAGAACGAAGGTATCGATATTGGCCAGCAAAGGAGTACACCTATGGCTACCACAATTCAACTGACGCAGTCTTCCTCCGATCTGATCGGCTACCTCAACGGTTGGACGAGCGGTTTCGGTTCGACCTATGGTGCGTTCTACGACGCTCAGACGAGCTCTCTTGCCACCACCACCATCGATCCGAACACGACCTATGAGGCGTGGGGCGATGGCAGCACCGGCGGCAAGGGCATCGTCATGAGCGGCGCTCTGCAGTACTCCCAGGGCAACCTGACGGGTTCGGTCGACAGCATCGTTCTGGGCACCGGCTACAGCCAGTCCACCAGCGGTATCGCGGTCAGCCAGCAGGAACTGCTGATCGATCCCGACAGCGCCTACTCGCTCGCCGGCGCTCGCGATCTTCTCGATCTTGCCGTTTATCAGCTCGCCCGCTTCGGTTCGCTTGCCGGTTTTTATGATTACTTCGCGGCCACCGGCACCGTCATCGAGGATACGGCGGCCTCCAATACCCTGACCGGTTTTGCCGGCGCGGACACCTTCGTATTCTCCGGCGGCAACGACGTTGTGGCGGCTGGCCCGACCGGCACCTACGGCTACCAGGACGGCACGGATACGCTCGACGTTTCCGCCTGGGGCGCAACTTCGGTGGACGATTTGTTGTGGTATAATGATAGCGGAAATGCCGTTATCCTTTCGGCAACAGACACATCCGTCTCCATCACGCTCAATGGCGTCGATGCAAATGTGCTCGATGCATCGGACTTCATTTTCGCCAACGCATCGGCGCTTGCCGCGTAAAGGAAAAACAGGCTGTGGGCTTTCAGAACCACCAGCAGACGCCGCCGCAGTCCCTCACTGCGGCGGTTGTTTCGCCCCTTAAAAGCACATTTCTCGGCGTTGCGCTCGTCAGCGGCGTGGTCAATATACTCGCGCTCACGTCGCCGCTCTTCATGTTGCAGGTTTATGACCGGGTTCTGGCAAGCGGCAGCCTGCCGACGCTGGTCGGACTTGCCGTGCTTGCGCTCGGCCTTTACGGTTTCCAGTGCCTGCTCGACATCATCCGCGCGCGTGTCCTTATCCGCATCGGCGAAGACTTCGACATGCGTCACTCCGGCAGGGTGCATGATGCGGTGGTGCGCCTGCCGCTCGTCAATCGCATGCCGGGCGACGGGCTGCAGCCGCTGCGCGATCTCGACAATGTGCGCGGTTTTCTCTCCGGCACGGGGCCGACTGCCTTTTTCGATCTGCCGTGGATGCCGCTTTATCTCGGCATATGTTTTCTGTTTCACTTCTGGATCGGCGTGACGGCGCTTGCCGGCGCGGTGCTGCTGGTATCCCTGACGATCCTCACCAATATCTTCTCGCAGAAGCCGATCCGCGACACCATGGTCGAGAATATGGCCCGCAACCGGCAGCTGGAGGCCTCGCGCCGTAATGCCGAAGTCGTGCAGGCTATGGGTCTTGGCGGCCGGCTCGGAAAACGCTGGCAGAATTCCAACGAGGCCTATCTTGCCGCCAATCGCAAGGCGGGCGACGTGGCCGGCGGTCTCGGCAATATCGCGAAATCCCTGCGGGTCGTGCTGCAATCGGCCATTCTGGCGGTCGGCGCTTGGCTCGTCATCAATCAGGAGGCCTCCGGTGGCGTGATGATCGCCAGTTCGATCATGATGGGCCGGGCTCTGGCGCCCGTCGATCTCGCCATTTCCAACTGGAAGTCCTTCGTGGCCGCCCGGCAGAGCTGGGCGCGGCTGAGGGAGCTTTTTGCCCAGATGCCGGCCAATGACGCCGCCATGGCCCTGCCGAAGCCTGAAAAGGAATTGCGGGTCGAAAACGTCACCATCGTTCCGCCGGGAGAAAGAAAACCGACCGTCACCGGCCTTGGCTTCATCGTGACTGCTGGAAACGCGCTCGGCGTCATCGGCCCCTCCGGCTCGGGTAAATCCACGCTGTCGCGCATTCTCACCGGTGCGTGGATGCCGGCCGCCGGCAAGGTACGGCTGGACGGTGCAAGTTTCGAGCAATGGGACCGTGAGGCGCTGGGCCGCCACATAGGCTATCTGCCGCAGGGCGTGGAGCTGTTCGACGGCACGATCGGTGAAAATATCTCCCGTTTCGAGGATAATCCCGATCCCGAGGCCATCATGGCGGCGGCCAGGGCTGCGGGTGCGCATGAACTGATCCTGCGTTTCGAAAAAGGTTATGACAGCGATATCGGCGAGGCGGGTTCGGCGCTTTCCGCCGGGCAGCGCCAGCGCATCGGCCTTGCCCGCGCGCTATACGGCGATCCCTTCATCGTGGTGCTGGACGAACCCAACGCCAATCTCGATGCGGAAGGCGAAGCCGCCGTGGTCAAGGCGATTTCCTCGGTCAAGGCGCGTGGCGGCATTGCCGTCGTCGTCGCCCACCGGCCGAGCGCCATCGGTGCCGTCGATTTCATTCTGATGATGGAAGAGGGGAGGATGAAGGCCTTCGGCCCGCGCGACGAAGTGCTGTCGAAGGTGCTGCGCGTTCCGCAGGGGCAGGCGGCCAAGGGATTTGCCGCATCCGCCCAGACGGTCTCGCCGCTGCGCGTCGTCGCCAATACCCAGCCACAGGCGTTGGTGCTGGAAGACGTCCGTGAAGAGAACAGCCAGGAAGGAGATGCGGATGTCAAACATTGATCAGCGCAGCCGTGTGTCCCGCTCCATCCGCAAACATCTCGTTGCCGGCCTTGCTGCGGGTGTAGCGCTGCTGGCCGGCGTCGGCGGATGGGCTGCGACGACCAATCTTGCCGGCGCGGTTGTCGCCTCCGGTCATCTGGTGGTGGATTCCTACAGCAAGAAGGTGCAGCACCCGAGCGGCGGTGTCGTCGGCGAAATTCTGGTGAATGAGGGCGACAGGGTGAAGGCCGGCGATGTGGTCATGCGCCTCGATGCGACCCAGACGCGCGCCAATCTCGCCATCGTCACCAAGCGTCTGGATGAGCTGAATGCGCGCATGGCAAGGCTGGAGGCTGAGCGCGACGATCTGCCGGAACTCGTTTTTCCGCAGACTCTCATTGCACGCAAGGACGATCCCGATGTCGCCTCCGCCATGCGCAGCGAGACCAAGCTGTTCGAATTCCGTAAATCCTATCGGGAAGGGCGCAAAGCGCAGCTTTCCGAACGCATCACCCAGTTCGAACATGAGATTGAGGGGCTGAAGGCGCAGGAAGTCGCTTATGATAACGGCCTTGCCGTGCTGGAGGCTGAAATCACCTCGCAGAAATCCCTGCGCGAACAGGGTGTCGTCTCGGTGCAGAGGCTGAACAGCCTGCAGACGCAGGCCGCGACATTCGGCGGCGAACGCGGCGAAAAAATCGCCTATCAGGCGCAGGCAGCAGGGCGCATCACCGAAACCAGGCTGCAAATCCTGCAGATCGATCAGGAATTGCGCACCGAGGTCGGGCGGGAACTGCGCGAGATACAGGCCCAGATGGGTGAATTCGTCGAGCGCAAGGTTGCCGCCGAAGACCAGCTGAAGCGCATCGATATCGTCGCGCCGCAATCCGGCATGGTACATGAAATGGCCGTGCATACCGTGGGCGGCGTGGTGACGCCGGCGGATCCGATCATGCTCATCGTGCCTGATGGAGACGAGCTGGCGCTGGAAGTGCAGATCGTGCCGAAGGATATCGACCAGCTTCAGCTGGGGCAAAAGGCCATGCTGCGCATGACCGCCTTCAACCAGCGGGTCACGCCGGAACTGGAAGGCCATGTCAGTCGTATCGCGGCGGATATCACCACCGATCAGCGCAGCGGTCTCTCCTATTATCTGGCGCGGATTTCCGTGCCGGTTTCCGAAAGGCAGAAGCTGAACAATGCGCCGCTGGTGCCGGGTATGCCGGCCGAGGCGTTCATCCAGACCAGTGAAAGGACGGCGCTGTCCTATATCGCCAAGCCGTTGACGGACCAGATCAGCCGCGCCTTCCGGGAAGAGTAGGAATCTGGGCCAGGCTTGCGGACTTTATCCACCTTCGCCAAAACGGAAGGCGGCAAAGCCCTTTTTCTGTGTCGGGATTGCCCAGACGCCGCCCGAAAATGGCGATTGCTTCAGCCGGTCTTCGGACATGTTGTGGCGGTGTGACGTCAGGAAAAGGATGCTGAAATCAGGTCCTCCGAAGCACGGCATAGTGGGGTGCGGCACAGGGGTCGGGATCACGTCCGTATGGTCGCCGTCGGGCGCGAAAATGTTCAACAGGCCAGCGGAAACGCCTGCGCTGTAATAGGCGCCACTGCTGTCGAGACAGCCGCCATCGGGTCTTCCCGTCTCTTCCGTCATCCGGGCCACCAGCACGCCCTCATCGAATGTGCCGTTCCTGCTATCGAATTTGCGCCGGCGTATCCATTTCTGGACGGAATCGCTCTGCCACATGATGGAGCCGTCTGGGGAAAAGGCGAGGCCGTTTGGGCATGTCAGGCCGGTCTGCCTGCGCTCGGCGCTCTTTTCGGTGATCCGCCAAAGCTCACCATGAGGTTCCATGTCCGAGAGTGGCACATTATGCATGGTTCCCACCCAGAAGGCGCCGTCGGGGCCGACCCGTCCGTCGTTCAGCCGGCAAGGAATGCCGTCCGGTGACGGGAGGGAATGGAGAAGGCGTGTTTCGCCGCTGTCCGGATCGAGGATGACAACATCCATGCCGCAGGCGACGATGAGATCGCCGTTCCGACAGAGACCGAGACTTGAGACCGTATGAGGAAACGTCCATTCGCGATAAAGGCCGGGCTCGATCGCTGCGGACCGCACCGTCCTGCCGAGTATATCGCACCAGAAAAGCACCTGTCGCCGCTCGTCCCAGACAGGGGATTCCGCAAGTGTGCTCATCGTGTCGCACAGAAGTTTCGCCTGCGACATGGCAAGCGCTTTTTCGGGATTTGCCGTATTCATGATGCTCGAACCGTTGAAGATGATGGCGCAGAATTATTCGAAATAGTCCTGGTGGTTCTCGAAAACCTGCGAAAGAATACCGAGAACGCGTCGCAGGTGCTTGCGCAGACCATCGGTCGCGCGGGCTTCGTCGCCGGCCTTGATCGCATCGTAAACCGCCTCATGTTCGGAGAGCAGCCGCGCCATATGCGCCTCGTCGGTGATGGCGAGCGCGCGCAGGCGGTCCAGCCCCGCCTTCTCGCGGATCAACAGCGTCTCCAGCCTCTCAAGACCGGTCGCGGCGGCAAGCGCGCTGTGGAACTGGTCGTCATGCACACGAAAAGCCTTTCTGTCTCCGCGGTGCATGGCTGCGCGCTGGCCGGTGAGGGCGTGTTCGATCTCCTGCTCGGCCTCCGCGGTTATGCCGATCTGGCACAGCCTGCAAACCGCAGCGACCTCCAGTGCCTCGCGGATGAATTGCGCACTGCGAATGTGTTTTTCCGATAATCTGGAGACATAGGTGCCGCGGCTTGGCAGGGTGACGATCAGGCCGTCATCCCGCAGGCGGCTCAGCGCTTCGCGCACCGGCGTTCGACTGGAATTGAACAACTGTCCGATCTCGTTTTCCGAAACCGCCTGGCCGGGAAAAAGCTCCCGGGACAGGATGGCCGATTTCAGCGCGGAATAGATCTGGTCCACGACCGGACGGTTAAGGTCCAGTCGCTCCATCGTCGGCACGGAGCCACCTGTTACGGGAATTTTCGGCATATACCCTCCAGCGTTTTCATAACCGGTATACCGGAACACAAGTCTGTTGACAACCGGCATACCGGTATGCAAATGATCGCTTATTGGGAAGGAGGCTCCCGAAATGCAAAATATCAAGACCTGCGTCATCGTCGGCGCCGGAATGGTGGCGAAGACGCATGTGCTCGCCTGTGCGGCAAGTCCGGAAAAAATTCGCCTGAAGGGTTTGGTCGATGGCGGTTCCGGCCGCGCCAGGGCGCTGGCCGCCGAAGCGTCGAAACACGCCGGATATGAGGTCGTCGTTTATTCCTCGGTGGAGGAAGCCGCACGCGATGCGGATGTCGATTTTGCCATCGTCGCAACGCCGCCGAATGCCCGCATCGATATCGTCGGACAGCTCGCAAAGGCGGGCAAACACATTCTGATGGAAAAGCCCGTCGCCCGGAACACGCAGGAGGCCGGCGGCCTTGTCGCCCTCTGTCGTGACGCCGGCGTCACGCTCGGCATCATCTTCCAGCACCGTATGCGGGCTGCATCGCAAGAAGCCCGTGAGCTTGTGGACGGCGGGACGCTCGGAGCTCTGGGTCTCTGCGAAATTTCCGTGCCGTGGTGGCGTGGGCAATCCTATTATGATGAACCCGGCCGGGGCACACTGGCACGCGACGGCGGCGGTGTCCTGATCTCCCAGGCAATCCACACCATCGATCTGGCGCTGAGCCTCGCCGGGCCGGTCTCGCGCGTTCAGGCTATGGCGGCGACGACGCGGTTTCATCGCATGGAAACCGAAGATTACGTCGCGGCCGGCCTGCGATTCAAGAATGGTGCCGTTGGCTCACTCGTTGCAAGCACCGCAAGTTTCCCCGGTGCTCCGGAATCGATTGTCCTGCATTTCGACAATGCCAGCCTGCGGCTCGCCTCGGGCCTCCTGCATGTCGACTGGCGCGATGGCCGGCAGGAGACCTTTGGCGGTGCGGCATCCGGCACGGGTGGCGGCGCCGACCCCATGGCTTTCACGCATGAATGGCATCAGGGCGTCTTCGAGGATTTCGCAGACGCCATCTCCTCAGGGCGCGCGCCGGTCGTCACCGGTGAAGCGGCTCTTTTGTCTCACAGATTGATCGACGCGATCATCAACTCGGCCGATACCGGCAAGGAAGTGGAACTGCAGGATGACTAAAGCAATCAAGTTCGTCGCTCTCGGCATAGAGCACCGGCACATTTTCGGCATGGCCCAGAACCTGCTGGACGCCGGCGCGGAATTCGTCGGCTGGTGGACCGAAGGCGAGCCGGATGTCGTGGAAGGCTTCGTCAAGCGCTTCCCGACCGTGCCGCGCGCGGCATCGAAAGAGGCTCTGCTTGCCGATGGCACCGTCGATCTCGTGGTGATAGCTGATATTCCTTCCAAGCGCGCCGATCTGGCGATTGCCGCCATGGAAGCGGGCAAGGACGTCATGTCCGACAAGCCCGGCTGCACCACTTTCGAACAGCTCGATCGCCTTCGCCAGACCGTGGCTAAGACCAAGCGTATCTGGACCGTCGATTTCTCCGAGCGTTTTGAAGTTCCGAGCGTGACCAAGGCGGCCGAACTCGTTGCGCAGGGCGCCATCGGCCGTGTGATCCAGACCGTCGGCCTCGGCCCGCATCGCCTAAACCGCCAGATCCGTCCGAAATGGTTCTTCGAGCGTGAAGCTTACGGCGGCATCATCACCGATATCGCCAGCCACCAGATCGACCAGTTCATGTTCTTCACCGGTTCGACCGAAGTGGAGATCGTGGCTGCCACCGTTGCCAACTATGCCAACCCTGATGATCCGGGTCTGCAGGATTTCGGTGAAGTGGTGCTGCGCGGCGACAAGGGTCACGGCTATATCCGCGTCGACTGGTACACGCCCGATGCGCTGCCGACCTGGGGTGACGGCCGCCTCACAATCCTCGGCACCGAGGGCTACATCGAACTGCGTAAATATGTCGATGTCGGCAACAAGGAAGGCACCGACCGCCTCGTTCTCGTGAATGGCGACCGCTGCGAATACATCGACGCCTCCGATGCAGGCTTGCCCTATTTCGGCCGCCTGTGCGACGACATCCGCAACCGCACGGAAACGGCGATGACGCAGGAGCATGTGTTCAAGGTATGCGACCTGTCGCTGCAGGCGCAGGCCAAGGCCGAAGGAACTTCGAAATGATCGGTGTTGCCATCATTGGCGCCGGCATCGGCGCCCAGCATCTGAGCGGCTATCGGGCCCTGCCGAAGCGCTTCGTCGTCAAGGCGATCTGCGACCTCGATCTGGAGCGCGCCCGTTCCGTCGTGGGTGAGGATACGTCCATTCGTCTGACGACCGATCTCGACGAGGTTCTGGCGGATGAGAGCATCCAGCTCATCGACGTCTGCCTGCCGCCGCACCTGCATTTCCCCGTAACGCTGAAGGCGCATGCGGCGGGCAAGGACGTGGTCTGCGAAAAGCCGCTTGTTCGCTCGCTTGAAGAGGCAAATGCGCTGATCGACTCCGTCAAGAAGACCGGCCGTGGCGTGTTTCCCGTCTTCCAGTACCGTTTCGGACATGCGATGCGGCAGCTGCGTGCGCTCATCGATGCCGGCCTTGCGGGTAAGGCCTTTGTCGCGAGCTCGGAAGTTCACTGGAACCGTGGCGCCAGCTATTACGACATTCCCTGGCGCGGTACGTGGAAGGGCGAATGCGGTGGCGCGATCCTCGGTCATGCCATTCACGCCCATGATCTTCTCTGCCACGTTCTCGGTCCCGTCGACGAAGTGTTCGCCATGGCCGATACGCGCGTCAACAAGATCGAAACCGAAGATTGCGCGGCACTCAGCTTCCGTATGAAAAGCGGTGCGCTGGCGACAAGCTCGGTGACGCTCGGTGCCGCCGAAGATACGTCCCGCCTGCGCTTCTGCTTCGAGGGCTTCACCGCCGAAAGCGGCACGCTGCCCTATCGTCCGGCCGAAGACACATGGCGTTTCATCGCCCGTGCGCCGACCACGCAGGACCAGATCGACGCCGTCCTGGCGACGGTGGCCGATGGCGAAAACGGTTTTGCCGGTTTCGTCGAAGCCATTGCCGACGCAATGGAAGGACGCGGCGGCAAGGAAGTGACTGTGAACGATGGCTTGCAGTCCATCGAACTCGTCACCGCCATCTATCGCTCGGTGCGGGAAGGAAAGCCGGTTCGCCTGTCTGACGCCGCCGAAGGCGAGTGGATCAAGGGCTGGGCTCCGCGCACATCCGCCAACGCATAATCATCTAAGGGAGGAAAAGAGATGATCGGTAAATACAGCATGGCATTGGCGCTCGCCATTGGCGCGGCGTCCTTTGCAGGCGCCGCACAGGCGGCTGAGGAAGTGCGCTTCACCTGCGCTTATGACGGCAACGGCTGCGAAATTCTGAAAGATATTCTCGCGCGCTACGAAAAGCAGCACCCGGACGTGAAGATCGTCACTGACGTCGTGCCCTATAAGGCGCTGCTGGAAGGTCTGCCCGTGCAGCTCGCCGGCGGCAGCGGCCCGGATTTCGCAACCGTGACCGACCTTGGCGGCCTCAACCGCTATTATCTCGATCTCACGCCCTACGTGGACGCGAAATATTGGGAAGACAATTTCTCGAACGTGCTGAAATGGTACCGCAGCGGCCCTGACGACAAGGGCATCTACGGCATGCATACCCAGCTCACCATTACCGGCGCCTTCATCAACCGCACTTTGTTCGATCAGGCAAACGTCGCCGTTCCCGGCAAGGATGCGACGCTGGACGACTGGGCGAAGGCTGCAAATGCCGTCGCCAAGGCAACCGGCACGCCTTACCCGATGGCCATCGACCGTTCCGGCCACCGCATTGCCGGCCCGGCCATTTCCTATGGCGCGAAGATTTTCGATGCTGATGGTAAGCCAATTCTGGTCGATGAAGGCTTCACGACCTTCGTGAAGAAATTCGTCGAATGGAACAAGGACGGCACCATGGCGCGTGACGTCTGGGCCGGGCAGGGCGGCAATACCTATCGCGACGCCGCGCAGGAATTCATCAACGGCCAGCTCGTCTATTATTATTCCGGCAGCTGGCAGACCGCGCGCTTCGACAGCCAGGTGGGCGATGCGTTCGACTGGGAAGTCGTGCCGCAGCCCTGCGGTGGCGCAGCCTGCACCGGCATGCCCGGCGGAACCGGCATCGTCGGCTTCAAGCAGACCAAGAACCCGAAGATCGTTGCAGACATCCTGAACTTCTTGGCGCAGGACGAGAATTATCTCGACTTCACCGTGCGCACCCGCAACGTTCCGGCCCACAAGGCCGTGGCCGACAAGGGCGTGACCTATACCGGTGCGACGCCCGCGACGCAGAAGGCCATGAATGCCTGGCTGGACCAGATCCCCGGCCTCAGCCCGATTGCCTACACCTATCAGGGTTACAAGAACAATCGCGCCATGTTCAACATCTCCGTCCAGCGCATCACGCAGGCCATCGTCGGTGAAAGCACCGTCGATGAGGCCATGGCCCGCGCGAAGACGGACCTCGAGGAAGCGTTGAAACAGGCGAAGTGATCCATCGCCTTCCGGCGCGGCGCATGCCGCGCCGCGCCGGATCGAAGGAGGACCCTCATGTATAAATTTCTTGCGCCCGTCATGGGCATCGTCGAACTGCCCTTCGCCTTTCTGCAGAAGGTTCTCGGCCACCGGCGGATCGCCTGGGTGTTTCTCACACCCAACCTGATCCTGTTTGCGGTCTTCGCCTTTCTGCCGATCCTGCTGAACATGGCCTATTCCGTGACCGGCAGCGAACACATATTGCTTTCCGAGCGCCCTTCGGTGGGCGGTGAAAACTTTTCGGTCCTTCTTTCCTGTCAGAATTACCTCGACCCCAATTCCTGTCAGCGCGACCTGTTCTGGCGCTCGGTCTGGAATACGGTTTTCTTTGTGGTGCTGCAGGTTGGTTTCATGGTCGGCTTCTCGCTGATAACGGCCATCGTGCTCAACCGCGATATCCGGGCGCGCGGGTTCTTCCGCGCGGTGTTCTTCTTCCCGGTTCTACTCTCGCCCGTCGTTGTCGCGCTGATCTGGAAGTGGATTCTCCAGCGTTTCGGCGTTCTTAACGCGGCGATGGAGGGGCTCGGCCTCGGTTCGGTCGATTGGCTGCTCGAAGCCAACCTTGCCTTCGGCTGGTCCGTGTTCCTGTCGGTCTGGGCGCATATGGGTTTCTACACGCTCATTCTTCTGGCCGGCCTGCAGGCGATCCCGCGTGATGTCTATGAGGCGGCGCAGCTTGACAAGGCGAGCCCGTGGCGCATTTTCCGGCGCATTACCCTGCCGTTGCTTGCGCCCACCATGCTCGTCGTTCTCGTCCTGTCGCTCATCAAGGGCGTGCAGACCTTCGATGAAGTCTTTGCCTTCACGGGTGGCGGCCCCGGTTCGGCGACCACCTTCATCATTCAGTTCATCTATCAGACCGGCTTTGCCGGGACGCCCCGCAATTTCGGCCTTGCGGCTGCCGCTTCGCTGCTGCTCGCCGTGGTGCTCGTGGTGCTGACCGCCCTGCAATTCCGGGCAAACAGGAGCAAGGTCGATGGCTAGGATTGGCGCATTTCTGACCCGTACCCGCGGCCGCAACGGCAAGCTGCACTGGACCGACTGGCTGTCCTACGCCTATCTCGGCGTGGCGGTGCTGATGATGTTTGGTCCCGTCGTCTGGCTGGTGCTCTCCTCGTTCAAGACGGAGGCCGATCTGCAGCGCTTTCCGCCGCGTCTTCTGCCCTATACGCAGGAAACCGTGGTGGTGGATGGGCAGCCGGCGCCGCTGCCGGCCTATGTCGACAAGGATGGCCGCAAGTTCGGCATGGTGCGCCGCATCGGTCTCGTTGCCCAGGTGGTCGACCCGGCCAAGCCAGCCGAAGTCCTGAAGATGCAGTTCAACGAGCTGAAGCCTGCCGAAAAGGTGGCGCTGGCGACGGAAAACTACACCGAGCTTTTCCAGCGCTTCAATTTCCCGCTTTATTTCTGGAACTCGACCTTCATTACGGTGACGTCCACGCTCATCATGCTGATCGTCAATTCCATGGCGGCCTTCGCGCTCTCGAAATACCAGTTCAAGGGCAGGGGCGTGGTGCTGGCGCTGGTTGTCGGCACGCTGATGATCCCGCAGACCGTCGTGCTGGTGCCGCTGTTTCTCATTACCAGCCAGCTCGGCATGATCAACAGTCTCTGGGGCGTCATCATTCCGGGGGCGGCTACACCGACCGGCGTCTTCCTGCTGCGGCAATACATGCTGACGATCCCGGATGAAATCCTCGATGCGGCGCGTATGGACAAGGCCAGCGAGTGGAAAATCTACTGGCGCATCATCCTGCCGCTTTCGGCCCCGGCGCTTGCGGTTCTGGCGATCCTTGCGATCATGTGGCGCTGGAACGACTTCCTCTGGCCGCTGATCGTGCTGACCCGCAACGACAACTTCACCCTGCAACTGGCGCTCAACTCCTTCCAGGGGGAGATGACGACGGAATGGAGCAATCTTCTGGCCATGACGGTGCTGACACTCGCCCCGATCGCGCTGGTCTTCATGTTCCTGCAAAAATACATCGCCACCGGCATTGCATCGACGGGCGGCAAATAATCCTCAGGGAGGAAACACGACAATGGCAAGTATAGAGCTTCGTCAGGTCAAAAAGACATATGGTGCCCTCGATGTGATCAAGGGTGTGGATCTCGATATCAAACACGGCGAATTCTGCGTTTTCGTCGGCCCTTCCGGCTGCGGCAAGTCGACCCTGCTGCGCATGATCTCGGGTCTCGAGGAACTGAGCGGCGGCGATATCGTCATCGGCGGCGATGTGGTCAACACGGTGCCGGCCGCAGATCGTGGCCTTGCCATGGTGTTCCAATCCTATGCCCTTTATCCGCATATGACCGTGCGCGAAAACCTCTCTTTCGGGCTTGAAAATATCGGCACACCCAAGAAGGACATCGCCGAAAAGATCGCCCAGGTCGCCAAGATGCTGCAGATCGACCAGCTGCTGGAGCGTCGCCCGAAGGACTTGTCGGGCGGCCAGCGCCAGCGCGTCGCCATCGGCCGCGCCGTGGTGCGCGAGCCGCGCGTGTTTCTTTTCGACGAGCCGCTTTCCAACCTCGATGCGGAATTGCGCGTCGATATGCGCGGCGAGATTTCCAGCCTGCACCGGCGGCTCGGTAATACCATGATCTATGTGACGCACGATCAGGTGGAAGCCATGACCATGGCCGACAAGATCGCCGTTCTGCGCGCCGGCAAGCTCGAACAGTTCGGCGTGCCGCTCGATCTTTATAACCGCCCGGCCAATCTTTTCGTGGCAGGCTTCATCGGTTCGCCGAAGATGAATTTCTTTGCCGGCGAAGTAACCTCGGATGCAGCGCCGTCGCTCAAGATCGCCACAGGCGAGCTGATCCCTCTGCCGCAGACCGGTTTTGCCTACAGGCCCGGCCAGAAGGTGACGCTCGGCATCCGCCCGAACCATGTGCAGGCGGGTGGCGAAGGCGCGCTGACCATGTCGGTGCGAACGGCCGAGCAGCTGGGCGGCGAATCCTATCTTTACGGCACGCTCGGCGATGGCACTCGGGTGACGCTGCATCTTTCCGGCCAGACCTCGACATCGGCGGACGAAGTCATCCGTTTGTCGGCGCCGCTGGAACATATCCATCTTTTCGACACGACGAGCGGGCTGACGCTCCGGCAGGACTGACAGCCTTAAGCGCAACCCGCAACGCAGGATCATTGACATGACCGATAAAAAACTCCGCTCCGACCGCTGGTTCGCACCCGATGACCTGCGCAGCTTCGGCCACCGTTCGCGCATGATGCAGCTTGGTTATGCGGAGGAGGATTTTGTCGGCAAACCCGTCATCGGTATCCTCAATACCTGGTCGGAGCTGAACACCTGTCATTCGCATTTCCCTGAAAGGGTGAAGGATGTGAAACGCGGTGTGCTGCAGGCGGGTGGTTTCCCCGTCGAAATGCCGTCGCTCTCGGTGGACGAAAGCTTCACCAAGCCGACATCGATGCTTTACCGCAACATGCTGGCCATGGAGACGGAGGAGATGATCCGCTCGCATCCGCTTGACGGCGTGGTGTTGATGGGTGGTTGCGACAAGACGACGCCCGGCCTCGTCATGGGGGCGATCTCCGCCGGCGTGCCGATGATCTATCTGCCGGCCGGCCCGATGCTGCGTGGCAACTATGCCGGCAAGGTGCTGGGTTCAGGTTCGGACGCCTGGAAATATTGGGACGAGCGCCGCGCTGGTAACGTCACGGACGAGGAATGGCGCGGCGTGCAGGGCGGCATCGCCCGTTCCGCCGGTGTCTGCATGACCATGGGCACCGCCTCGACCATGACCGCCATCACCGATGCCCTTGGCCTCACCCTGCCGGGAGCTTCCTCCATTCCGGCGGTGGATGCCGAACATCAGCGCATGTCGGCAGGTTGCGGCCGGCGTATCGTGGAGATGGTGGCCGAGGATCTGACGCCGGACCGTATCCTGACCGCGACCGCGTTTCGCAACGCCGCCATCGTCGCCATGGCGACCGGTTGCTCCACCAATGCCGTCGTGCATCTTATCGCCATGGCGCGGCGCGCCGGCGTGCCGATGACGCTCGATGAGCTGGACGAGCTTGGCCGGATCACGCCGCTCATCGCCAATGTTCGCCCCTCCGGCAAAGACTATCTGATGGAGGACTTTTATTACGCCGGCGGTCTGCGGGCGCTGATGAAGCAGCTCGAAAGCCGTCTCGACTGTTCGGCGCTGACCGTGACCGGCCGCAGCATGGGCGAGAACCTCGAAGGTGCGAAGGTCTATAATGACGACGTCATCCGCTCGCTCGATAATCCTGTCTATGCGGAAGGCTCGCTTGCGGTGCTGCGCGGCAATCTTTGCCCTGATGGCGCCGTCATAAAGCCCGCCGCCTGCGATCCGAAATACCATATCCATGAAGGCCCCGCGCTGGTCTTCGACAGCTATCCCGAGATGAAGAAGGCGATTGATGACGAGAACCTCGATGTCACGCCGGATCATGTTCTGGTGCTGCGCAATGCCGGTCCGCTCGGCGGTCCCGGATTTCCTGAATGGGGCATGCTGCCGATCCCCAAGGCGCTGATCAAGAAGGGGCACCGCGACATGGTGCGTATTTCCGATGCCCGCATGTCCGGCACGTCCTATGGCGCCTGCGTGCTGCATGTCGCGCCGGAAAGCTTTGTCGGTGGCCCGCTGGCGCTCCTGAAGACCGGCGATATTGTCCGCCTCGATCTGCCGCAGCGCCGTCTCGACATGCTGGTCAGCGAAGAGGAAATCGCCAGCCGCCGCGCCGCCTGGCAGGCGCCGGTACCGCGTTATGAACGCGGTTATGGCTATCTCTTCTCCAAGCACGTCACCCAGGCCGATCAAGGCTGCGATTTCGACTTCCTGCAGACGGATTTCGGCCGCACCGCCGGCGAGCCCGATATTTTCTAAGGACGCGACATGTTGAAGCGATTGCTCATCACCGGTGCCGGCGGCAAGCTGGGCAGCATGCTGCGCGGGCGGCTTGGCCATGTCGCGGAGACGATCCGTCTTTCCGACGTCGTCGATCTCGGTGAGGCAGCCCCCCAAGAGGAGCTTGTTCGCTGCCGGCTCGAAGACGAGGCGGCGGTTCATGAACTGGTAAAGGGCTGTGACGGCATCGTCCATCTCGGCGGTATTTCGGTGGAAAAGGCTTTTGATCCCATCGAGGCCGCCAATCTTCGCGGCGTCTACAATCTTTACGAGGCGGCGAGACAAAACGATCTGCCGCGTATTCTCTTCGCCTCCAGCAACCATACGATCGGTTATTATCCGCAGGGGCGGCAGCTTGAGCCGGAAACACCCTTTCTGCCGGATGGCCTTTATGGCGTCTCGAAGATTTTCGGTGAGGTGATGGCAAGCCTCTACCATTCCAAATTCGGCCAGGAGACGGCCATCGTCCGCATCGGATCCTGCGAAGAAAAGCCCTCGAACTGGCGGATGCTGTCGACCTGGCTGAGCTATGGTGATTTCGTCTCGCTGATCGAGGCCACCTTCCGTGTGCCGAAACTCGGCTGCCCGGTCATCTGGGGCGTTTCGGCCAATGACGACAGCTGGTGGGACAATTCCCATGTCGATTTTCTCGGCTGGCAGCGGCGCGACAATGCTGCACATTACCGGGCGGAAATCGAACGCGACGTACCGCGCCCCGATCCCGAGGCCGCAATCGCAAAATATCAGGGCGGCGTCTTCACAGACGAGCCCATTCACAGGACTTGAAACACACCCATCCGCCCATTGCGAGGAGACAGACATGAACAATGAAACGCGCGAAAAATTGCTGACGATTTCCGTCGCTACGCTGGCGACGGCGCTTTACAAGCGGGGTCTGCGCAACCAGGTCATTCAGGGCGTGCGCCCGCTTGGTTACAAGGGCAAGAACATGGTGGGCCCGGCCTTTACCCTGCGTTACATGCCGGCCCGTGAGGATCGCAACCAGCTTGTCGAATTTCGCAATCCCGCCCATCCGCAGCGCGTCGCCATCGAGACCTGCCCGCCGGGCCATGTGCTTGTGATGGACAGCCGCAAGGACGCGAGTGCCGCTTCGGCCGGCGATATCCTCGTTACGCGCCTGATGGTTCGCGGCGGTGCGGGCATCGTTTCGGATGGCGGCTTCCGTGATGCGGCCACCATTGCCGAGCTGGATATTCCTGCTTACCACACCCGCCCTTCGAGCCCCACCAACCTCACCAAACACGAGGCTATCGAGATCAACGGCCCGATCGGCTGTGGCGATGCGCCGGTCTTTCCGGGTGACATCATCGTCGGCGACGCCGATTGCGTCATCGTCATCCCGGCGGGTATAGCCGACGAGGTAGCGACCGAGGCGGTGGAAATGACGGCTTATGAGGACTTCGTGGTGGAGCAGGTCAAGGCCGGCCAGACGATCATCGGGCTTTACCCCTGCACCAAGGAAGAGCACCAGACGGCATTTGCCGAATGGCGCAAGAAGAACAACCGCTGAGCCTTACAGCCAGCCCAGTGCTTTCGCCGCGCGGATCGCCTCCGCGCGGCGTTTGCAATCCAGCTTGCGGAACAGGTTGCCGAGGTGAAATTTCACCGTCACTTCCGAGATGTTGAGCGTCTGGGCGATCTTCTTGTTGGACATGCCGCTGGCCAGCAATTGCAGCATCTGCGCTTCCCGCTGGGAAAGCCCGCCATGCAGCGCGCGTGCCTGCGGTGAGTTGACCGAGGCGGCGAAAATCGACAGCGCGGTGCGCACATCGGAAGAGGTTTCGATGAAACTGCGGATGCGGCGATTGTTGAGAAGCGGTGACAGAAAGACGCGCTCTTCCGACAGCACGCCGTTGCAGCCAAGGCGGGTTGCTGATTCAAGAGCGGTGAGGATATGGGCGCGGGCGCCGGCATTGTCGCGGCGCTGCTGCGCGGCATAGCTCTGCCAGATCCTTAGCGCGACCTTTTCACGATTGGTGACCTTGGGATTGGCGATCATCGCGTCGATCTGGCGGGAGAGATAGGCGCGCGGTGTGAAAAGATGCACCGCATCGCGCAGCCAGGCCATGACATAGGCGATTTCGTCTCGCCGCGTCAGGCGGGAAAGGTCTTCATGGGCGCTTTCCACCCAGTTGCGGCCCATCGGCATGCGGATTGCCGAAAGCGTCGCGGCGGCATCCGCCCACCGGTTGGCGTTCTGATAGGCGAGGGCCGTCCTGATCTCCATCATCGCATGGAATTGCAGCCCTTCCGAAAGGTGAATCCACAGGCCATCGAGAAAGCCCGGACGAACGGTCATCGGAAAATGGTCGATCAACACCTGCGAGGCGTAAAACAGGGCAAATTGCATCAGGCTCGGCCAGATTTCGGCAGCGGCGAAGTGATCGAATTCGTGCTCGACGAAATGTAGGAGGTCGCGTGGCTTTCCCGCTTCATAGGCAAGACAGGCTTCCGCCAGCCGCAACATCCGGAACTCCTGCACGGCATCATGCGGCACCTGTTCCAACCGTGCGCGCGCCTCCTGCGCCGCCCGGCGGGCCAGAAGCACATCGCCGCTCATCAGCCGCAGTACGATCTGATGCAGGTGGATGAAGAATTCCAGCAGGGGCTGCCCGCCCATCTTGCGCAGATAGATAAGCGCGCGGGCGGCAGCCGCCTCCGCCTCACGGAAATTGCGGCGGCGGATTTCAAATTCCAGCAGCGCATTGTAATAGGCCGCCCATTTACCGTGATCGTCCATCGGATAATCGGCCATGAACTCGCCGAGCCGCGTTATGACAGCGTCATTGGGCGTCAGGTCCTCGGCGATCATCAGGTTTAGCCGGAAGGTGCGGGCGGCGAAGGAAAACCGCGAGCCACGGGCAAGCACCTTCAGCGGATCGAGATAATCCGAACCGAGACTCTTGCCGAGCAGATGGCGCACGCGTTGCAATTCACCCTGTTTCAGCAGCGCGCGGGTGACGGCGAAGAGCACGGTTTCATTGGCCGCGATCATATCCTGCGAAAACCGCATGATGATTTCGCGAAACCGGTCGACGCTGCTTCTGTAGATCAGCTCACGGCCGTCGGCGCGCTCAAGGATTTGTGCGGCATGGGTCTCGTAACCGCGGTCCAGCAGCATGGCCATGGCGGCCAGCGAACGCCCTGCCTTTTCGAAAGCCGAGGCGACCTCCACCACGGCGCTGTCGGCCTGCAATGTGGCGAGGCGTTCTTTTGCCGCAACCGTCAGAAGCCGTATCAGCGTGCGGTGATTGTCGGGCTTTCCCGTCAGAAAGGGCGGCAGAAGCTTGCTCCAGTCCGCATCTGGGTCTGCGGAGGGATTTTCGAGCCAGAAGGACAGTTCGACCGTTTGGGCAGGGGAAAGATGCGGCAGATAGCTTTCCCGCAGATAGTCGGCGCATAAGGTTTCGTCCGGCAGGCGCGCCAGCGACAGGAAGGCCGGCCACCCCGCATAATCCTCGAGTGCCAGATGCTTCTGCTCAGGCGGAAGGCTTTCGGCCTCGTCCTGCCTGAAGGCCAGTTCGTCCGATCCTATGGTGAGCGAGCCGCGATGCAGTATGTGCCGCGCCATGCCGCTGATCCGCTGGTCCGGCCGGCAGGCGATGACGACGAAACGCACCGATTCCAGGATGGGGGCGGGCATGCGTACCGCCCGTGCAAAGACCGGAACGTCCCACAGCAGGCAGCCATTTGCCGCGTCGTCGCCTTGCGGCTGGTGCGTGCGGCATATCCGCGTTCCCAGTTCTTCTGCGAGCATCTCCAGCAGCACGCTTTTTCCGGCCCCCGCTGGCGCGCGCAGAAATACCACGCCCGCGGTTTCGCTGGCGATGCGGTGGCAGAGGCGGGGACGGGGCAGGAGTGTCATCGGGAAAGGGATAGGGTATCCAGATATAAAAACCTATACTCATTCTTCAAAAAACTATACCTTTCGGCAATTGTTCAAACCGCCATCTGGTGAAAACTTGTGCTCCGGCAACCGATGCACAAGGAACGTTCCACCGATGCAGCAACATCCGCTGGTCGCGATTTTGAACAGGCTCGGCACCTTCGTGCTGGTCATGATCGCCCTGTCCATCATGATTTTCGGGCTCGCCCGTGTGGTCCCCGGCGATCCCGCCCGCATGGCGCTGGGTCCTGCGGCAACGCAGGAGCAGGTGGATGCGCTGCGCGGCGAGATGGGCCTCGATAAGCCGCTTGCCATCCAATATCTCGATTACATCGGCAATGCCCTGCACGGCGATCTCGGTTTCTCGCTGGTGTCGCAGCGCCCCGTCACCACCGATCTGGCGCAGACCGTTCCGGCAACCGTCGAACTGGTGCTGGTCTCTGTCATCTTCATGTTCGCCGTCGCCATTCCGCTGGGCGTCATCACCGCACATTACCGCGACCGGCCGCTGGACCATATCGGCCGTATCCTGTCGCTCACCGGGGTGACGATCCCGAGCTTTCTTTTCGCCATCACGCTGCAATTGCTGGCCGCCCGGTTTCTCTCCGGCTGGCCGATCATCGGCAGGCTCGATCACTCGCTCGGCTGGCAGGGCGGCCCGACGGGCTTCATCCTGATCGACGGCATGCTGGCCGGACGGTTCGATGTGGTGCTGGATGCGCTGAAACACCTTGCGCTGCCGGCTTTTGCGCTTTCCATGGCCGGCATCGGCCAAATCACCCGCATTACCCGCTCCTCGATGATTGAAAACCAGCGCAAGGACCATGTGCTGACCCTGCAGAGCTTCGGCGTGCCGGAGCGGGTGATCATCTTCCGTTACCTGCTGAAGCTCTCTTCCATTGCGCCGCTGACGATCATGGGTCTCGAATTCGCGTCGCTGATCGGCAATGCCTTCGTGATCGAGATGGTCTTCGCCTGGGGTGGTTTCGCTTCTTACGGGTTGAACGCCATCCTGCAGAAAGACCTCAATGCCGTCACTGCCGTGGTGCTGGTGGCCGGCCTGTTCTTCATCGTTGCGAACCTGATCGTGGATGTCCTGATCTCGATCATCGACCCGCGCCTGCGCCGCAAGGAGGCTCGCTGATGGCTGATATGAAAATGCTCGAACCCACCGATCGCGGTTTAAGCGCCGGTTACATGATGTGGTATCGCTTCAGCCGCAATCCGGCAGCGGTCATCGGTTCGCTGATCCTTCTGTCGGTGCTGGTGCTGGCGGTCTTCGCGCCATGGCTCACGCCCTATCCGAAACATATCGGCGCGGTCGTCGATTTCCGTGCCCGCCATATGCCGCCGGATCTGGAGCACTGGTTCGGCACCGACAAGGCCGGGCGCGATATCTTTTCCCGCACCATTTTCGGGCTGCGTGTTTCCCTCCTTCTCGTCATCGGCGTGCTCGGCATTTCCGTGCCAGTCGGCACCGTGCTCGGCCTCATCGCCGGTTATTTCGGCGGCTGGACCGAGAAACTCATCAGCGGCCTGACGAATGTGATGCTGGCCATGCCGCCGCTCGTCATGGCGCTGGCGGTCTCCAACCTCCTGGAACCGACACTGACGAACGCCATGATCGCGATCACGCTGCTGTGGTGGACCTGGCACGCGCGGCTGATCTATTCGGTGTCGAAGTCCATTGCGTCCGAAGACTATATCGAGGCGGCGCGTCTTGCCGGTGCCGGCCCCCTGCACATTCTCTTTCGCGAAATCCTGCCCAATTGCGTCTCGGTCATATCGGTCAAGACGACGCTTGATGCCGCCTTCGTCATCCTGTTCGGCGCGACGCTCAGCTTCCTCGGTTTCGGCGTCAAGCCGCCGACCCCCGATCTTGGATCGATGGTCGCCGACGGGCGCCAGTTCATGCCGGATTTCTGGTGGGAAGTGCTCTGCCCCGGTGCGGCCGTGCTTTACGTGACGCTGGGTTTCAACCTGCTGGGCGACGGCCTGCGCGACATGTTCGACGTGGAAAGCTAAGGCCATGACTGAACCGCTTCTCAAGGTCGAAAACCTCAACGTCACCTTCACCAATTATGGCCGCACCCGGCAGGTGCTGCGCGATGTCGCCTTCACCGTTGCCGCTGGCGAGCGTGTGGCGCTGATCGGCGAAACCGGATCGGGCAAATCGGTCACCGCCAAGGCGATTATCGGCACTTTGCCGAAGAATGCCGCGATCACCTCCGGCGCCATCGTCATCGATGGCCGCGATGTGCTTGCCCTGCCGCGCAGAGACCGTGAGGCGCTGAAGGGAACGGCGTTTTCACTGATCATGCAGGACCCGCTATCGTCCTTCAATCCGGTCTTCAAGATCGGCACGCATCTCGATGATGTCATGCGCTTTGCCGACAAACGCGATGGTATCAACTCGTCCAAGGCGGAGCGCCGCAACCGCATCGCAGCCGTTTTGCGCCGGGTACAGCTTGCCGATACCGAGCGGGTGATGAACGCCTATCCGTCTGAGCTGTCGGGCGGTATGCGCCAGCGCGTGCTGATCGGCCTTGCCCTGCTGCACCAGCCGAAGCTCCTGATCGCCGATGAGCCCGGCACGGCGCTCGATGTGACGACGCAGGATGAAATCCTCAATCTCATCAACCAGCTGGTTGCCGAAGAAAACATGGCGCTGCTGATGATCACTCACAATCTCGGCGTCGTGCGCAAGGTGGCGGACCGCGTCGTTGTCATGCACCACGGCGATATCGTCGAGACCGGCCCTTGCACGCAAATCCTGCATAGTCCCGCCAAGGACTATACGCGTTCACTGCTGGATGCCGTGCCGCCGCTTTATGGCCTGCGCGTTACCGATCTGGCGCAAAGCACGCGGCAGCCGATCATCACAATCGAAGGTCTGAACAAGATTTACGGCAGGCGCAATGGCTACCATGCCGTGCGCGACGTGAACCTGACGCTGAAGCAGGGCGAGGTTTTTGGCCTTGCGGGCGAATCCGGTTCGGGCAAGACCTCGGTTGCGCGCATGATCATGGGCCTTTCGCGCCCCACCTCCGGCAATCTCGTCATTGACGCCCCGACGCCTGAACGCGGCAAGCGGCTGACGCAGATCGTCTATCAAAATCCGGGTACTTCGCTCAATCCGAAGCGTACCGTCAGGCAGACGCTTTCCTTGCCGCTGAAATCCATCGGCATGGATGGCCAGGCACGGGAAAGCCGCATGCAGGAACTGATGGGGCTGGTGCGGCTGCCGCAATCCTATCTCGGCAAATATCCGCACGAGCTTTCCGGCGGCCAGAAGCAGCGTGTGGCGATTGCCCGGGCGCTCGCGGCAGAACCGAAAATCCTCATCCTCGACGAGCCGACGGCGGCACTCGATGTCTCCGTGCAGAAGACGGTGATCGACCTTCTGCTGCAACTGCGCGAGGAGCTTGGCCTCACCTATCTGATGATCTCGCATGACCTGTCGCTGATGCGCAATTTCTGCTCGCGCATCGCCATCATGCTGCGCGGCGAGATTGTCGAGGAGGGTGTGACATCGGCGGTCTTCGCCGAGCCTGCCCATCCCTATACCCGCGCCCTGATCGCGGCCATCCCCGTCGTCACCGACGAGGAAGAACGTCTCAAACCCACCGTGACCGAGGAAGAGCGCATGCGCTTCCTCGTAAAAACGACCGATTGATGAAAGAGGAGCCTGACGTGTATCGCGTTGGAATTGACGTCGGCGGCACGAATACCGATGCCGTTGTGTTGCAGGATAAAACCGTTCTGGCGGGGGTGAAGGCCTCCACGACAGAGGATGTGACATCAGGTGTCATCGAAGCCCTTGAAAAGGTCATCGAGGCATCGGGCATTGACAGGGCGCGTATCGGCGCCGTGATGATCGGCACCACGCATTTTACCAATGCGGTGATCGAGCGCCGGCATATGGACGAGGTGGCCGCGATCCGTCTCGGCCTGCCTTCCGGCGCCGGCCTGCCGCCCATGGTAGACTGGCCGGATGATCTCAAGGAAATCGTCGGCAACCACGGTTATCAGGTGCGCGGCGGTTACGAATTCGACGGCCGCGAAATTTCGCCACTCGATGAGGACGAGATCGTCCGCATCGCCGCCGATATCCGCGCCAAGGGCCTGAAGGCCGCTGCCGTCACCTGTGTCTTCAGCGGCATCAATGATGCGATGGAGCTGCGGGCGAAGGAGATCCTGCAGGAGCGCTGCCCGGGCCTGCCGGTGGTGATGTCCAAGGATATTGGCCGTCACGGTCTGCTTGCGCGTGAAAGTGCGGCGATCATGAATGCCAGCCTGCTATCGCTTGCCGACCGCACCGTTGCGGCTTTCGGCGAAGCGCTGAAGGCTGCGGGCATCACCTGCCCGTTTTATATCACCCAGAACGACGGCACGCTGATGGCGGCGGATGTGGTGCGCGGTTTCCCCGTGCTCACCTTCGCGTCCGGCCCGACGAATTCCATGCGCGGTGCGGCTTTCCTCACCGGTCTCAAGGATGCCGTGGTGGTGGATGTCGGCGGCACCACCTCCGATGTCGGCTCGCTGTCGCACGGCTTCCCGCGTCAGGCCTCGACCACGGTGGATATTGGCGGTGTGCGCACCAATTTCCGCATGCCCGATGTCTTCTCCATCGGTCTTGGCGGTGGTTCGCTGGTGGTCAATGGCGATCACGGCGTGACCGTCGGGCCGAAATCCGTCGGTTATCGCGTTCGCCGCGATGCACTCTGCTTCGGTGGCTCGACCCTCACGGCAACCGATATCGCCGTTGCCTCCGGCAAGGCCGATGTGGGCGAGAAGGCGCTGGTCGCCAGCCTCGACAAAAAGCTCGTGAATGCGGCGGTCGACAAGATCAACGACATGCTCGAAGCCTGCGTGGAGCGCAGCCGCATCTCGTCGTCACCGGTGCCGGTGATCGCCGTTGGCGGCGGCTCCATCCTGATGCCGGACCGTATCGGTGACCTCGAAGTTATCCGGCCTGAGAATTTCGCGGTGGCCAATGCCGTTGGCGCGGCCATTGCGCAGATCAGCGGCGAGACCGACCGGGTCTTCTCGCTGATCGACGGACGCACGCGCGAGAGCGCGCTGGCCGAAGCAGAAGCGGAGGCCCGCGAAAAGGCGATTGCCGCCGGCGCGATTGCCGAAACGCTTGATGTCATCGAGCGCGAGGACATGCCGCTTGCATACCTGCCCGGCAACGCCACCCGCATTCATGTGAAAGTTGTTGGAGAAATGGGAGCCAATCATGGCTGAGACACGCAAGCTGAAATATGACGAAGCGGCATTGCGGACGCTGACCCGTGAAGACCTCGACGCGCTGGAAATCGGCGCGGGCATTCTCGGCACGGGCGGCGGCGGCAATCCCTATCTCGGCAAGCTGCTGGCGCTGGAGGCCATGAAGGCTGGTTACGAGATGAAAATCCTCGCAACTGATGCCATCGAGCCGGACGCGCTCTGCATGTCCATCGGCGGCATCGGCGCGCCTGTCGTCGGCGTCGAGCGCATTCGCGAAGGCCGCGAAGGCCTGCGTTGCCTGCGGGCGATGGAAGAGCTGATCCGCACGCCCGTCGACGCCATCGTCTGTGAGGAAATCGGCGGTTCCAATTCCATGAACCCGCTGGTGACTGCGGCGCTGGGCGGTCTGCCGATCCTCGATTGCGACGGCATGGGCCGGGCCTTCCCGGAAATGCAGATGACCACCTTCTCCATCTACGGCCATAGTTCCACGCCATCCGTGATGTGCGATCTGCACGGCAATGCCGTCATCTTCAGCCATGCCGTTTCCGAAGTCTGGCACGAGCGCATGGCGCGCGCCTGCGTCGTTTCGCAGGGCGGCGGCGCGATGCTGGCGACCGCGCCGATGCAGGCGCATTACGTGCACCAGTATGGCATTCCGAAAACCTACACCAAGGCGATCGCCATCGGTGAGGCGGTGATCCGCGCCCGCAAACAGCAGGAAGACCCGATTGCCGCAGTCTGCGCACTGGAAGGCGGGCGACGCATCTTCAACGGCAAGATCACCGATCTGAAGCGCCATCTGCGCGGCGGTTTCGCGGTTGGCGATCTCACGCTCTCCGGTTTCGACGATTGCGTCGGCCAGACGGCGGGCGTCGCCATCCAGAACGAATTTCTGCTGTTTTCCCGTGACGGCAAGGTGGAAGTGACGGTGCCCGATCTGATCGTCCTGCTCGATGTCGACACCGGTTATCCGATCACCACCGAAGTGCTGCGCTACGGCCAGCGCGTGGCCGTCATCGCCATCCCCTGCCATGACCTGCTGCGCAGCGCCCGCGCGCTTGAGGTCGTCGGGCCGGCGGCATTCGGTTACCCGGACATTCCTTTCTCACCGCTGCCCATTCCGGTCAGCAAGGCTGCCTAACCATAAGCGGGGCCAATGACCCGCAATAAAGAGGAGAACGATAATGAAAATGCCTGTACTTTCTTCCCGTCTCGCCGCGCTGGCGCTCGGCACGGCGCTCGTGCTGCCGTTTGTTTCTTCCGCAGCCCTTGCGGAAGACAAGGTCTCGGTCGCGGTCAACACCATGCAGATATTCAGCTCGCTCGACCCGGCGAAGGTGACTGATTACACCGGCTACATGGCTATCGTGAACATGTATGACGGCTTGACCACGGTGAACGCCAAGGGCGAAATCGTGCCGCATCTGGCGAAATCCTGGGATATTTCGCAAGATGGCCTGACCTACACCTTCCACCTGCGCGACGATGCGAAGTTTCAGGACGGTACGGCGGTAAAGGCTGCCGATCTTGCCTGGTCGATCCAGCGCCTGCTCGGCATCAACAAGGGCCCGTCGAACCTCATCGTCGGCGTGCTGAAGCCCGAAAACGTCACCGCGCCTGACGATGCGACGCTGGTCATGAAGATCGAGCGCCAGTTTTCGCCCTTCATGGCGGCGACGCCCTTGATGATGGCGATGAATAAGACGCTGATCGAAGCCAATGCCAAGCCGGAAGACAAGTGGGGCGAGGCCTATGTCGGCGAACATTCCGCCGGTTCCGGCCCCTACAAGCTCGTCAGCTACAACCGTTCCGCCGATATGGTCATTGCCCGCAATGCCGATTATTTCCTCGGCTGGACGAAGGGCAAGCCGATTGATGAAGTGCGCTTCGTGCAGACCAGCGACGACGCCACCGTCAAGGCGCTGGCGGAAAAGGGTGAACTCGGTCTTTCCTCGCACGGGCTTGGCAACGACACCTATGAATCCATCGGCCGCATGAAGGGTTACAAGCTGATCCAGACCCGCACCGCCGGCGGTTTCGTCATCAAGCTCAACACCAAGGTCTATCCGACCGACGACGTTCATGTGCGCCGCGCCATCGCCTATGCGACGGATTACAAGACGATCCAGGAAGTGATCTATCCGGGCTTCGACATGCGCGGACCGCTCTCCGACGCGTTCAAGGATGCGCATAACGGCGATATCCAGCCGGGCGTTTACGATCTGGAGAAAGCCAAGGAAGAACTGGCGAAGTCGAAATATGCCGGCCAGAAGATCACGCTGGTCAACAGCTATGTCGCGTCGCTGGCCTTCGAGGCCGAAGTGGCGTTGCTGTTGCAATCGAGCCTCGAGCAGATCGGCATCACGCTCGATATCAAGCCAGAGCCGTGGAACCGCATCGTCGAGCTGTCCTCCAAGCCCGAAACCACCCCGGCATCGACGCAGGTGAACATCTCTCCGACCTATCCGTCGCCGGACGCGATGTTCTACAACCAGTATCATTCCAAGGCTTCCGGCACCTGGATGTCGATGGAATGGTTGCAGAACGCGGAAATCGACGGCCTGATCGACAAGGTCCGCGCCACCACCGATGTGAACGAGCAGAACGCCACCTACAGGGAACTGCAGACGAAGATCGCCGATCTTCAGCCGGACGTCTGGGCCGTTGCGCCGAACCGCCGTTATGCGGCGAACAAGTGCCTTCAGGGTTACGAGTTCATTCCCATGCAGAGCTGGGACCTGAACTTTTCCAACTTCCATTGGGACTGCAAGGCGGAGTGATTTTCGCCTCTTGAAAACCGGCCCCGCCACAAATGGCGGGGTTGGCCAGACTTGGAACTTCAAAGGGAAGGAGCATCGCTTGCGGCCGGAAAGGCTGCGGCATGCCCGAGGATGACGCATGATCCAGGAATTTTCCGAAGACGATATCGAACCTCTGGCCACCGGCGCCTGGATTCTGGGAACGGGGGGCGGCGGCAATCCCTATATCTCGACGCTCAACCTGCGGCGTCTCTATGCCGAGGGGCGGCGGGTGAAAGTTATGGACCCCATGGCGCTCGCCGATGACGATATGGTTGCCGTCGTCTCCAAGATGGGTGCGCCGCTTGTCGGTCAGGAGCGGCTGGGAGACCCTGTCCATCTCGCCCGCGCTGTCGAGGTGATGGAGGATTATCTCGGCAAGCCGTTCCGGGCGATCATGAGCGTTGAAATCGGCGGTTCCAATGCGCTGTCGTCCTTCCTCGCCGCCGCCGTGCTCGACCGGCCGGTCGTGAATGCCGATGCCATGGGACGCGCCTATCCGGAGGCGCAGATGACATCCTTCGCCATCGGCAACCTGCCGATGTTTCCGCTGTCGCTGGTGGATGTGCGCGACAATGAGGTGATCGTGACGCGGGCCGCCTCGTGGAAATGGATGGAGCGCATCTCACGCAAGGTCTGTACCGAAGTCGGTTCCACCGCCGCCACCTGCAAGGCGCCGCGCACCGGCAGGGAAGTGAAGGAATGGGGCATTCATTACACCGTCACCAAGGCGACCGAACTCGGGCGCGCGGTGATGGAGGCGCGTGCGCGCCATGACGATCCGGTTCAAGCGGTTCTCGACCATGAGGGCGGCAAGCAGCTGTTCCGTGGCAAGGTGGTGGATGTGGCGCGTGAGACCACCGGTGGTTTCCTGCGCGGCAGCACGACCATTGAAGGCATCGATGCCGACCGCGGTTCGCGCATGGAACTGGCCTTCCAGAACGAATGGGCGGTCGCCTTCCGCGATGGCCAGCCTGTCGCCATGACGCCGGACCTGCTTTGCCTTCTCGACACTGTTTCGGGCGGCGCCATCGGTACGGAATCGGTGCGATACGGCCAGCGCGTCACGGTTGTCGCCCTGCCGGCGCCGGAGCTTTTGACGACACCTGCCGGCATCGCCGCCGTCGGTCCGCGCGCCTTCGGTTATGACATTGACTTCAGATCGGTATTCCCATGAAACGCATCGGTATTGACGTTGGCGGCACCAATACGGATGCCGTTCTGATCGATGGAGACACCATCGTCGCTTCCATCAAGGTTCCAACCACGCAGGATGTGCTGTCCGGCGTAAAGGCGGCGCTTGCCCATGTGGCGGGCCATGTCGGCACGGCGGAACGGCCGATTGATGCGGTGATGATCGGCACCACGCATTTCACCAATGCGGTGGTGGAGCGCGCCCGGCTGGAACGGGTCGCGGCGATCCGCATCGCATTGCCAACAGGTTCTTCACTGCCGCCGATGTGCGATTGGCCGAAGGATCTTCGCGAGGCCGTGGATCCGCTGATCTTCATGGTCCACGGCGGCCATGAATATGACGGCAGTCCGCTGGTGCCGATGGTTCCCGATGAAATTCGCGAAGCGGCGATGAAAATCCGCGATGCGGGCATCACCTCCATCGCCATTTCGGCAACCTTCTCACCGCTGACGACGGAGTGCGAGGTGAGAGCGGCGGAAATCGTCCGCTCTGTGATCCCTGATGCACGCATCACGCTTTCCCATACGCTTGGCCGCATCGGGCTGCTCGAGCGAGAAAATGTCGCTCTCCTGAATGCAGCGCTGCAAACGCTCGGCAAGACCACGGTTCAGGCATTTTCGGATGCGCTGCGCGAAGCGGGCGTAAAAGCGCCGTTCTATCTGACCCAGAATGACGGCACCGTGGCGCTCGCGGATGTGGCCGCCGCCAACCCCGTGCACAGTTTCGCTTCCGGCCCGACCAATTCGATGCGCGGTGCGGCCTTCCTCACCGGGCTTTCCGACGCCATGGTGGTGGATGTTGGCGGCACCACTTCCGACATCGGCTGCCTTGTCGGCGGCTTTCCGCGCGAGGCGAACAATATCGTTCATATCGGTGGGGTACGTACGCTTTTCCGTATGCCCGATCTTCTGCCGATTGCGCTCGGCGGCGGCACCATCGTTGACCCTGAGACAGGCAAGATCGGTCCGCGCTCGGTCGGTTATCGCATCCTGACGGAAGCCCGTGTTTTCGGCGGCGAGACGCTGACGACCTCGGATATCGCCGTTGCCGCAGGCCTGATCGAGATGGGTGACCGCGACCGTGTGAAAGACCTCGATCCGGCATTCGTGCAGGCCTCGCTTCAACGCATCCGTGACATGGTGGCCGACAGTTTCGACCAGATGAAGACCTCGGCCGAAGACGTGCCGCTGGTCGCTGTCGGCGGTGGGGCGTTCCTGATCCCGGAGACGGTTCCGGGTGCGTCGGAAGTGCTGCGCGTGGAAAGTGCCGGCGTTGCCAATGCGCTGGGCGCGGCGATGGCGCAGGTTTCCGGCGAGGTCGATCAGGTCTTTTCCGGCCTGAGCCGCGACGAAGCCCTTGCGAAAGCCGAGACCGAGGCGCAGAACGCAGCCGTTGCGTCTGGCGCGGAGCGGGCGAGCCTCAAGACGCTTGAGGTGGAGGATATTCCGATCGCCTATCTGCCGGGCGGCGCTCGCAGAGTGCGCGTGCGGGTCATCGGCGATATCGCCTTTCATTGATGGTAAGAGGCCCTGCCGGAGTGGGGTGACGAGGGAGTGAGCACATGACGAAGATCGCACTGGCCATTCACGGTGGTTGTGGCGTGATGCCGGAAGACAGCATGACGTCAGAGGAGTGGGCCGCTGCGCGCGACGATCTGGCGGCGGCGCTGCGTGCCGGTTATGGCGTGCTGAAGGCTGGCGGAACCGCGCTTGAGGCGGTCGAGGCGGCGGTCGTCGTCATGGAGGACAGCCCGCATTTTAATGCCGGGCATGGTGCCGCACTCAACGAAAACGGCATTCACGAACTCGATGCTTCGATCATGGATGGTGCCACACTGGCGGCGGGCGCGATCAGTGCGTCCCGCGCCATTCGTAACCCGGTGAAGGCGGCGCGCGCGCTGATGGTGGATGAACGTGCCGTCTATCTGACGGGTGAGGCGGCTGACCGCTTCGCAAAGGAAAAAGGGCTTGCTACCGAGCCTCAATCCTACTTCACCACACAAAAGCGCGTGGAGGCACTGGCGGCGATGAAGCGTCATGCCGCCACAGGTACGGAAGCGACTGAAAACGAAAAGCACGGGACCGTCGGCGCAGTGGCGCTCGATGCGGCGGGGCATCTTGCTGCGGCCACCTCGACCGGAGGTTACACCAACAAGCCGGACGGCCGGGTGGGAGACAGCCCGGTGATCGGCGCCGGCACCTATGCGCGGGATGGCGCCTGTGCGGTCTCCGGCACCGGCAAGGGCGAGTTTTTCATCCGTTATGTCGTCGGCCACGAGATCGCGTCCCGCGTTGCCTATCTCGGGCAGGATCTGGAGACCGCCGCCGGCAATCTCGTGCACAAGGATCTGGCCCCCTACGATATCGGTGCCGGGCTAGTGGCGATCGATGCCGAGGGCGGCATATCCGCGCCCTATAATACATCCGGCATGTTTCGCGGCTGGGTGACGCCATCGGGCGAGGCACGCGTGGCCACCCATGACACAGTCTACGAGGTGAAATTGTAGGTCGCTGTCACGCGCAGGATAAAAAACCGGTGACAGGAAGCGCTATCGGCGGCAAAAGGTTTGAACCGTTACCGGCTCGTTTTTCATCCATGGTGCTGGCCTCATGAACATCAAGCAGCTCGAAGTCCTGCGCACACTTCTTTCCACTGGCTCGACCATTGCCACGGCCAAGGCCATGGGTCTCAGCCAGTCCGGTGTCAGCCGGCTTCTGGCGCAGCTCGAATCGGATTTGTCACTGACACTGTTTGCCCGTGACAAAGGGCGGCTCATTCCGACGCCGGAAGCCGCACTTCTTGCCCGTGATGCCGAAAATGTGCTGCTCGCCGTTGATCGCATGTCCGGCCACGCCGAAGATTTGCGCAATGGTGCCGCCGGCCCGGAAATCGTTCGCATCGGCCTGCCGAGCAGCATGTGGGAAAATTTCGCGCCCGCCATGCTGATCGACTATGTCCGGGATTTTCCCGGCGTGCGTATCGAAACCTTCTTCGAAACGACCACCGCCATCAACAAGCTGGTGGGCGAACGGGTGATCGATCTCGGTTTCCTGCGGATGGAAGGCGAGATCGGGCCGGGCATCGATGTCGAACGTGTTGCAACCGGCAAAAGCGTCTGCGTGGTCCGGGAGGATCATCCGCTGGCTGAACTCACCGAAATCACCGTCAAGGATCTGCGCAATGTTCCGCTCATCCTGATCGGCCGGCAGAGGCCGAACCGTATGGCGCTCGATCAGGTGTTCAAGAAGGCCGGCGTCAAGCCGATGGTGAAGATCGAGACCCATACCAACAGTTCCGCCTGCGCCTATGTGGCGCACGGGTTGGGGGTAACGATCATCAGCAGTTTTTATGCTAACCTCTACCGGCACCTTCCCGTTGTCGCCCGACCATTCGTTCCGCAGGCGACACAGGAATTCGGTCTTGCCCGCGCTTCCGGTGCACCCTTGTCCATCGCGGCGCAGGCACTAAGCGATGCCCTGAAGCGGGAAATCCAGCTTTCGCAGAAAATCGACTGAAAACGGGATTTTGGGCGGAAAATCTCATTGTCCTCATCAAGATAAAACGCGCCGCCATTCTGCATAGACATATGACGTTTACGCATAATATTGCGTGATATTTCTCAATCCGTCATAGTCGCCAGCAACGAAACCGATAGAGGCGGGAACACGTTCCCGGCCATCAATCGTGGGGAACCGATGATAAGATTCATACTGAGCCGTCTTTTGATGGCGCTGCCGACGATCGCATTCGTGTCGATCACGGTTTTTGCGCTCATCCGCTTCATTCCGGGCGATCCGGCTGCCCTGATGCTGGGCGACATGGCGCAACCGGAACAGATCGAAGCCATGAGGACCGAACTCGGCCTCGACAAGTCCATACCGCAACAATTCGTCATCTGGGCCGGCAATGTGGTGCAGGGCGATTTCGGCCGCTCCATCGTCAACGACGAAGCGGTGTTGCCGCTGGTCGTGTCGCGCTTCCTCGTCAGCGCCGAGATCGTCGTGGTCGCCGTGCTGCTCGCCAGCCTGATTGCGGTTCCGGCAGGCGTGATCGCCGCCTGGAAACAGAACAGCCTGACCGATCTCGCGCTGGTGGGAACAGCAACCCTGCTCCTCTCCATCCCGACATTCTGGCTGGGTCTTCTGCTGCTTCTGTTTTTCGGCCTCAAGCTCGGCTGGCTGCCGGTGCTGGGATATGTGTCGATCAGCGACAACCTGGTCGGCGGCATGCTCTATCTCGTCCTGCCCGTCATGACGCTGGTGATCCATGAAATGGGTGTCCTGATCCGCATGGCGCGCGCTTCGACGCTGGAAGTGCTGCGGCTGGATTACATCACCCATGCCCGTGCCAAGGGCCTTTCCGAAGGTGCTGTCCTCTGGCGGCACGCCTTCAAGAACGCATTCGGCCCGACCTGGACGATGATCGGCCTCATCCTCGGCAATCTCCTCGGCGGTATCGCCGTCATCGAGACGGTGTTCACCATTCCCGGCCTCGGACGGCTGATGGTCGACAGTATTTTTGCCCGCGACTATCCCGTCATACAGGGCTGCCTGCTGTTCGTCTCGCTGTCCTATGTGCTGGTCAACCTGTTCGTCGACCTTCTTTATCCCCTCTTCGATCCGCGTGTGGTTGCCGAATGAAAAAGTTCACACTTAACGGGCTTATCGGCGGCTTTCTCATCGCCCTCCTGCTCATCACCGCCGCAACCGGTCTGTTCTGGACGCCCTATGACCCGATGAAGCTCGGTTTTGCCTCGCGTCTGGCCGGTCCAAGCGCCAGCCATCTTCTCGGCACCGACGAATTCGGGCGCGATGTTTTGAGCCGTTTGATGGTCGGCGCGCGCGCCAGTGTCTGGATCGGCTTCCTGACGGTCAGCTTCGCGACGATCTTCGGTACGCTGATCGGCCTTGTCAGCGGTTATGCGCGGGGCTGGGTGGATGGCGTCATCATGGCCATCAACAATGCGCTCTTGGCCTTCCCGGGCATTCTGCTGGCGCTCGGCCTGCTCGCGGTTTTCGGCGCAAACCAGTATGGCATCATCTTCGCGCTCGGCATTGCCTATACGCCATCCATGGCCCGCGTGGTGCGCGGTGCGGTGCTTTCTCTGCGTGAGCGGGAATTCATCGAGGCGTCGCTCGTGATGGGCAATGGCGAGATCTACACCATGTTCCGCCACATCCTGCCCAATTGCATCGCGCCGATCACGGTTCTTGCCACCTCCATGTTCGGCTGGGCCATCCTGTCGGAAAGCGCGCTCTCCTTCCTCGGCCTCGGCGTGCCGCCGCCGGCGCCCACCTGGGGCAACATGCTGGCCGCCGGCCGGCCCTTCATCCAGCAGGCCGTCTGGCTCGGGCTTTTCCCCGGTCTCTGCATCGCATTGACGCTGCTTGGCATCAATCTTCTGGGCGATGCCCTTCGCGACAGGCTTGACCCGCGCATGAGAGGTCTCAAATGACGGACAATACACTTCTCACCGTTCGCGGCCTTTCGCTCGAAGTCGCCAGAACCGGCCATCGGGTGGTCAAGGATGTCTCCTTCGATATTGCCGCGGGCGAAATCTTCGGCATCGTCGGCGAAAGCGGCTCGGGCAAGACGCTCGCGACCCGCGCGCTCATATCGCTTCTGCCGCCGGCCATCGCCGTCACCGGCGGGTCGATCATCTACAAGGGGCAGGACGTCATGTCCCTGCCGGTGAAGGATCTTCGGCGTCTGCGCGGCGCGGAGATCGGCGTGGTGTTTCAGGAGCCGATGACCTCCCTCAATCCGTCAATGACGATTGGCCGGCAGCTGGAAGAGGGGCTGATCCTTCACACGAAGTTGTCGCCCGAAGAGCGCCGTGAGAAAATTCTCGACATGCTGCGACGGGTCGGCATCCGCGATCCCGAAGGTGCGCTGAGGGCCTATCCGCACGAGTTTTCCGGCGGCATGCGCCAACGCATCATGCTGGCCTCGGTCATGCTGCTGAAACCAGCCCTGCTGATCGCCGATGAGCCGACGACGGCGCTCGACGCGGTCATCCAGCGCGATGTCATGGAACTGATGGTGGAGCTGACGCGGGCGGAAGGCACCGCCGTTCTCCTCATCAGTCACGATCTGCCGATGGTGGCACGTTATACCAGCCGCATCGTGGTGATGGAAAAAGGCACGATCGTCGAACAGGGCCGCACCGAGGACCTGCTGGACGCGCCGCAGCACCCCTATACGAAGAAACTTCTTTCCTCCCTGCCGTTTCGTGGTGAGCCGCGCAGTATCGACACCTCCAAGGCGCCAATGGTTTCGGCCCGCGATATCGTTGTGGATTATGCCGGCCGCAAATCGCTGCTGAAGAAAGCCAAACCGAAGCGGGCGCTGCATGGCGTCAGCATCGATATTCATGAGGGCGAAGTCGTGGCGCTCGTCGGCGGTTCCGGTTCCGGCAAGACGACGCTTGGCCGAACCATTGCCGGGCTTGTGCAGGAGAGCGAAGGGCATATCCGCTTTCAGGGCCGCGAGCGCAACGAGGACTGGAAGGATTATCGCCTGAATTGCCAGATGGTGTTTCAGGATCCCTATTCCTCGCTTGATCCGCGCATGACCATTCAGGCGCTGGTGGAGGAGGCGCTGCGCCTCGTGCCTGACCTCGATCAGGCCGCCAAGCGCAAGCGGGCGCTGGAGACGCTGGAGGAAGTGGGGCTCGGCGCCGATTTTGCCGCCCGCTACCCGCACGAGCTTTCCGGCGGCCAACGCCAGCGCGTGGCGATTGCCCGCGCCATTGCCCGCCGTCCGCGGTTCCTGATCGCCGACGAACCGGTCTCGGCGCTCGACGTGACAGTGCGGGCGCAGGTGCTCGATCTCTTTTCCGATCTGCAGAAACGTTACGGTTTTTCCTGCCTGTTCATCAGCCACGATCTCGGCGTGGTGGAGCAGGTGGCCGACCGTGTCGTCGTCATGCAGGACGGCCGCATCATCGAAGAGGGTGATCGCGACACAATTTTCGACAGTCCGAGGGAGGCCTATACGCGCCGGCTGCTCTCGGCCATTCCCGCCCTCGACCAGAATGAAAAGGGCGGCGTGACACTGAAATGGCGTCTGGAAGATGAAGTTTAACAGGAAGATGACAATGACTGTGGCTGCCCAATTAAATGCGATCTGTGATGCACAGCCTTTCGTGACGCGCTTCATGGTGCGTAATCTCCTGACCGGTGAAGAGATCGGCCGGGGAGAAAACGAGGAGACGCCATCGGGCAGCACCCGCAAGACGTCGATCATGATGGCTGTGCTCAAGGCCGCCAGCGAAGGGCGGATCGATCTCGACCAGCCCGTCACCTATGAAAAGCGGCTGGCGGAAGAGGTCGCGAGCGGCATGTTCCGCTATATGACGCCGGGCATCGTCATCTCACTACGTGATGCCGTCGCCGGCATGATGGTGCTGAGCGACAATGTCTGCACCAAGATGGTGCTGGAGAGACTGACGCTGGAAGAGGTGGACGGCTATTGCAAGTCGCTCGGCATGGCCAATACCCACCACCGTTTCCTCATCCCGCCGCTGGCGCTGGCGGCCGACCATCCGTTGAAGACAGTTACGACCACCTCGGCGGCGGATCAGGTGCTTCTGCTGCAGACCATTCTCGATGCGCAATCTTCGCCGGAGGCGCAGGCAAAGCTCGGTTGCAGCCCGCAATTGTGCGAGTGGGCGATGCAGACGCTGAAGAACCAGATTTTGCGTTATGGAATTCGCTCCCGTCTGCCCTTCGAGGCCGTGGTGGCCAGCAAGAGCGGTCGCGGCAAGCGCGGGCGCATGGATGCCGGCATCGTCTACAGAAACGGCGCGCCGTCCTTCATCATCACCACCTATACCGATGAGGTTCCGCAAACCATGCCTGACGGCACGCCGGGATACACCATCGCGCTCGAGACGATCGGCCGGCTGGCAAAGGCCTGCTGGGACGGGTTTTAATCAATTACAATCAACGACAACAAAGAGGGTAGAACAGTGAAAAAACTTCTTCTCGCAGGCGTTGCCCTGCTGGTAACGGCCAATATCGCGGCGGCCCGCGACATCACCATTGCGCAAAGCTCGGATCTGCGCAGCAACAATCCCGGCGTGAACCGCGACGGCAATACGGACGGGGTTATCCTGCACATCGTCGAAGGCCTTGTCGGTTATAACAATGCCGGCGAGGTGAAGCCGCTTCTGGCCGAAAGCGTCGAGGTTGCGCCTGACGGCCTGACCTATACGTTCAAGCTGCGCAAGGACGTGAAATTCCACAATGGCAAGCCGCTCACCGCAGAGGATGTCGTCTGGAACTGGACACGTTATCTGAAGCCGGAAACCAAATGGACCTGCCTCAACGATTTCGCGGAAGGCGGGGCAGCGCACGTCACCGGCGTCAAGGCCACGGATGCATCCACGGTCGAGATCTCGCTTGAAAAACCCTCCGCCGTTTTCCTCGGCCTGATGTCGCGGCCGGAGTGCGGTTATACCGGCATGATCTCGCCGGAATCGGTTGCTGCCGATGGCAGCTTCGTCAAGCCGATCGGCACCGGGCCTTTCCAGTGGGACGAGTGGAAGAAAGGCGAATATATCCGCCTCGCCAAATTTGCCGATTATGTTTCGCCGGCAAATGACGGCAAGCCTGATGGCATGGTCGGCTCCAAGCGGCCGCTGGCCGATGGTATCAAGTTCATGGTCATTCCGGATGCCTCGACCGTGAAGGCGGGCCTTGAATCCGGTGTGCTCGACACGGCCGAGATTTCTCCCGATCTCATTCCGGAGTTCAAGACCAATGACAAGATGCAGCTGATCGTTGCCCGTAACAACGGCAAGAACCTGTTCTACATTCAGACCCGCGACAAGGTGCTGAGCAATCCCGGTGTGCGCCGCGCCATGGCGATGGCGCTCGATCTCGATGAATTGGTTGCCGCCGCATCGAACGGTACGGGTGAAGCCAACGGTTCGATGGTCTCGCAGGACTCGGTCTATTTCGACGAGACCCAGAAAAAGCGTCCGGCCTATGACATCGAGGCGGCGAAGAAGGAACTGGAGGCCGCCGGTTACAAGGGCGAGCCGATCTCCATCATCGCCAACAAGCGTGGCAACGTGCCGAGCTTCCCGGCCGCCGTCATGGCGCAGGCCATGATGCAGCAGGCGGGTCTCAACGTGCAGATCGAGGTGCTGGATTACGCCACGCAGGTCGATCGCCGTCGCTCCGGTAATTATCAGGTGATCTCGCAGTCGGTCGCCCCGCGCCTCGACCCGGCGCTGATGTATGCCTTCTATGTCGGCAACAAGGACAAGAACGCCTCGCTGATGTGGGACGATCCGAAGGCGATCGAGCTGATGAAGGCGGCCTATGTCGAGGCCGACCAGACGAAGCGCCAGAAGATTTTCGACGAGTTCCATGAGCTGATGCTGAAGGAAATGCCGGGCATCTTCCTCTACGACATGGTCGATGTCTGGGGCGCCACGAAGAAACTCAAGGGCCAGCCGGTCTGGCAATCGAACGCCCGCCTCTGGGAAGTCTCGGTCGACAACTGATCCACTGTTGCCCGCGCCGGAGGCGGACCTCGGCGCGGGCTTTCCATTATAGGGTGCAAGGATTTGGCGGTGTATCCGCCAAAGCGCTTGCGCGTGCCCGCAAAGGGCGGAAATGCGAGGACAAGCCATGAACCGTGATGCCGTGATGTCGATTGCCGCCGAAGTCGAGGCCATGAAGCCCGACTTCACCACCTTGAGCGACAGCATCTGGGATTTTGCCGAGCTTAAATTCGAAGAACGGCAATCCGCTGGCGTTCTGGCCGCCGCGCTTGAGGAAAACGGCTTTGCGGTTCGCCGCGGCGTGGCAGGCATGGAAACGGCGTTCATCGGCGAATTCGGCAGCGGCGAGCCGGTCATTGCCTTCCTCGGCGAATTCGATGCGCTGGCCGGCATGAGCCAGGTGGCCGATGTGGCGCAGGTGCAGCCGCGCGAGGCGAACGCTACCGGCCATGGCTGCGGCCACAACCTCCTCGGCGTCGGCTCGTTGATGGGGGCCATCGCGCTCGCCCGGCATCTGAAAGCCAATAATCTGCCAGGCACCGTGCGTTATTACGGTTGCCCCGGTGAGGAGGGCGGTTCGGGCAAGACCTTCATGGTGCGCGCCGGCCTGTTTGATGATGTCGATGCGGCACTGACCTGGCATCCGGCACCCTTCAACGGCGTGCGTTCCACCAACAATCTTGCCGTGCTGGAATATTTCTACCGTTTCAAGGGTGTTGCGGCCCATGCTTCCAACGCCGCCCATCTCGGCCGCTCGGCGCTTGATGCGGTCGAACTCATGAATGTCGGCGTCAATTTCCTGCGCGAACACATGCCGCAGGATTGCCGGGTGCATTATGCGATCACCGATACCGGCGGCAAGGCGGCGAATGTGGTGCAGGCGAAGGCCGAAGTGCTTTATCTGATCCGCGCCCCGGAAATGCGCCAGGCGCTCGATCTTGCCGCACGGGTGGACAAGGTGGCGCGAGGCGCGGCGATGATGACTGAAACCGAGGTGGAGATCGTCTTCGATACCGCCTCCACCAACCTTTTGCCCAACCTCACGCTGGAAACGGCGATGCATGAAAACATGGTGGCGCTCGGCCCTATCGCCTTCGACGAAGCGGATATTGCTTTCGCAAAGAGCATTCAGGATACTTTCACCGACGAGGCGATCAAAAGCAGCATCCGGCTCTACCAGATAAAGGGCGATGTTTTCTCCAACCGGAAGATCGATGGTTCGGCGCCCCTGCATCTCGGCCTGCGCGATTTCGAGGGCCAGTCGCATTTCCGGGCGGGTTCCACCGATGTCGGCGACGTCAGCTGGATCACGCCAACCGCACAGTGCTGGACGCCGGCCTGGGCGATCGGGACCAATCCGCATACCTGGCAGGTGGTGGCGCAGGGCAAAAGCCCGGCCGCCCACAAGGCCATGGCGCATGCCGCCAAAACGCTTGCCTCGACCGGTCTTGCGCTGATGACCTCACCGGAACTGCTCGCCAGTGCGAAAAGGGAATGGCAGGAAAAGACCGAAGGCAGCGCTTACGTCTGCCCGATTCCCGCAGATGTCATGCCCAGTTCGCATCGATAGAACGTATCGTTCCAGCATCCGTCTCGATGACCGCTATGCGGGCTTGAGATTGGATTCGACCTGCAATCCTACTTGACGTCATCCTCGGGCTTGCCCCGGGGATCCGTAATTTCAATGGCTTATGTCTCCTCACCGTAAGGGCGGGGAGGATATGAAAAGAATGGGTCGGCACGCCTGTCGGCAATCCGACCCTAAGCTCCATCCCTTTCAATCTCCCTTCATCACCGCCTTGTGTGTCGCTTCGCCGTCAGGCCGCGAAGAAAACATTGACGTTCGAACCAAAAATGGAATAAATATATCGAACAACAGAAAATCGGTTTCATTATTCCGTTTTCTGGATGAGGAGGTAGCGGCGGGCTTTCGGGTCCGCTTCCGGCTGGGAGAGGTGGCGCCGGACACCGAGGAGGAGAAAAACAATGAAGAAACTTATCATCAGTGCTGCCATGTCTGTGCTTTTGGGCACGGCGGCACATGCCGAAACCGTCGGCGTTTCGATGGCACTGTTCGACGACAACTTCCTGACCGTGCTGCGCAACGGCATGCAAGATTATTCCAAGGAACTGAAGGGCGTTACCCTGCAGGTTGAAGACGCGCAGAACGACGTCGCCAAGCAGCAGAGCCAGATCCAGAATTTCATCGCTTCCAAGGTCGATGCGATCATCGTCAATCCGGTTGATACGGATGCGACGGCGGCCATGTCGAAGCTTGCAGCGGACGCGAAAATTCCGCTGGTTTACGTCAACCGCCAGCCGGTGAACGTGGATACGCTGCCGGACGGACAGGCATTCGTCGCCTCCGATGAGACGGTGGCCGGCACGCTTGAAGCGAAAGAAGTTTGCCGCCTTCTCGGTGGCAAGGGCAAGGCCGTCATCATGATGGGCGAGCTTTCGAACCAGGCGGCCCGCATGCGCACGCAGTCTGCAAAGGACTTTTTGCAGACCGACGAATGCAAGGGCATTTCGGTTGTTGAAGAGCAGACCGCCAACTGGCAGCGTACGCAGGGTTCCGACCTTGTTACCAACTGGCTCTCCAGCGGTATCGAATTCAACGCCGTCATCGCCAACAATGATGAAATGGCGATCGGTGCCGTTCAGGCGCTGAAAGCCGCTGGCAAGGACATGAAGGACTATGTCGTTGCCGGTGTGGACGCCACGCAGGACGCCCTTGCCGCCATGCAGGCGGGCGATCTCGACGTTACGGTTTTCCAGGATGCTGCCGGCCAGGGCAAGGGCGCTCTCGATGCGGCTCTGAAGCTCGTCAAGGGCGACAAGGTCGAGAAGAAGGTCTACATTCCCTTCCAGCTCGTCACGCCGGAAAACGTCAAGGACTACGTGGCCAAGAACTGACGATCCCGTTCCGGCATCTGCGCCCGATCGACGTGATCATCGCAGCCAGATGCCGGATCCGGACGGCAACCCAAGGCCAGGCCTGCGGGCTGATGTAGATAATAGAATTTCAGTGAATTCAAAGTGTTACAGCGCCGTCACCTGTCTTGAGAGACACGGCGCTGTAAGCCTCCCCGGAAGGAAGGGCGCGATTTCGCGGGCCATATTTCCGGTCATTTTTGTCTATTGTGGAGGGTGAGATGGTCGTCAGTCCATCGACAATGGCCGCCGTGCGCGCCAGTGGCGCCGTGCCGAATGCAGAATTTCTTCTGGCAGCGGACGGCATACGCAAGGAATTTCCCGGCGTCGTGGCGCTTGATGATGTGTCGTTCCACCTCAAGCGCGGCACCGTGCATGCGCTGATGGGCGAGAACGGCGCCGGCAAATCGACGCTGATGAAGATTCTCGCTGGTATCTACCAGCCGGACATTGGTGAAATCCGCCTGAAAGGTGCTCCGATACGCCTCGATTCCCCACTCGACGCGCTCGAAAACGGCATTGCCATGATCCATCAGGAACTCAACCTGATGGCCTATATGACGGTGGCCGAAAACATCTGGATTCGCCGCGAGCCAAAAAACCGGTTTGGTTTCATCGACCATGGCGAAATGTATCGCCGCACGGAGACGCTGCTGGAAAGGCTCGGTATCGACCTCGACCCGGAAACCCGCGTCGGCGAGCTGTCGGTCGCGAGCCGTCAGATGGTCGAGATCGCCAAGGCGGTTTCTTACGATTCCGACGTTCTGATCATGGACGAGCCGACATCGGCGCTGACCGAGCGCGAGGTCGAGCATCTCTTCCGCATCATCCGCGACCTCAGGGAACGTGGCATCGGCATCGTCTACATCACCCACAAGATGAACGAGCTGTTCGAGATCGCCGACGAGTTCTCTGTCTTCCGCGACGGCAAATATATCGGCACCCATGCTTCCACCGATGTGACGCGCGATGACATCATCCGCATGATGGTGGGCCGCGAAATCACGCAGATGTTCCCGAAGGAAGAGGTTCCGATCGGCGATGTGGTGCTGTCGGTCAAGAACCTGACGCTCGATGGCGTGTTCCATGATGTGTCGTTCGATGTTCGCGCCGGCGAAATTTTAGGCGTTGCGGGTCTTGTCGGCTCGGGACGCTCCAATGTTGCCGAGACGGTGTTCGGTGTTACGCCGGCCTCTTCGGGTAGCGTTGCAATCGACGGTAAACAGGTTGCTATCGACAGTCCGACCGAGGCAATCCGCCACCGCATGGCGTTCCTGACCGAGGACCGCAAGGATACGGGATGTCTGCTGATCCTCAATATTCTGGAGAACATGCAGATCGCCGTCCTGCAGGACAAATATGTCGCCAATGGCTTCGTGCAGGAAAACGCGCTTTCGGATGCCTGCGAGGAGATGTGCCGCAAGCTGCGGGTCAAGACGCCGCATCTTTATGAGCGCATCGAAAACCTGTCGGGCGGCAACCAGCAGAAGGTGCTGATCGGTCGCTGGATGCTGACCAAGCCGCGCATCCTCATTCTGGATGAGCCGACGCGGGGCATCGATGTCGGGGCCAAGGCGGAAATTCACAAGCTGGTTTGCGAGATGGCGCGCCAGGGCGTCGCCGTCATCATGATTTCCTCCGAAATGCCGGAGGTTCTGGGTATGAGCGACCGTGTCATGGTCATGCATGAAGGTCGGGTGACGGGTTTCCTTGACAGAAGTGAAGCCACACAGGTGAAGGTGATGGATCTCGCATCGCGGTGAGGCGCGCTGGGATTTCTCGAGGAGGAATGATTATGAATACGAACGCCGCCGCCAACGCAGAGTTGGACGCAAAATCCGGACGCAAGCCGCACAGGCGCATACCGCCGGAAGCCAATATCTTTTTCGTGCTGATCGGCATCGCGCTGGTTTATGAAATTCTCGGCTGGATTTTCATCGGTCAGAGCTTCCTTATGAACCAGCAGCGCCTGACGATCATGATCCTGCAGGTGTCGGTAATCGGCATCATCGCCGTTGGCGTGACGCAGGTTATCATCACCGGCGGTATCGACCTTTCCTCAGGCTCCGTCGTCGGCCTGACGGCAATGTTGTCTGCCAGCGTGGCGCAATCCTCCACCTGGCCGCGGGCGCTTTATCCGGGCCTCACCGACCTGCCGTTCTTCATCCCGCTGGCTGTTGGCATTCTAGCGGGTATGCTGGCCGGTTTCATCAACGGGCAGCTGATTGCGCGCACGAAAATTCCGCCCTTCATCGCCACGCTCGGCATGATGGTGACGGCGCGCGGTCTTTCCAAGTGGTACACGAAGGGCCAGCCGATCTCCGGCCTGACCGACGGTTTCAACTTCATCGGTACGGGCATCTGGCCGGTCGTCGTTTTCCTCGTCGTCGCCATCATCTTCCACATCGCGCTGCGTTACACGCGTTATGGCAAGTTCACCTATGCGATCGGCGCTAACCAGCAGGCGGCGCGCGTTTCCGGTATCAATATCGAGGCGCATCTGATCAAGGTCTATGCCATTGCCGGCATGCTGGCCGGTCTTGCCGGCGTCGTCACCGCCGCCCGTGCACAGACGGCGCAGGCCGGCATGGGCGTGATGTATGAACTCGACGCCATCGCCGCAGCCGTTATCGGCGGCACATCGCTTGCCGGCGGTGCCGGCCGTATCACCGGAACGGTCATCGGCACCATCATCCTCGGTGTGATGACATCGGGCTTCACGTTCCTCAGGGTCGATGCCTATTACCAGGAGATCGTCAAAGGCCTGATCATCGTGGCTGCCGTCGTCGCCGATGTCTACCGACAGAAGAAACGCGCAAAGCGCTAACTACTCCTCCCGGAACTTGGGGCAGGCCTTCAGGCTTGCCCCTTTTTTATGTCCTGATGCTGAAGTCCGCTTTGCTCTGGGTGCGGTTGGCCGATTTCAGGCTTTGCTGTTTCGGTACTCGTGAACAGCCTTGCCGAATGCCTCGAACAGGGCGCGTGAGGGTGCATCCGTTTCAGCCCAATATTCCGGATGCCATTGCACACCGACGGCAAAGCCCTTGGCATCGATGACGGAAACAGCCTCGATGGTGCCGTCTGCCGCCGTTGCCTCCACCTGCAGGCGTGGTGCGGTTTCGGCTATCGCCTGCCGGTGCAGCGAATTGATCTGGATTTCACCCGACATGCCGAGATGCTGCGCAATGCAGGAGCCTTCGCGCACATGCACGGGCTGGCGGATGGCGAAGGCCACGTCGCGGTCGTCATGCTCCGGCTTGCGGTGATCCCAGACGCCTGGCTGTTCCTGAATTTCCGAAGCAAGCGTGCCGCCGAGTGCGACGTTCAATTCCTGAATGCCGCGACAGATGGCGAGCATCGGAATGGCGCGTTCGATGGCGCGGCGAATGAGCGGCAGGCTGGTGGCGTCGCGGGCGGGATCGAAGGGACCGTCGCTCTCCCGCGCCTCTTTTCCGTAAAGGGCAGGGTGAACATTGGTTGCCGAGCCGGATACGAGCAGGCCGTCGACCCGGTCCAGAATGGCGTCGATCTCGTTACCATCCTCGAAAGCCGGGACGATGAAGGACATGACGCCCGCGACTTTCAGGGCGGCGGAGAGATACTGGTTTTGCGCGGCGTGCCAGTCGGCTCCGGCGAAATGCCTGATGTCGGCGGGGACGGCGATAATGGGTTTTGGCATGGCTGCTCCGGGGCGAATCTTCGAAATTTGTGCGACTGCCGGTGAGCCAAGTCAAGCACGCGTTTTGCGTTTTGGCGGGAATGGATGCGCCTAAAGTATAAGGCGCCGCGAAGATATTTCAGTTGCAAATAAAATACGAAGGTGACTTCCGGAAATGGCCGGTTTTCCGCGATTAATTCTTGATGCGGGTGCTTGTCAGTCGGGCGGTAACCGTGCTTACTTTGCTGCGATGCCTGAACAGCAAAAGGGGAATTCAAAGCTGCGGGCAGCGTTCATATCTGGGAGGATATAGATGGATCGCCGTTCCTTTATGAAAAAAGGTGCGCTTGCGGGAGCCGCGACGGCTCTGGCCGCGCCCGCCATTGCGCAGCAGAATGCCAAGATCAACTGGCGCCTGACGTCGTCATTTCCAAAATCCCTCGACACGATCTATGGCGGCGCCGAGGACATTGCCAAACACGTCGCCGCGGCAACCGACGGCAATTTCACCATCCAGCCCTTTGCCGCCGGCGAAATCGTGCCCGGTCTGCAGGCGGCCGATGCCGTGTCATCAGGCACGGTGGAAATGTGCCATACCTGCTCGTATTATTACGTCGGCAAGGACCCGACCTTCGCCATCGGCACGGCGATACCCTTCGGCCTCAATGCCCGCCTGACCAATTCCTGGTTCTATGAGGGCAACGGCAACAAACTGCTCAACGAATTTTACGCCAAGCATAATCTCTACGGCATGATATCAGGCAATACCGGTGCCCAGATGGGTGGCTGGTTCCGCAAGGAAATCAATACCGTCGACGATTTCAAGGGCGTGAAGATGCGCATCGCCGGTCTGGCCGGCAAGGTGGTGGAAAAACTCGGCGTCGTGCCGCAGCAGATCGCCGGCGGCGACATCTATCCGGCGCTGGAAAAGGGTACCATTGATGCTGCCGAATGGGTCGGCCCTTATGACGACCACAAGCTCGGCTTTCAGAAGGTGGCGAAATATTATTATTACCCGGCCTTCTGGGAAGGCGGTCCGGTCATCCATTCCTTCGTCAATCTGGACAAGTGGAACAGCCTGCCGAAGAGCTATCAGACCGCCCTTCAGGATGCCTGCGCCTTCGCCAACACCAGCATGATGGCGAAATACGACGCCAAAAACCCCATCGCCATCAAGCAGCTGGTTTCGGAAGGCGCAGTCCTTCGGCCTTTCAGCCAGGAGATTCTGGAAGCCTGCTACAAGTCCGCACTGGAGGTTTACGCCAATATTTCGGCATCCAACCCGGACTTCAAGAAGATCTACGAGGATCAGGTCGCCTTCAAGCGTGAAGGTTACCTGTGGATGCAGCTTGCGGAATATACCTTCGATACGTTCATGATGATCCAGCAGCGTAACGGCAAGCTCTGATTATTCGGTAACGGCGGCGGACCGGGCAAAGGCCTCGGAGATTTCGGTCTCCGGGGTTTTTGCTGTGCGGAAGCCTTCATGTATCCGACAACAAAGGATGATTTACGATCGGACCTGTTGTGAGCGAAAGCAGCAGGCTCCGCGACCAGCCGGAGTGTCGGCGGGGATTGGCCACGCCGACCTCGGCAAAGGCCTTGCTCTCAACTGTGGAGGTGATGTGATGTGGAAACCACTGAGCATTACGCTTTGGCTTAGGAAAAACCGGACGGGCTAGTCTATCTCCGTCCGGTTCAATTTTCTAAGCAGATAAGCTAACGGAAGGCAGGGCTGGAACCCTGTCTTCCACTCCGCAACTATAAGCGTTTCGCCCAATCCTTACAAGACAGCTCTTACGGTCCGATCTTCGGGGGTTCGCCGAGATTAGGCATGCCCGGCAAGCCCCCTGGCTGGCCGAAATTGGGCATGGTGTTGCCGCCCTGATTGCCGAAGGCGGGCACCTCGATCTTGATGGAGTTCAGATCGACCTCGGGCGCCTTGTCCAGCCAGTAGGTGACGGATTCCGGCCAGAAGATCACGATGGCGACGAGGATAAGCTGCATGCCGAGCCACGGGATGGCGCCCATGTAGATATCCGATGTCTTGACCGAGCGCGGCGCGATGGAGCGCAGGTAGAACAGCGCAAAACCGAAGGGCGGATGCATGAAGCTCGTCTGCATGTTGATGCAGATCAGCACGCCGAACCAGATCAGATCGATACCGAGCGACTGGGCGATCGGCGCCAGCATCGGAATGACGATGAAGGCGATCTCGAAGAAATCGAGGAAGAAGGCGAGGAAGAAGATGAAGATGTTGACGAAGATCAGGAAGCCGATGGGGCCGCCCGGAATGCCCGACAACATATGCTCGATCCACAGCGAACCGTCCATGCCCTGAAAGACGAGGGAAAAGCAGGTGGCGCCCACCAGAATGAACACCACCATGGAGGTGATATGCATGGTGGAATGCATGCCCTGCTTGACGAGGTCCCAGGTAAGGCGGCGATGTGCTGCGGCGAGCGCCATGGCACCAACGACGCCGAGCGCCCCGGCTTCCGTGGGGGTTGCAAGGCCGAGGAAAATGGTGCCGAGCACAAGGAAGATCAGCACGATGGAGGGGATCATGCCCGCCAGCACGCGGAATACCAGCTTGCGGTCCAGTTCGCCGCGCGCTTCCGGCGGCAGCGCCGGCAGATCCTTCGGCCGCACGATCGACATCAACAGGATGAAGAGCATGAAGATGGCGACCTGCAGGATCGACGGGCCGACCGCACCGAGATACATGTCGCCCACGGATTTGCCGAGCTGATCGGCAAGGACGATCAGCACGAGTGACGGGGGAATGACCTGCGTGATCGTGCCCGATGCGGCGATGACGCCGGTGGCAAGCCGCGGATTATACCCGTATTTCAGCATGATCGGCAGCGAGATCACACCCATGGTGATGACGGAGGCGGCAACCGTGCCGGTGATGGCGCCGAGGATCGCGCCGACGATGATGACGGCATAGGCAAGACCGCCGGGAATGGCGCCGAACAGTTTGCCCGTGCCTTCCAGCAGATCCTCCGCCAGCCCGCATCGTTCGAGGATCGCGCCCATGAAGGTGAAGAAGGGAATGGCGAGCAGAAGATCGTTCGAGACGATGCCGAAGATGCGCAGCGGCAAAGCCTGAAGAAAGGCCGGTGAAAAATGCTCGGTGAAGATGCCGATGACACCGAAGACGAGGCCGACGGTGGCAAGCGAGAAGGCGACTGGAAATCCGTAAAGCATGAAGATGATCATGCCGAGGAACATCAGCGGTGGAAGAATACCATATTCAAACATGGAAAATATCCTGAAGGTTCAGATCGGCGCGATCATTGCAGGGGTTTTTCGTACTTCGTATCCAGCGCATAAAGCCCGTTGAGGGCGCCTATGCGCTTGATGAGTTCGGAAAACCCCTGAAGAACCAGCAGGGCGAAACCGGCGAAGATGACGAGTTTCACGGGCCAGCGGATGAGGCCGCCGGCATTCGAGGATACTTCGTTCTGGTGCCAGGACAGTGTGAACATGGGCCAGGACAGCCAGGCCAGATAAACGCAGCCTGGCAGCAGGAACAGAACGATGCCGACAATGTCCACCCAGATGCGGCTGCGCGCGGAAATCGCGCCATAGATGATATCGACACGCACATGCTCGTTCATGCGCAGCGTATAGGATGCGCCGATAAGCACGATGAAGGCAAACATGTACCACTGGATTTCCAGCCAGCCGTTCGAGCTGTAGTTGAAGGCATAACGAACCATGGCGTTGCCGGCGCTGACGAGGCAGCAGATGAGCACCAGGTAACCGGCGACCTTGCCCAGAGCTTCGCTCGCAAGGTCTATCAAAGCACTTATTTTCAAAAGCGATTTCATGACTTTCCCCTCTTCCCTTACCGGGCCCTTTGCGGGTTATGGCGGAGAGCAAAGCCGGAAAGCTCCCGCGGCGGTCACGCCTCCACGTGTCTCCGCTCAGACTAGTTCCGGTGTTCCTCCCCACAGAATCCCGTGTATGGGCAGGCCGTACGAAAAGCAACTAAAACCGCGACCGGACGGGGCGCAGGGCCGTGCTTTTCAACCGTTTGCGCAAGGATGTTGCCCGGCCGCACGCTTTGCCCGGTTCGGCGGATGCCGCGTGCGGCATGGCTGCTCTTTCGCTCGGAACGCATTGCGCTTTTCTTCGACTTCATGTTACCTCTGGTGACGGAGAAACCGGCATGAGCCCGTCACCGTTCGCAGGATAATGGTCTTGCGCGGCGGGAGCGTCGGATGGAGCAAAGGGGAAGCGGAATGAGCGAACACCACACGGGTCCGGTCGAAGTTGGCGCCGAGATGAACTACGCCGAGCATGAAAAGACCTATAACGGCTTTCTGGCTCTGACGAAATACGGCACCATGGTCCTGTGCGTGCTGCTGCTGGCCATGGTCGCCGGTTTCTTCACGTCTGCGGGCTTCCTTGGCGGCCTCATTGTCTTCCTCGTGCTTTCGGCTGCGGGCTTCATTCTGCTGCGCTGAACGATCCGCCGTCTCGAAGGGTTTCCTGCGCGGGGACCCGGAAGATGCCGGACAATCGGAAAGGCCAGGCCATGAAACGTCTGTTATCCTGTCTGTTTCTGTTCGTGGTGCTGGCGCAGCCCGTGCTGTCGCGAGATATATCACCGTCTGAGCAGGACAGTTTGCGCCAGCAGATCGAACGGTTCAACAGCGCCCTGAACGGGCAGGATTTCGAGACTGTCGGCAAGACGGTGCCGCCGAAAATCTTCGAGTCCATCGCACGCGATGCGGGCGTGACCGTCGAGCAATTGCGCAGCGCCCTGACGACACAGATGCAGATGGCGCTCGCTGCGGTCAAGATAACCGAGTTTACCATGGACAAGCAGGCGATCCGCCTTGAGCAGACGCCGGACGGAACGCCCTATGCGCTTATTCCGACGAAAACGGTGATGGAAACCAACGGTCAGACGATCGAGGCGAATTCCCACACGCTGGCGCTGATGGACGGTAGCGACTGGTATCTGCTGCGCGTGAGCGACCAGCAGCAGGTGACGATCCTGCGAAAGGTCTATCCATCCTTCGCCACCGTGGAGTTTCCGGACGATTCCATGCAGGTGAAATAGCCGTCATTCCCGGAAGTATCTCCCCTTTATGCGGAATACGTTGCCCTGTTTCGGCTATTGCGCTGGCCTCGCCTGCGTCAGGAAAAACGCCCCGGCCGGAACGGATCGACGGAGATCGCCGTCTCCTCGCTATTGGCCAACTGCGTTACGAGACGGGCGGTCGCCGCCGATTGCGTCAGGCCCAGATGGCCGTGGCCGAAGGCGTAGATGACGGAAGGCGTGGTGCGCGCCGTGCCGATGACGGGAAGACAGTCCGGCATTGACGGGCGAAACCCCATCCATTGCCGTCCGCCCTCCGTCTTGAGACCGGGCAGGAAACGTCCCGCCTTTTTCAGCATCGCTTCCGACCGCTTGAAATTCGGCTCCAGATCCAGCCCGCCAAGTTCGACCGCGCCACCGACACGGATGCCGGAGGAAAGCGGCGTCACGACGAAGCCATGATCGTTGAAATAAAGCTGGCGCGTCAGGTTGAAGGCGCCGGCGGGCAGGGTGGTGTTGTAGCCCCTCTCCGTTTCCAGAGGCACGATATTGCCAAGCGTCGCGGCAAGTTTCTTCGACCAGGCGCCGCATGCGATCACCACCCTGTCGGCATCGATCTTGTCGCCGTTTTCCAGGGTGACGATGGTGCTTTCACCGACAGCGTCGATGCGTTCCGCCTCACCCTTGCGCAGGCTCGCACCCCTGGCAATCACCAGATCGAAAATCGCACGGGTGAAATCATGAGGATCGGAGACCTGCATGCCGTCCGGTGAGAACATGGCATGGCGGAACTGCGGGGCAAGACCCGGCTGCAATTCGTCTATCCGGTTACGGCCGACACGCTCAAAGGAGAAGCCCGCGCGCTGCTTTTCATCCCAGTCCCTGGCGGCGGCGTTCAGGCTTGCCTCGCTGTCATAGAGATCAAGCGTACCGGTTTTCGAGACAAGGGCGGAAAGTTCCGGCATGGCGGCGACATGCGCCATTTCCGTGGCCGCCAGCCGGTTGATATCGCTCAGCACTCTCAGCCCATGGCGGAAGTTGCGTTCGGCGCTGGCACGCCAGAAACGCCAGAGCCACGGTGCGATCTTTGCGGCATAGGCCGGCGGCACGCTGAGCGGGCCGAGCGGATCGAACAGCCAGCGCGGCGCTTTTTTCATGATGCCGGGGGAGGGAATGGGGATGATTTCCGGAAAGGCCAGTATACCGGCATTGCCGGAACTTGCGCCACCGGCAATCTCGCCGCGCTCCAGAAGGACGACCTCCCGCCCGGCGTTCTGCAGATAAAGCGCCGCCATCGAACCGATAATGCCGGTGCCGATCACCAGCACGTCGCATTTCAGGGTTTTGGTCATCGGCGCTCCTGCAACACAAATCTTTCAAGCCCGCCATAACAATGAATGGCGCCTCGATGAAAGGCCGCATTGCGTCGCGATCGCAGAAATATCAGCACTGTGGCAAATAAGCGGTTCATATATGGCTGGGGCGTAACGATCGTTCTTCCGGTCTTCACCGCCAGATCAGGCCTTTGGCGCGATAGTTATAAACCATCATTAATCGCTATTTAACGCTGTCCCGCTAGTTTTGCGTGCGGGCAGACTGACCGGTTTTCAGCCTCTGGATTATCCAGGGTTAGGAGGTCCGCAAACTGGTCTTTGTTGGGGATTGAAAAAGCATGTCTCACTTTTCTAGGTTTGGGTTGGATGCGTCTGCGGTGCTGGAAGCCCTGAACCGCTCACAGGCGATCATCGAATTCGATCTGACCGGCAAGGTTCTCAAAGCGAACGATAATTTCTGCAAGGCCATCGGTTACACGCAGGAAGAGATCGTCGGCCGCCATCATCGCATGTTCCTTTCCACTGAAGATGCGGCGTCTGCGCAATACAAGGCTTTCTGGGAAAAACTGTCGCGCGGCGAGCACGACAAGGGCCAGTATCGCCGGCGCGCCAAAAGCGGCGCCGATATCTGGATCGAAGCGTCCTACAATCCGGTTTTCCGCTTCGGCAAACCCTACAAGGTGGTCAAGATCGCCACGGACATCACCGTGATCAAGCGCCAGAGCGCCGAGGACAATGGCAAGCTCTCCGCACTTTCCCGTGCGCAGGCCATGATCGAATTCTCACCGGACGGAACGATCCTGAGCGCTAACGAGAATTTCCTCGAAGCGATGGGATATTCGGCGCAGGAAATCATCGGCAAGAACCACTCGATGTTCTGCGATCCCTCCTATGTCGGTTCAGCGGAATACCGGACCTTCTGGGAAGGGCTGCGAACCGGCCATTTCTCCACCGGCCAGTTCATGCGGCTCGGCAAGGCTGGCAGGCGCGTCTTCATCCAGGCATCGTATAATCCCATCCTCGATGATCGCGGGCAGGTCTTCAAGGTTGCCAAATTCGCCTTCGACGTGTCGGACCGGGTACATGCGGTGGAAGAACTCGGTGCGGCGCTGGAGAGGCTCTCCCAGTGCAACATCCGCATCACGCTGGACAAGCCGTTCGTCGGCGAGTTCGAAGGACTGCGGCGCGATTTCAACAAATCGATCGCGGAATTCCAGAAGACGCTCGAGAATGTTCTCGGCCAGACAGGTGACCTGACCCGCAGCAGCCAGGAAGTCAGCGAGGCCTCCGTCAATCTCGCCGAACGCTCCCGCGAGCAGGCTGTGGCGCTGGAGGAAACCTCGGCGGCGCTGGAAGAGATCACTGCGACGGTTCAATCATCCACCGAGAACATGAAGGAGACGCGCAAACTCGTGCAGAGCGCGCGGGCATCCACGGTCGCTTCCACGGAAGTGGTCGAACGGACGGTCGACGCCATGCAGCGCATCGAGACGGCATCGCGGGAAATCAGCCAGATCATCGGTGTCATCGACGAGATTGCCTTCCAGACCAACCTTCTGGCGTTGAATGCCGGTGTCGAGGCGGCACGGGCGGGCGATGCCGGCAAGGGTTTTGCCGTGGTGGCGCAGGAAGTACGCGAACTGGCGCAACGCTCCGCCAACGCCGCCAAGGAAATCAAGGTGCTGATCAATAATTCCGGCAGCGAGGTTCTTGAAGGTGTCCGGCTGGTTGGCGAGACCGGCGAGGCGCTGAAACAGATCGACGCACTGGTCAGGCACATTGACGGCAATGTCGACATGATTTCGAAGGCGGCCGATGAACAGGCCGTCGGCATCAGCGAAATCAACAAGGCCGTCAACCGGCTCGACCGGATGACCCAGGAAAATGCCGCGATGAGCGCCCGTACCACTGCGATCAGCACCACGCTGGCGCAGGGCGCCGATGTGCTGGCACAGCTTGTCAGCCTGTTCAAACTGAACCGCCGCACGGTTCAGCGCGAAGACGGAGCGTCCGCCCGGCCGGAATTTTCAAACGCCGGCCGGCGCGACCAGCAGGCGGGACGCGCCGCAGCGTGACAGGGCGGGCCTTTGCCCGCTCCGACTTATCGACGCGATTTGGTGATGCGGATGCCTGTGGTCAGGTATCCGCACGCTGTTATCCCCGCAACGTCGGACGGTCGATGCCAAGGTGGTCGCGCAGCGTCGAGCCTTCGTATTCCTTGCGGAACAGGCCGCGCTCCTGCAGAAGCGGCACGACCTCGCGGTTGAATTCTTCGAGCCCACCAGGGAAGAAGGGCGGCATGACGTTGAAGCCGTCGGCCGCGCCGTTTTCGAACCATTCCTGCATCCGGTCCGCCACGTCCTTGGCCGTGCCCATGACGATATGGTGGCCGCGTCCGGCGGCGACGCGCAGCGCCAGTTCGCGGATCGTCAGCTTTTCACGGCGCGCCAGTTCGGTCAGAAGTTCGGCGCGGCTGCGCAGCTGATCGGAGATCGGCAGGTCCGGCAGCGGGCCGTCGAGATCGTAATCGGCCAGGCTGTGGCCGATGCGTTCTTCAAGCAGCGGCATGGCGCTCTTGATATCCGTCCAGCGGTTCAGTTCCTTCAGCTTTTCACCGGCTTCCTCGAAGCTCCTGCCGATGATCGGCATGAAACCCGGCATGACGGCAACGCTTGCCGGATCGCGGCCGAACTTTTCCACCCGCGCCTTGAGACTGGTGTAAAAGGCCTGCGCTTCGGAAATCGCCTGCTGTGCGGTGAAGACGATATCGGCGGTGCGGGCGGCGAGATCCTGTCCCGGGCCGGAGGAGCCTGCCTGAATGAGAACCGGGTGTCCCTGCGGCGAGCGCGGAATATTGAGCGGCCCCTTGACCGTGAAATATTTGCCTTCGTGATTGAGGATGTGGACCTTTGCCGGATCGACATAGCGGCCCGCCTGCTTGTCCTTGATGAAGGCGTCGTCATCCCAGCTGTCCCAAAGGCCGCGAACGACGTTCACATATTCTTCCGCCACCACATAACGCTCGTCATGCTCGGGATGATCCTTGGAGAAATTCGCCGCCGTGCGGGCATAAGAAGTGGTGACGATGTTCCAGGCCGCGCGGCCATGGCTCAGATGGTCGATGGACGCGAAGGCGCGGGCGGTGTGATAGGGCTCGCCATAGGTTGTAGAGGCCGTTGCGGCCAGGCCGATCTTGTCGGTCACCATGGCAAGCGCTGCGAGCAGGGTCAGCGGCTCGAAGCGCGCGATCATCGACGGATGGGCGTCGACGCCGCTGGTCAGGCCGTCGGCCAGGAAAACCATGTCGAACTTCGCCGCTTCGGCCATTTTCGTAACGCGGGTGAGCAGATCGAGATTCTCGCTGCCGGCCTCCGCATCGGGGTGACGCCAGCCGGAAACGTGGTGCCCGGCGCCCTGCAGGAAAAGGCCGAGATGCATCTGTCTTTTGCGGGTCGTATTGGTCATGGGGATCATGCCTTCATGTCGGTCGGGTTATATTTCAGTTGCCAGAAGCGTCTCGAGCTCCCGGAGATCGGCTGCGGTTTTCATGGACCGCACCAGTGCCGGAATTCCGGCGAATTTCTCATTGCCGCCGGTGGCATCGGCGAATTTCTCCGTCGGGTCATCGATGCCCGGCAGGCCGTCTATGCGGCGTGACAGCAATGTTCCGTCTTTCTTTGTCACATCGATGACCACGAAACGGGTGGTCGGGTCGGGCGACAGGCGGCGGGCTGTTTCATCATGCCGGCGCGAGACTTTTGCCGAAAGTGTAAGCAGATCGGCACGTGCCGGGCGCTCGTCGAAATGGCCAATCCCGAGTGCTCCGTCCGCGAGCGCTGCGGCGAAAACATATTCGGGGCTGAAGCGCGCATCGATGCCGGTGGCGGGCGTGGCGGTGCCGACAAGGGCGGCATCGCCGCCCGGCGGGAAGGTGATGACAACAGTTTTGATCTCGTCCGGTGTCAGATCATGCGCGTTGCGCAGTGCCAGCGCTCCAACGGCGACGGGGTGGGCGGCGGTGCAACAGGGAAAGGCCTTGAGGGTGAGGCCGGGCGAGACGATCTGCCAGGGTGCACCCCAGCCGGAGAGAACCCGTTTCGGTTGCTCGGCGCCGAAGGCGAAGGCCGAATAAAAGCCGATGGGATTTTCCAGAAAATCCGCTGCACCCTGAAACCCTGACCGAGCCAGCCGCGCCGCAGTGAGACCGGCGCGGGTGGCAAGCCCGGCATGAAGCGGCTTAGCATCGAACCCGAATTGCAGGCGAAGCCCGGCCGATTGCGTGGCGGCAAGGCCGAGTGCGACGGCTGTGGTCTGCGGATCGAATTTCAGGAGATGGGCGATGGCAGCGGCAGCGCCGATGGGACCGAGCGTGGCGGTGGCGTGGAAGCCGTTTTCATAGTGCTTGGTGCCGAGCGACAGGCCAATCCGCGCCATTGTCTCCAGCCCGACAATATAGGCGGCGATGAAGGCGTCCGCCGTCGAATTTTCCTCCACCGCAACGGCCAGAAGCGCGGGAATGATGGCGACGGTGGGGTGACCACGCACGCTGCCATGCACATCGTCATAATCAAGCACATGGCCGGCATGGCCGTTGATGAGGGCGGCGGTAAAGACGTCGGTGCGCAGATCATGGCCGATGATACCTGCCGTGCCTGAGGTGCCCGAGGTAAAGTTGTCGATCAGGATTTGGGTGCTTCTGTCGGCAGCACCGCCCAGCACGCAGGCGAAAAAATCGATCAGCGCCGTGCGGGCAATCGTCACCGCCTCATCGTCGCCTAGAGGATCAGACGCGGCGATGGCTTCGGCCAGATGAAGGGTGAGTTTTTCCTCGGTGGCCATGGCGTCAGATTCCCTCACCATCATTGAGCCGTGCCGCCTGTCCTCCCAGACCCTTGACGAAGGCGTTGATGCGCGGATTTGTCGACCGGTAGAAGATATGATCAGGCGTGCCCTGATCGACGATCAGGCCGTTTTCGGTAAACACGATCTTGTCGCTGATTTCTTCGGCGAAGCGCATTTCATGGGTGACGAGAATGCTGGTCATGCCGTCATTGACGAGATCGCGGATGACGGCGAGCACTTCACCCACGGTTTCCGGGTCGAGCGCGGAAGTGACCTCATCGAACAGCACCAGTTCCGGCCGCATGGCAAGCGCGCGGGCAATCGCCACGCGCTGCTGCTGGCCGCCGGAAAGCTGGCCGGGATAGGCATCGACCTTCTGGGAAAGGCGGACCTTTTCCAGCAGTTCGCGGGCATGACGCTCGGCTTCAGCCTTCGGTGTGCCGAGGATTTTGATCGGCGCGATGGTGATGTTTTCCATGACAGTCAGATGCGGGAAGAGATTGAACTGCTGGAAGACGATGCCGATGCGCTTGCGCAGTGCGATGCGCTCGGCCTCGGTCTTCAGCTGGTCTACCCGGGTGCCACCAACGGTGATCTTGCCCGATTGCGGGATGAGCAGGCCGTTGATGCAGCGCAGGATGGTGGATTTGCCGGAGCCGGAAGGGCCGATGATGGAGACGGCGTCGCCCTTGTTGACCGTAAGGTCTATGCCTTTCAGGACCTGATTGTCGCCGAAGGAGAGATGAATCCCTTCGAGTTCGACAAGCGCTTTGGCGGTTTGTGGTGCGGATGCGGACATGGCTTGTTCCAATCAGCGGGAGGCGAAGCGCCGCTCGAGGCGCTGCGTGAAACGGGAGACGGGATAGCAGAACAGGAAGAACGCCATCAGAACGGTGAGATAGACCACGACGGTGAAGTCATTGCGCTGCACGGCGGTGCTGGCGTCTGTCGCGGCGTGCAGCAGTTCATGCACGCCAACCAGCGAGGCGAGGGCCGTGCCCATGGTAATCGACGCGTAAAGGTTCATCCATGGCGGCAGCGAACGTTTCACGCATTGCGGCAGGATGATCCAGCGCAGCGTCTGATTGCGCGAAAAGCCCAGCCCCTGGGCGGCTTCCCATTGCGCCGTCGGAATGGACTGGATGGCGCCGCGGGTGATTTCGGCGATATGGGCGCTGGCGGGAATGGCGAGACCGACGACGGCCTTGATCCAGTCCGGGAAGGGGATGTAATTGCCAAAGGCGACGATCTCGAAGGGGAAGATGTAGGTCGCGGCAAAGATCAGCACCAGATGCGGGGCGTTGCGGAAAATCTGCACATAGGTGAGCGCCGGCGCGCGCACGAGGCGGTAGGGCGCAAGCTCCATGATGCCGAGCAGGACGCCGATGAAGGTGCCAATCGCGATCGCCAGAATGCTGATCAGCACATTCATGGCGAAACCCTTGCCGAGATAGGGCAGCCATTCGAGCAGCACCTGTCCGAGCGACGGATCGAGGATCAGCCACAGCACGACGGCGATCAGAACGCCGAGCAGCAGAATGGTGCCGAAAGGCGGCTTCTTTGCCGCCTGTGTTGGAGAAACCACCGCGCTCATTGGCCGAACCCCGGAACCGCAAGACGCCGTTCAAGCCAGAGACCGGCCCTTGCGACGATAAAATTGATGACGCTGAAGAAGATGAGAATGACGAGCATCAACTCGACCACATTGTCGCGCTGTGTCCAGATCAGGATCGAGGCATAGGTGATTTCACCCACCGCGATCGCCGAGCCGACCGTGGTGAGCTTCACCAGATTGACGAGATTGTTGATGATCGAGGGCAGGGCAGTGCGGATCGCCAGCGGAAATTCCACGTAACGCAGCACTTCGAAGGAGCTGAAACCGATCGCGCGCGCCGCTTCGATGGTGGTGGCCGGCACCGCTTCGATGCCGCCGCGCAGCGCTTCCGCGTGGAAGGCGGCAATATGCAGGCCGGTGACGGCGACGACCCAGAAGAACGGGGTGAGCGGATTGTTCTGCGCGCCGCCCAATGCATTGGAAATCAGCATGTTGAGCACGAGGAAACCGCACATCAGCTGCACCAGTGTCGGCGTGTTGCGCGTCAGCTCCACATAGGCGCGCACGGGACCGGCGAGCCAGACCTTGCCCGATGTCAGCATGGCGGCGAAAACAAAGCCGAAGACGAGGCTGAGCGGCAAAGTGACGGCGACGAGGATGAGCGTCATCTTCATGCCGTCAAGCCAGATCTGAACCTCGTAGCCGCTGTTCAGAAAATCATATTTGAGGCCGAGATGCGCGGCGAGTTCAATGAAGCGCGCTGTAAATGAATCCTGCATCGGAAATCCATGCTGTTATTGCGGGTGCCGCCCGGCGGGCGGCGCCAGAATGGCCTGCCTTGTTATAAAGCAGAAAAGAACGGCAGGCGAAACCGGCCGTTCCTGATGGTCAGGGGAAATCACTCCGCCCTTTTGCCGCCGTCCTCACCTGTGATGGGGACAGGCAGATAACGGAAAAGCCCTGCTCCTGTCCTTATTGGGCGGCAGAAAGCTTCTTTTGCTGTTCTTCCATGTAGCCGATGCTCGGCAGGCGGTTGGCCTTGGCGAATTCGAGCATCTTGCCGGAGGCGTGCAGCTCCTTGACGATCTTGTCGAGTGCGGCCTGGGTATCGCTTTCACCCTTGCGCAGCCAGATCACGGAATCGGAAGGGATGAGGTCGGTGGGGATCAGAATGCCGTAATCCTTCCACTCGTCGGCGCGGTCCTGCAGCATCAGGCTCAGCGTGCCGTTGACGTGGACGGAGACATCGCAATTGCCGCCCTTCAGCGCCAGCAGCGATTCCGGCTGGCTCGGCAGGGCCTTTACCTGTGCGCCATATTCCTCGATCAGCGGCTGGGTGTAGTTCGACCCTTGCGAAACGCAGGCGATCTTGCCCTTCAGGTCCGGCCAGTCCTTGATACCACTGTCCTTGCGGCCGATGGCTGCGCCGCCCTGGCGGTCATAGGGGGTGGGCACATAATCGAGGGTTTTGGCGCGCTCTTCCGTGTATTGCATGTTGGCGATCAGAATATCGACCTTGCCCTGCTGCAGGAACTGCACGCGGTTAGGCGGGGTAACGGTTTCGGTGACCAGCTCGACACCGAGGCCGGCGGCCAGCGCCTTGGCCACATCGATGTTGAGGCCTTTCTGTTCCTGCGTCTTCGGATCGATAAAGCCGAAGGGCGCGCCCGACAGGATCACGCCGACGGTGAGCTTGCCGCGACCCTTGATCCGGTCGAGCGTTGCATCCGCATGGGCGGCGGTGGCCATCGAAGCGATGACGACGGTTCCGGCGATGAGTTTTGCGGCAAATCTGGAGAAAGAGAGGGCCATGGGTATTTCCTTTTGATTGTAGGTGGAAACTACATGAGGCACCCGCCAAGAGCGAGAATTGGCATTGCGCAAAAAATACTATGAATAAAATCGTGTTCCAATAAAGCTTAGAGGGCGAAAAAATATCCTAATAATTTTAAATCGTAGAATCCTGTTCTTTGTCCGCGCTGTTTGCATCTGGCCATAAGGCCGCGCGGGGCAATCCGGACGCCGTTTTCCGGCCAAATGGCCAAAGGGAAAACGAGCGAATACCGCTTGTTTCTTCTCCCCGAGGGGGAGAAGGTCACGGCAGCGGGATGAGGAAGCTACGGTAGAGATATCCGGAGAGCTTGCCCCCTCATCTGACCCTTCGGGCCATCTTCTCCCCGGCGGGGAGAGGAAGCAAGCGACACGCCCTGTGCTTATCTCCCGGCGTTATAAGCCGCGATCGCCGCCATGTTGACGATATCGCTGTCCTTGGCACCCATCGAGGTGATCTGCACCGACTTGTCGAGGCCGACGAGCAGCGGGCCGATGACGGTTGCGCCGCCCAGTTCCTGCAGCATCTTGGTGGAGATGGAGGCGGAATGGATGGCCGGCATGACCAGAACGTTGGCCGGGCCGGAAAGCCGGGCGAAGGGATACTGGCTCTGCATGCGGTGATGGTTCAGCGCCACATCGGCCGACATCTCGCCGTCGACCTCGAAATTGACATTGCGCCGGTCGAGGATTTTCACCGCCTCGCGCACTTTGTCGGAACGCTCGCCGGTCGGCTGGCCGAAGGTGGAATAGGCGAGCATGGCGACGCGCGGCTCATAGCCGAAACGGCGGGCGAGGCCGGCTGCCTCTTCGGCGATATCGGCAAGGTCGTCGGCCGATGGCATGTCATGCACGGCGGTATCGGCCACGAAGACGGTGCGGTTGCGCGAGACAACAAGCGAAACGCCGATGACGCGATGGCCGGGTTTGGTATTGATGCAGCGGCGGATATCCTCGAGCGCCGTCGAATAATTGCGGGTAACGCCGGTGACCACGGCGTCCGCATCGCCCATCGCCACCATGCAGGCGGCGAAATGGTTGCGGTCATTGTGGATCAGGCGCTGCACGTCACGCAGCAGGAAACCACCGCGCTGCAGCCGCGCATAGAGATAATCGACATAGGCATCGACGCGGCTGGAGAGGCGGGCATTGGTAATCTCGATATTGGCGCGGTCGAGATCGATGCCGGCACGTTCCGCATTGGCCTTGATGATATCGTCGCGGCCGAGCAGGATGGCGGTGCCAAGCCCTTGAGCGGTAAACGAAATCGCCGCGCGCATGACCTGTTCTTCTTCCGCTTCGGCAAAGACCACGCGCTTCGGCGAGCGGCGCACGCGCTCGTAAAGACGCTGCGTCGTCGAGGCCATCGGGTCGCGGCGGGCGGAAAGCTCGCGGGCATAGGCGTCGAGGTCAGGCAGTTCGCGCCGGGCGACGCCGGTTTCGATGGCGGCTTTCGCCACGGCCACCGGAATGGCCGAGATCAGGCGCGGATCAAAGGGAACCGGAATGATATATTGCGGCCCGAAGCGCGGGCGGTTGCCCTGATAAGCGGCTGCGACATCATCAGGCACGTCCTCACGGGCAAGATCGGCCAGCGCCTGCGCGGCGGCGATCTTCATCGCATCGTTGATCTGGCTGGCGCGCACATCGAGCGCGCCGCGGAAGATGTAGGGGAAGCCGAGGACGTTGTTGACCTGGTTCGGATAATCCGAGCGCCCGGTCGCCATGATGGCGTCGTCACGGACGCGCGAGACTTCTTCGGGGGTGATTTCCGGGTCCGGATTGGCCATGGCGAAGATGATCGGCTTCGGCGCCATGGACCGGATCATCTCTTCACTGAAAGCGCCCTTCTGGGAGAGGCCGAACACCACATCCGCGCCCTTCATGGCTTCCGCCAGCGTGCGATTGTTGGTTTTCACCGCGTGGGCGGATTTCCACTGGTTCATGCCTTCGGTACGGCCCTGATAGATCACGCCCTTGGTGTCACAGAGCGTGATGTTTTCCGGGTTGAAGCCCATGGCCTTGATGAGGTCCATGCAGGCAATCGCCGCAGCACCCGCGCCGTTACAGACCAGCTTGGTGGTCTTGAAGTCGCGGCCCGTCAGCTCGATGGCGTTGATGAGGCCGGCGGCGGCGATGATGGCGGTGCCGTGCTGGTCGTCATGGAAAACGGGGATGTCCATCAGTTCGCGCAGGCGGCTTTCGATGATGAAACATTCCGGCGCCTTGATGTCTTCCAGATTGATGCCGCCGAAGGAGGGGCCGAGGTAGCGCACGCAATTGATGAATTCATCCGCATCTTCGGTATCGACCTCGAGATCGATGGAATCGACATCGGCGAAACGCTTGAAGAGGACGGATTTGCCCTCCATGACCGGCTTGGAGGCGAGCGCGCCGAGATTGCCAAGCCCGAGGATGGCCGTGCCGTTGGAGATGACGGCGACCATGTTGCCGCGTGTCGTATAATCGTAAGCGGTCGCCGGGTTTTCGGCGATGGCTTTCACCGGCACGGCCACGCCAGGCGAATAGGCGAGCGACAGATCCCGCTGCGTCGCCATCGGCTTGGTCGGGGTGATTTCCAGTTTCCCCGGTCTGCCTTCCGCGTGGAAATCCAGGGCTTCCTGATCCGTAACCGATGTTCTTGTGCTGGCGGGTTTTGGCGTGTCGGACATGGGCTGAGCGTGCTTTCGTGTCGATAACAGTGTAAAAATATCCGTCGTTGTTATTGTATTTTTCGCGCGCCTGCCAAGCCTTGAATGTTGTTCAGTGCAGCAAATTTAACGCGGGGGAAATTTGCGGCCGTTTCAATCGATTAAGTCGATATTCTTAACCTGGCGCCCGGTTCGTGGGTTCCGGGTGCCACCGCCCGGCCGCGGATGCGGCTTCTTGGGACGCCGAGATTTCCGCGATCCCCGGAGATGTTTTCGCGGAGAATTGTGCGGAACCTCGCAAGCCATCTCGCGTTAGCGAAACGGGTCCCCAGGCAATCGACATGTCCTCCAAATGCTCCGCCGCTCGTTCACCAAGCTTTCACAAGGCGAATTTATGAGCTTGCGCTTGTCCGCCCGTAAACCGATGATGGCGGCATTGGGAAATATGTATATTGTCCGGCGCGCCGGGAAATTTTTTGATGTTGGAAAGGTTTTGTCGTGAAAGAACACACTCGAAAGATCACGCCGGTTCTTCTTGCTGGCGGTGCCGGTTCGCGTCTCTGGCCTGTCTCGCGTGATCAGCTGCCCAAGCAGTTCCAGCCGCTGGTCGGCAATCTTTCGACCTATCAGCAGACGCTGATGCGGGTGGGCGACAAGGGGATGTATGCCGAGCCGCTCGTCATCACCAACGAGGATTTCCGTTTTTTCGCCCGCCGTCAGGCGGAAGAGATCGGCCTGCCGGCAACGGTGGTGCTTGAACCCGCCCGCCGCGACAGCGCTGCCGCCATGGCGGCTGCCGCCGTGCTGGCGGAGCGTCGCGAACCGGGATGTCTGGTGCTGGCGCTTGCCGCCGACCATGTGGTGCTCGATGCCGACAAGTTCTCCGACGCCGTGAAACTCGGGGCCAAGGCTGCCGATCAGGGCAATATCGTCGTTTTCGGCCTGGTGCCGAGCGAGCCGCGCACCTCCTATGGCTATATCAAGCCGGGCGAGGCGATCGACGGCGAGGAGGACCTGAGCACGGTCGATGCCTTCGTGGAGAAGCCTGACATGAAGACGGCGATCTCCTATCTGGAAAAGGGCTATCTCTGGAACTCCGGCAACTTCCTGTTCCGTTCCGATGTGATGATCGCCGAGCTGAAGGCCTTCGCGCCGGAGATTCTTTCGGCGGTGACGCAGGCGGTCGAGCAATATGAAAGCGACCTCGGTTTTGTGCGTCTGCATCAGGAAAGCTTCGAGGCCTCGCCGAAAAATTCCATCGACTATGCGGTGATTGAAAAAACCAGACGCATGGCGGTGGTGCATGGCCATTTCCGCTGGTCGGATATTGGCAGCTGGGATGCGATCTGGGAGATCGCCGACAAGCGCGGCAATGACAATGCGCTGGAAGGCGATGGCGTCTTCATCGATTCCGAAGGCTGCCTTATTCACTCCACGCAACTGCTGACGACGGTGGTGGGGGCGAAGGATCTGGTGGTGGTGGCCACCAAGGATGCGGTTCTGGTGGTGCCGAAGAACCGGGTGCAGGATGTGAAGGGTCTGGTGGAGACGCTGAAGGACGGCGAACATGCGCCGCAGACGCAGAGCCACAAGCGTGTTTACCGTCCCTGGGGTTATATCGAACACATGTATGTGGACGACCGTTACCGGGTCGGCCACATCACGGTCGATCCCGGCCATCGGATCTCGTTCCAGAAACATTATCATCGCTCGGAACACTGGATCGTGGTCAAGGGCACGGCGACGGTGACGATGGGCGAGGAAACGCGGCTTCTGACAGAAAACCAGTCGGTCTATATCCCGATCGGTCAGCCGCACCGTCTGGCAAACGAGGGCCAGATCCCGCTCGAACTGGTCGAAATCCAGACCGGAGCCTATATCGGCGAGGATGATGTCATCCGCATCGAGGATGATTACAAGCGGCAATAACATCGCCGGCCGCATTGAAGCCGTATGATCGAAGGCGAGCCGGAGTGCTGTCCGGCTCGCCTTTTCCGTTCACGAAGCCAATGCGTTCACACAATGGGCAAAGGCATGGGAAAACATCGCCGCCTCCAGTCCCCGGCGCCAGAACAGCCATCCGAACAACAGGCCGGGTATGAAATTGGTGAGCAGGATCGCGGCGATCAGTGCCGGTTGCGGCTGGGCGGCGATAGCGAACAGAAACGGCAGATGACCGGCGGCGAAGAGGGCGGCTGCCATGATGACGGCGGCCCACAAAATCGGCGGACGGACTTCTCCCTTGCCTGTCAGACGCCAGAGCACCCACGCGAAAAACAACATCAGGCCCCATCGGGTCAGCAATTCCTCGGTAATCCCGCCATAGAGTATCCGGGTTGCCAGCGGCACGGGAAAAGCGCTCATGCCCGCCACCGTCGCCGTATCTGTCACTGATGGCAGGATAATCCGTGCATAGGCGATCATCAGGAGGCCGACAGCAAGCCCGGTGAGCAGCGCGGCCGGCGACTGTCTTTGCAGCACGATGCGGTGGTTATTTCTCCGCAGTAACGCGTCGATCAGCGGTGTACCAAGTCCAACCTTTGCCGCAAGAGCCTGACCGACCGCAACGGCAGCCACGGTCAGTATCGTCGGTTGCACAAGTATCAGCGCGCGCATCATCTGCGAAAGTTGCTCTCCCGGCACAAGCTGCGCGAAACTTGCCAGCCATAGCGAGGCGACCCCCACCAGGCCGATGATCAAAAGAATGTGCCAGTTTTTCATTTTCGTTTTGCCCATTTATCCGCAGACCCGGTATCGATGCGGGAGACGGCCACAGCCTCAGACTTTAAAGAGCCAGCATTGCCAGTAAGTTACGCGATGAAATGAGGATTTTCCCGCCGCCGGCCCGCACGGTTTCCAAGCCCGTAAAGGCGCCGAAATGACCCCGAATAGATTCGTATCTTAGGCGGTTGCCTAATCAAAAATCTTCGCATACGTTCCAACTGCAACGTTTCAGTGAGGGAGGAGACTCATGCGAATGCGTGTTATTTCTGCGGCCTTTTTGGCCAGTGTCATGATTCCGGCGGGCATGGCCGGGGCCACCGATCTTGAGGTGACCCATTGGTGGACATCGGGCGGCGAAGCCGCAGCGGTGGCCGAGCTTGCCAAGGCTTTCGATGCGACCGGCAATAAATGGGTGGATGGCGCGATTGCCGGTTCGGGCGGCACGGCCCGTCCGATCATGATCAGCCGCATCACCGGCGGCGACCCGATGGGCGCCACGCAGTTCAACCATGGCCGGCAGGCGGAAGAGCTGGTGCAGGCCGGCCTGATGCGCGACCTTTCCGACGTTGCCGAAAAGGGCAAGTGGAAAGAGGTCATCAAGCCGGCAAGCCTGCTCGACAGCTGCACGATCGACGGCAAGATTTATTGCGCGCCGGTCAACATCCATTCCTGGCAATGGCTGTGGCTTTCCAACGAAGCCTTCAAGAAGGCGGGCGTCGAGGTTCCGAAGAACTGGACGGAATTCGTCGCGGCCGCACCGGCGCTGAAAAAGGCCGGCATCCAGCCGCTCGCCCTTGGCGGGCAGGCATGGCAGGCGAACGGCCTGTTCGACACGCTGACGCTTTCGATCGGCGGCAAGGACCTCTATCAGAAAGTCTATGGCGACAAGGATGCCGAAGCGGCAGCCGGCCCCGAGATGGCGAAGATTTTCGCGGCGGCCGTCGAGGCCCGCGATATGGCCAAGGGCACCAATGTTCAGGACTGGAACCAGGCCACCAACATGGTGATAACAGGCAAGGCCGGCGGCCAGATCATGGGTGACTGGGCGCAGGGCGAATTCCAGCTGGCCAACCAGAAGGCCGGTACGGATTATTCCTGCCTGCCGGGTCTGGGCCTCAACGACTATATCACCACGGGCGGCGACGCCTTTTATTTCCCGGTGCTGAAGGACGAGGCGAAAACCAAGGCGCAGGACGTGCTGGCCGAAACCATCGTCGATCCGAAAACGCAGGTCGCCTTCAACCTGAAGAAGGGCTCGCTGCCGATCCGTGGCGACGTCGATCTCAATGCCGCCAATGACTGCATGAAGAAGGGTCTGGAAATTCTGGCCAAGGGCAATGCGCTGACCAGCACCGACCAGCTGGTTTCTGCCGATACGCAGAAACAGAAGGAGGACCTGATGGCGGAATTCTTCGCGGGCTCGATGTCGGCGGAAGATGGACAGAAGCGTTTCGCGAGCATTATCAGCTCGGCTGACTGATTGTGATCTCTCCGGATCGGGGAGCGGTTCGCCGCTCCCCGATCCAACGTCCGGTCTGTGCGATAATTACCGGCACGGGCCAGGTTTCATGCGGCAAGGTTTTTTGCTTGGCTGCGAACTGTAACGTTACAGGAGGAGGTAACATGGCAGGACAAGCGCGCTCCGGGCGCCCCAATCAGCTCTTTCGCAATCTTAATTCCAAGATTGCCTCCATTCCCATGATCTTGACCGCCATGGTGATCTTCCTCGGCGGCACGATCTGGACGGTGGTTTATTCCTTCACCAATTCCAAGCTTCTGCCGCGCGCGAGTTTCATCGGTTTCGACCAATATGAGCGTTTGTGGGCCGCGCCGCGCTGGATCGTATCCATCCAGAATCTGGCGATCTACGGCGTGCTGTCGCTGATCTTCAGCCTTGTCATCGGCTTTGTGCTGGCGGCGCTCATGGATCAGAAAATCCGTTTCGAAAACACCTTCCGCACCATTTTCCTCTATCCCTTCGCCCTGTCCTTCATCGTCACCGGCCTTGTCTGGCAATGGCTGCTGAACCCGGAATTCGGCATCCAGTCCGTGGTCCGCTCGATGGGCTGGGAAAGCTTCACCTTCGATCCGCTCTATAATTCCCAGATCGTCATCTACGGCATCCTGATTGCCGCGCTCTGGCAGGGCACCGGGCTCGTCATGTGCCTGATGCTGGCGGGCCTTCGCGGTATCGATGAGGATATCTGGAAGGCGGCGCGCGTCGACGGCATTCCGATGTGGAAGACCTATATTCTCATCATCATTCCCATGATGCGGCCGGTCTTCATCACCACGCTGGTCATCATCGCCAGCGGCATCGTCAAGGTCTACGATCTGGTGGTGGCGCAGACCAGCGGCGGGCCGGGCATCGCCTCCGAAGTGCCGGCGAAATATGTCTATGACTACATGTTCCAGGCGCAAAATCTGGGGCAGGGCTTCGCAGCCTCCACCATGATGCTTCTGACGGTCGCGATCATCATCATTCCATGGGCCTACCTCGAATTCGGAGGCAAGAAGCGTGGCTAATATCAGCACATTGAACACGGTTGTCGCCGCAAACGATGCGGTTTCCAAGGAGCTTTCCGGCCCGCGCGGCAAGAAGCCGAAGAAGGCTTTTTCCCGCCGCAACATCATTCTCTACGGTACGCTGTTCGTGGCTGCCGCCTATTATCTGCTGCCGCTCTACGTGATGGTGGTCACCTCTCTGAAGGGCATGCCGGAAATCCGGCTCGGCAACATTTTCGCGCCGCCGGTGGAAATCACCTTCGAGCCCTGGGTGAAGGCCTGGGCCAATGCCTGCACCGGCTTGAACTGCGATGGGCTTTCGCGTGGCTTCTGGAATTCGGTGCGTATCCTCGTGCCTTCGGTGGCGATCTCGATCATCGTCGCTTCCGTCAGCGGCTACGCCATGGCCAACTGGAAATTCAAGGGATCGGAACTGTTCTTCTCGATCCTCATCATCGGTGCGTTCATTCCCTATCAGGTGATGATCTATCCGATCGTCATCGTGCTGCGTGAAATGGGTGTCTACGGCACGCTGACCGGCCTCGTCATGGTTCACACCATCTTTGGCATGCCGATCCTGACGCTGCTGTTCCGCAATTACTTCGCCTCGCTGCCGGAGGAATTGTTCAAGGCGGCGCGTATCGATGGCGCGAACTTCTGGCAGATCTATTTCCGCATCATGCTGCCCATGTCGCTGCCGATCTTCGTCGTGGCGATGATCCTGCAGGTGACCGGCATCTGGAACGACTTCCTGTTCGGTGTGGTGTTCACGCGGCCGGAATATTACCCGATGACGGTGCAGCTCAATAATATCGTCAACTCCGTGCAGGGCGTGAAGGAATACAACGTCAACATGGCCGCAACCCTTCTGACGGGTGCCGTGCCGCTGATCGTCTATTTCGTCTCCGGCAGGCTATTCGTGCGCGGCATTGCCGCAGGCGCAGTAAAAGGTTGAGCTATATGAACAAAAGCGTTTCCATCCGCGATCTTTCCCTGTCCTTCGGTGCCGTTACCGTGCTGAAAGACCTCAATCTCGATATTTACGACGGTGAGTTCCTCGTGCTGCTCGGCTCTTCCGGCTGCGGCAAGTCGACCCTCCTCAACTGCATCGCTGGGCTTCTGGAGCCGACCGACGGGCAAATCTTCATCAAGGACCGCAACGTTACCTGGGAGGAGCCGAAGGATCGCGGCATCGGCATGGTGTTCCAGTCCTATGCGCTTTATCCGCAGATGACGGTGGAGAAGAACCTGTCCTTCGGCCTTCAGGTCGCCAAGGTGCCGAAAGAGGAAATCGACCGCCGCGTCAAAAGGGCGGCCGGCATCCTCCAGATCGAGCCGCTGCTGAAACGCAAACCGGCCGAGCTTTCCGGCGGCCAGCGCCAGCGTGTCGCCATCGGCCGGGCGCTGGTGCGGGATGTGGATGTGTTCCTGTTTGACGAACCGCTTTCCAACCTCGACGCCAAGCTGCGCTCGGAGCTGCGCGTGGAAATCAAGCGGCTGCACCAGTCGCTGAAGAACACCATGATCTATGTGACGCACGATCAAATCGAGGCACTGACGCTGGCGGATCGCATCGCCATCATGAAAAGCGGCGTCATCCAGCAGCTGGCTGACCCCGTCACCATCTATAACAAGCCGCGGAACCTCTTCGTTGCCGGTTTCATCGGTTCGCCGTCGATGAATTTCCTGCGTGGCGAGTTGATCGAGAAGGACGGCAAGGTGGTATTCACCACCAATGGCGTGACTTTCGCGCTTGAGGGCTATCATGCGGAAACGCCGCTTGCCGCCGGCCGTGCCGTGGTACTCGGCGTGCGTCCCGAACATGTCCGTGTCGATGCCGATATCCTCAGTGGCGAAGTGCATGAGGCCGTTGTCGATATCGAGGAGCCGATGGGCGCCGACAATCTGATCTGGCTGAAACATGCCGGGCATACCATGTCCGTGCGTGTCGGTGGCCACAGGCGGTTTTCGCCGGGCACGAAGGTGCGCCTCGGCCTCGACATGGCCATGGCGTCGCTGTTCGACTCGCAAAGCGAGGAACGGCTTTAGGCGCCCTACTTTTCCCCCCCACACAATCCCAAGACCAACATCTCTATGGAGGAGACAATGACAGAACTCGGTTTTCAGCTTTACAGCGCCCGCAATTTCCAGCCGTTTTCCAATATTCTGAAGAAGCTCTCGGCGGCGGGTTACAAACAGGTCGAAGGTTATGGCGCCATGTATGCCTCGCTGGATGATGCCGGTTTGAAGGGCCTGCGCGCCGAACTTGATGCCAACGGCCTTTCCATGCCGACGGGTCATTTCGGCCTCGATCTTCTTGAGGGCGATCCGAAAAAGGCGCTCAACATTGCCAAGGTTCTGGGCGTGGAGGCGATCTATTGCCCTTACCTGATGCCCGACCAGCGCCCGGCGGATGCCGCAGGCTGGTTCGCTTTCGGCAAGCGCCTGCAGGAAGCCGGCAAGCCTTTCGTGGATGCCGGGCTGATTTTCGGCTGGCATAACCACGATTTCGAGTTCAAGGCGCTTGCCGATGGCTCCACCCCGCAGGAGCAGATTCTGGCCGGCGGACCGGACCTGAAGTGGGAAGCGGATATCGCCTGGATTATCAGAGGCAATGCCGATCCGCTCGCCTGGATCGAGAGTTACGGCAAGCGCATCACCGCCGTGCACGTGAAGGACATCGCACCGTCGGGCGAGAATGCGGATGAAGACGGCTGGGCCGATGTCGGCCATGGCACGGTGGACTGGAAGGGCCTCGTTGCGGCGCTGAAGGCGAAATCCGCCACGAAACATTTCGTGGTCGAACACGACAATCCAAAAGACATCGACCGGCTGATCACCCGCTCGATCGCCTCGTTCAAAACCTACTAAGTCTCACATTTCGGAGTTTCATCATGGCCAGGGATCTTGGCGTCGGCATCATCGGATGCGGCAATATCTCGTCTGCATATTTTTCGCTGGCACCGCTCTTCAAGGGTATCAAGGTGCTTGCCTGCGCCGACCTCAACCGCAATGCGGCGGAGCTGAGGGCAGAAGAATTCGGCGTTGTCGCGCAGTCCATCGAGGAACTGCTCGCCAACAAGGACATTGACGTGGTGGTGAACCTCACCATTCCCGCCGCGCATTTTCCGGTGTCGAAAGCAGCCCTCGAGGCAGGCAAACACGTCTATTCGGAAAAGCCGCTGGTGCTATCGCTTGAGGAAGGCGAGGAGCTGCGGCGCATCGCCCGCGAAAAGAAGCTTTCCGTCGGCTGCGCGCCGGATACGTTCCTCGGCGGTGCGCATCAGCTTGCCCGGCAATATATCGATGACGGCAAAGTCGGGCGCATCACGTCAGGCACGTGCCACGTGATGAGCCCCGGCATGGAGATGTGGCACCCCAATCCGGGCTTCTTCTTCCTGAAGGGCGGCGGGCCGATCCTTGATCTCGGCCCCTATTACGTTGCCAATCTCATCAACCTCATCGGCCCGGTCAAACGTGTCGGCGCGCTGACCACGATGGCGAACCCCACGCGCACGGTGACCAGCCAGCCACTCAACGGCGAGATCATTCCGGTCGAAACACCGACCAATATCCACGCCCTGCTGGAATTCGTGAACGGCGCGACGATCACGCTTTCGGCCAGCTGGGATGTCTGGTCGCATCGCCACGCCAATATGGAGCTCTATGGCACGGAAGGCTCGATCTACGTGCCGGACCCGAACTTCTTCGGCGGTGTGGTCGAAGCCAGTGGCCGCGACAAGAATATCCAGCCGCTGGAAGACTGGGCGCATCCCTTCGGCATTGCCAACCAGGAAAGCCCGAACGGGCCGCGCGCCAATTACCGCACGGCAGGCCTTGCCGATATGGCGATTGCAATCCTTGAAGGCCGCGATGCCCGTTGCTCGCTTGATCGCTCGCTGCACGGTATCGACGTGATGACCTCGATCCTGAAATCAGGCGAAGAGGGCCGCTTCATCGAGATGACGACCACCTGCACCCAGCCGGCGGCACTCGGCATCGAGGAGGCGCGGGCGCTGCTGCGCTAAGCCCCCGTTTACAAAAAAGAAGGCCCGGCGTACTGCCAGTCCGCCGGGCCTTCCCCGCTCAGCCGGTTGCGGCGAGCGTCGCGTGTTCGCGCTTGAACTCCTTAAAAGCCGATGAAAAACCCCAGCCACCGTGCAACGGTTCTGATCATCCAGATCAGGAACACGAACGGGGCTATGCCAACCGCTGCGACGAGTGCCGCCGAGGCGACAACCAGCGCAGCGGTGAGATTGCGCCTGAACCGATGGCGTTTTGTGTCGAGGGCCTTATCCATGGCGAATGGCGGCAACCAGCCCGCGAATGGTGAGCATGACGTAAAGCATGCCCGCCATCGCCATCAGCAGGCCGGTGCCGAGAGAGCTGAGATTGCTCAGCGAAAACAGAAATGTATCAGCCGCCACCATTGGCAGGACCCTTCAAGAACAGCAAATTCGGCATTGTTCTAGATCGCGCCGGTTTCCCGCTTATGTCCCGTTTGTTTCGTCTTGTTGCTGTGACGGGGCATTTTCGTGATGGCGCGGATTGGCCTCATATCCGCAAGGCCCTTCACAAGCCTGTCGGTTTGGTTTAAAGCCGCTCCCCGTAATCCGGTCGCAGCCCACCCGGTCAAAACAAGGGATCCCAAATTATGAAAACCATCGTCATCTGCTCCGGCGGATTGGACTCCGTTTCGCTTGCGCATAAAATCGCGGCGGAACACGAACTTCTCGCTCTCGTCTCCTTCGATTATGGCCAGCGCCACAAGAAGGAGCTGGAATACGCGGCCGATTGCGCAAGGCGTCTCGGCGTGCCGCATCATGTCATCGATATCAGAACCATCGGCGCGCATCTCACCGGCTCGGCGCTCACCGACGACGTGGAGGTGCCTGATGGCCATTACGCGGAAGAGACCATGCGCTCCACCGTGGTGCCGAACCGCAACGCCATCATGCTCACCATCGCTTTCGGGCTGGCCGCCGCGCAGCAGGCGGATGCGGTGGCGATTGCCGTGCATGGCGGCGACCATTTCATCTACCCCGATTGCCGGCCGGGCTTCATCGACAGCTTCAATGCCATGCAGGCGCATGCGCTTGAGGGTTATGCCGACGTCAAGCTCTTTGCGCCCTATGTCACCGTTTCCAAGGCGGCGATTGTGACCGATGGTGCGAAATACGGCACGCCGTTTGGCGAAACATGGTCCTGTTACAAGGGCGGCTTGCGTCATTGCGGCCGCTGCGGCACCTGCGTCGAACGGCGCGAGGCCTTTCATCTGGCCGGCGTTACCGACCCGACCGACTATGAGGACCCGGATTTCTGGGTTGCCGCCACCAACGCCTTTGTGGCCCAGGAGGTGCGCTGATGTTCCGCATCACCAAGGAGTTTCACTTCTCCGCCTCGCATCAGTTGAAAAGCCTGCCCTCAGATCACCAGTGTAACCGCCTGCACGGGCACAATTACATTGTCGAGGTGGAATTATCAGGCGAAGCACTGAACGAGCATGGCTTCGTGCGCGATTATCACGAGCTTGCGCCGCTGAAGCGCTATATCGACGATCATTTCGACCACCGCCACCTGAACGACGTTCTCGGCCATGACCGGGTGACGGCGGAATATCTGGCGAAGCATTTTTACGACTGGTGCAAGGATCGCCTGCCGGAAACCAGCGCCGTGCGGGTGAGCGAAACCGCCAAGACCTGGGCGGAATACCGGCCATGACGGCGGCTGCACATAAGATTGCAGCGAAGGAAACCACGATCCGCATCAGCGAAATCTTCGGTCCGACCATTCAGGGCGAAGGCGTGTTGATCGGTCTACCGACCGTCTTCGTGCGTACCGGCGGCTGCGATTACCGCTGTTCCTGGTGCGATACGTTGCATGCGGTCGATAGCGACTACCGCGATACGTGGAAACCGCTGTCGGTCGAGGTGATCTGGCAGGAGGTACGGCGGCTTTCCGGCGGCGTGCCGCTCACGGTATCGCTCTCCGGCGGCAACCCCGCCATCCAGCCGCTCGGGCCTTTGATCGCCAAGGGGCACGGTGAGGGGTATCGTTTTGCACTGGAAACGCAGGGCAGCATCGCGAAAGACTGGTTTACCGATCTCGACCATCTGGTTTTAAGCCCCAAGCCGCCATCAAGCGGCATGGGAACGGACTGGCAGGCTTTCGAGGACTGTCTTGCCGCGGCCGGCGAGGGGCCGCAGGTGGCGCTGAAGATCGTGGTCTTCGACGATGTGGATTATGCCTATGCCAAGGCGGCATCCGCGCGGTTTCCGCATCTGCCGGTTTTTCTTCAGCCCGGCAACCATACCCCGCCGCCGCCCGATGATGACGATGCGCGCGTGGATATCGATGGGGTGATGGACCGGATGTTATGGCTGGTGGACAAGGTCAGCGAAGACCGCTGGTTTTCCGCCCGCGTGCTGCCGCAGCTGCATGTCCTGTTGTGGGGGAACAAGCGCGGGGTTTGAGGGAGTTATAAGGTCCCTCCGTCATGCCGGTCCCCGGAACAAGTCCGAGGATGATCCGGCATCCAGTCACGGCGCGTCTGCGCCGGGAAAAGAGTCTTTTGCGATCAAAGGCTTGATCGCGCTGGACCCCGGATCATCCTCGGACTTGTTCCGGGGACCGGCATGACGGAGAGCGAGGAGCGCCCTTTGCGGCAATCCATGCGGCGGCTTGCGCCGCCGCACTTTCGAAAATCAAGCCGAAACAGCCACCTCACGCCGTTCCCGATCCGCGATGATCGATAGATCGAGCACCTTCTGCAGGTTGGCGGCATGGCGGAAGTCCGGATCGGCGGGGCCGCCTTCCATGACGGCCTTGGCGAATTTTTCATAATTCGTTGGCACGGGGTCGACATCGATCGTCTTCCAGATTGCCGTTTCCACATCCTCGCCGATGCAGGCACGCAGGCTGGAATAGTCGGGCGTGTGGATGACTTCCAGCGCACCCTTGTCGCCATGGATGCGCAGGCGCAGTTCGTTCAAGTGCCCCGTCGCCCAGCGGCTGGCGTGGATGACGCCCATGGCGCCGTTTTCAAGCTCGGCGGTCATGGTGAAGCTGTCATTGGCGTCGAGATCGTAGACGCCGATTTTATTGCCCTCATATTTGTCGAAGGTCTTCAGTCGCGTGAAGATGCGCTCCACATCGCTGCCCGCGCCATAGGAGGCGAAGTCGAGAATGTGGATGCCGACATCGCCCAGCACGCCGTTGGAGCCATGCTTGGTGGAAAGCCGCCACAGCCACTTGCTCTCCGTCATCCAGTCGCCCCAGGCCTTGGAAACCAGCCAGCTCTGGAGATAGGAGGCTTCCAGATGCCGCACCTTGCCGATCTTGCCTGCCAGCACCATCTCGCGCGCCGCCTGCAAGGGGGCGACGTTGCGATAGGTGAGGTTGACCATGGCGACGAGGCCGGCTTTTTCGGCGGCATCGGCCATTTCGGCGGCCTTGGCGTAGTTTTCCGCCAGCGGCTTTTCGCAGAAGACATGCTTGCCGGCCGCCAGCAGTTTCAGGCTGGTGGGATGGTGGATGGCATCCGGCGTGACATTCGCCGCCGCGTCGAATTCACCCCAGGCAATGGCGTCATCCAGCGAGGTGAAGGAGAGCGGGATGTTGTGGCGGAGCGCAAAGCCGCGCACCACGACATCGTCCACATCCACCGCCGCGACCAGTTCGACGCCGGGGATTTGCGAGAAATAGGTGGCATGGTTGTTGGCCATGCCGCCGGTTCCGAGAATGAGAAGTCTCATGGCTTTTTACCTGTAACCTGCTTCGCCTGCCTTGTGCAGCTTGGGGCCGCGTTCTTCGATCGGCTCCAGCGCCTTGTCGACGGGAACATTGGGGGCATCGTGAATGCTCTTCAGTGCGCCAACCGGATTATAGGCCCATTTCACCGAGTTGCTGATGACCTTCTGCACATTGGCGTCGTGATAGGTCGGATAGGTCTCGTGGCCGGGACGGAAATAGAAGATATTGCCTGCACCACGGCGCCAGGTGAGACCGGACCGGAAGACTTCGCCGCCCTGGAACCAGGAGATGAAGACGGTTTCCAGCGGCTCCGGTACGGAGAACTGCTCGCCATACATTTCCTCGTTTTCCAGCTCGAAATGTTCCGGCAGGCCGGCGGCGATCGGGTGGCGCGGATTGATGGTCCACAGGCGCTCGCGTTCACCCGCCTCACGCCATTTCAGCGCGCAGGGCGTGCCCATCAGCCGCTTGAACGGCTTGGAGAAGTGGCCGGAATGCAGGACGATGAGGCCCATGCCTTCCCAGACGCGCTTGGCGACGCGCTCGACGATCTCGTCCTGCACCGCGCCATGGTCCTTGTGGCCCCACCAGACCAGCACGTCGGTCTTGTCGAGGCGATCCTGCGAAAGGCCATGTTCCGGCTCCTGCAGCGTGGCGGTGGTGGCGTTGATCTCGGGGTTCTGGTTCAGCGCATCGGCGATGGTGTTGTGCATGCCGTTTGGATAGATCGAACGCACCGTCTCATTGATGTGTTCGTGGATATTTTCGCCCCATACAACGGTGTTGATGGTCATTTTCATGCTCCTCGGTGAAAGCCGGGACCTTGGGTGATCCCGGCGAAAGTGAAAAATTCAGGCAGCGCCCCGGGCGGGGTTGCGGGCAAGCGCCCGGCCTTCGGCGTCAAAACGATGGATCTGCGTCGCATCCGCCACGAGGGCGATACGCTCGCCCGCTTTGCGGTCGGTCACGCCTTCTTCGCGAACGACGACGGGTTCACCGGCGCCGATCTCGACATAGATGTAGCTGTCCGACCCGAGCATTTCCGAATGCACGATCTCACCGCTCCAGCTGCTGCCGTCGGTGGTGATGGTGATGTGCTCCGGGCGGATGCCGATGGTTTTTGCGCCTTCCGTCTCGGCATATTTGCCTGACAGGAAGTTCATCTTCGGCGAGCCGATGAAGCCGGCGACGAAGGTGTTGACCGGACTTTCGTACAGCTCCAGCGGCGTGCCGATCTGCTCGACTCGGCCGTCGCGCAGCACGCAGATGCGGTCGGCGAGCGTCATTGCCTCCACCTGGTCGTGCGTGACGTAGATCATCGTCGTGTCATGCATCGAGCGGTGCAGCTTGGCGATTTCCAGACGCGTGGCAACGCGCAATGCCGCATCGAGGTTGGAAAGCGGTTCGTCGAACAGGAATACCTTGGGATCACGCACGATGGCGCGGCCGATGGCGACACGCTGGCGCTGGCCGCCGGAAAGCTGCTTTGGCAGGCGCTCCAGATAGGGCGTGAGCTGCAGCATCTCGGCTGCCGCTTCGACGCGCTTCTTGCGCTGTTCCTTGTCCGCGCCTGATAGCTTCATGCCGAAGGCCATGTTTTCGAACACGGTCATATGCGGATAAAGCGCATAGGACTGGAAGACCATGGCGACGCCGCGCTTGGCGGGCGGCAGGCGGTTGACCGTCTCGCCATCGAAGGAAAGCGTGCCGCCGGAAATTTCCTCCAGCCCGCAGATGAGGCGCAGAAGCGTGGACTTGCCGCAGCCGGAGGGGCCGACGAAGACCATGAACTCGCCGGAGCGGATGTCCATGTCGATGCCCTTGATGACGTCGAAGGCGCCGAAGGATTTGCGAAGATCGCGCAGTTGAATGGTGGTCATGATGTTTCTCCTAGCCTTTGACGCCGCCGGCGGTGAGGCCGGAGATGATGCGTCGCTGGAAGATCAGAACGAGGACGACGAGCGGGGCGGTGACGATGACGGAGGCCGCCATGATCGTTCCCCAGGGTATTTCGAACTGCGAGCCGCCCGACAGGAGCGCAATGGCGACAGGCACCGTGCGCTGCTCGTTCGATGAGGTGAAGGTGAGCGCGAAGAGGAATTCGTTCCACGCCGCGATGAAGGCGAGAAGCCCTGTGGTGACGAGCGCCGGCCACATCAGCGGCATGAACACCTGGGTGATGATGACCCATGGCGTCGCGCCATCGACGATCGCCGCTTCCTCGATCTCGATCGGCAGGTCGCGCATGAAGGTTGTCAGCACCCAGACCGTGAAGGGCAGGGTGAAGATCATGTAGGAAAAGATCAGCGCCAGCGGCGTGTTGAAGATGCCCGCCCAGCGGATCAGTTCGAACAGGCCGGCGAGCACGGCGATCTGCGGGAACATCGAAACCGACAGGATGGTGAGCAGCAGCAGCGCGCGGCCACGGAAGCGGACGCGGGCGAGAGCATAGGACGCCGTTACCGCAAGGAACAGCGAGAGTATGACGACGGAAGATGCGACAAACAGCGAATTGCCAAGATTGCGCAGGAACGTGCCGTTGCCGATGACGAAGCTGTAATTGGTCAGCGAGAAGTCACGCGGCCAATAATTGACCTGGAACAGCGCCGAGCCGGATTTCAGGCTCGTCAGGATCGCGTAATAAAACGGGAATACCGAAATCACCATGATGATGGCGACCAGCGCATAGAAGGCGGTGGTTTTCAGGATGCTTGGCAGGGTCATCGCGCGGCTCCATCGGTGTTGACGCGCCCGAGCCACATGTAGATGACCGTGATCGAGGCGATGATGAGGAACAGCATGGTGGAGGCGGCGGCGCCATAGGAGAACTTGTCGAAATCGAACAGGTTCTCACGCGCCAGCACCGACATGGTGCGGGTCTGGGCATTATTCGGCGTCAGGATGTAGATGAGGTCGAATACGCGCATCGCATCCAGCATGCGAAAGATGACGGCGACCATGAGCGCGGGTCGGATCATCGGCAGGGTGACGCGGAAGAACACCTTGACCGGATGAATGCCATCCACCTTGGCCGCCTCATACATGTCCTTCGGCACCATCTGCAGGCCGGCAAGGATGAGCAGCGCCATGAAGGGCGTCGTCTTCCAGATGTCGACGATCAGCACGGCCACCATCGCGGTTTCGGGATTGGCGGTCCAGGCGACCTTGTTGGAGATCAGCCCGAGATTGAGGAACAGGTCGTTCAAGATGCCGAACTGGTCGTTCAGCATCCACGCCCACATCTGCGCCGAGACGATGGTGGGAATGGCCCAGGGCACGAGAATGGCGGCGCGCACGAGGCCGCGTCCCCTAAATTCGGCATTCAGCACCAGCGCGACGATGAGGCCGAGTATCGTTTCGAGGCTGACGGAGACGACGGTGAATTTCAGCGTATTGAGAACCGCGCCCCACCATGCGGGATCGGCAAGCAGGCCGCGATAGATTGTGCGGCCGCTGCTGAGCGTGATCCAGGTGAGGTAGTTCTTGAGGCCGACGAACTGCGCACCCTCGAGATTAGTGAGCGACGCATCGGTGAGGCTGAACCAGACGGTGCGCACCAGCGGCCAGCCGGCCACCAGCGCCAGTACCAGAAATGTGGGGGCAAGAAACAGCCAGGCGGATTTCAGACGTTCCGACTGCAGATCGGAGCCGGTGCCGGCTGCCGCGACCGGTCTTTGAAGGGCGATGTCGTTCATGGGGATATCTCGCGGTTGGGGCGCGGGAAACGATCAGGCTAGACCATCTCCCGCGCGGGCCGGATTACCAGCCGTTGCCTTTGAGATCGGTCAGTTCAACCTCGAGAAGTTCGAGATTTTCCGCCGCCGTGCCGTTGCCGGAGAGCGTGTTGTGCACGGCACCCCAGAACTTGGCCGAAACCTCGTTATATTTCACCTTGGCCGAGGCGGAAGGACGCGGAACGGCGGTCTGGAAGATCGGCTTCCATGTCGGCATGAAGGGCTGTGCTTCGGCGACATCCTTGTCGTCGTAAAGGGATGCGATCGTCGGCATGTTGGAGAGCTGGATCGCGCGCAGCTTTTGGGTGTCTTTCGACGCCAGGAATTTCACGAGCTGAATGGCGGCTTCCTGATCGTCGGAATATTTCGAAACGGCGAGGTTCCAGCCGCCGAGTGTCGAGGCAGGGGCCTCGCCTTCTGTGCCAGCTGGCAGCGGGGTGACGCCGAACTTGCCCTTGATGGCGCTGTCGTCGCCGTTTCCAAGCGCATAGGCATAGGGCCAGTTGCGCATGAAGACGGAATTGCCGGTCTGCCAGACGCCGCGCGCTTCCTCTTCCTTGTAGGCCAGCACGCCCTGCGGTGCGATGGTGCCGACCCAACCCTTGGCGGTTTCAATGGCTGCTGCCGCCTTTTCATTGTTGACGGAGATATCGCCATTGCTTTCGACGATATGGCCACCGCCTGCCGATGCGATCCATTCCAGCGCGTTGCAGGTCAGGCCTTCATAGGCGCTGCCCTGGAAAACGAAGCCCCAGAGATCCTTCTGTCCGCCCGCGCGTTCCTTGTCCTGAATTTCCTTGGCGGTCTCGCTCAGTTCCTTCCAGGTTTTCGGCGGCTGCTTGCCGTATTTTTCCAGAAGGTCCTTGCGGTAGAACAGCGCCGGCGCGTCGGTGAACATCGGCATGGCGACGAGCTTGCCGTCAACCGTCTGCGACGCGACGATGGAGGGGAAATGATCGCCGATGACATCCTTGGTCGCTGCGGTCAGATCCACGAATTGGTCGGCCAGCTGCGGCGCCCAGATCACATCCGTCTGGTAGACGTCGACATCCTTGTTGCCAGCGGCAAGCCACAGCCGGTACTGGCTGAACTGCTCGCTTGAAGATGACGGCATGGTGACGAGATTGACCTTGTGGCCGGTTTCTTTCTCGAAAGCGGCGATGCGTTCGCGGAAGAACGCAACGTTCTTGCCGGTCGAATTGGCGGCGATGGAAAGCTCGGCCGCCTGAGCCGAAACGGCGGCGGAAAACACGGTTCCGCACAGGAACAAAGTCTTCATGGAAATATTCATTGTCAAACTCCTCCGTTGACGCTTCCGATTGTCCTCAAAATTGAAAGCGCTTTTGACTGACGCGAGGCTCTCAAAAGCTGAGCAATCTGTCAATACTCTTTCTAATTCCCCGGAAATCGGCCGTTTTCGCCTGCAATTTTTCGGCGTTTGCCTTTGAGAATAATCAACTGTAAGGTTTCAGGTGGAGGAAAATTGAAATCGTTTTCAATTTTTGTCGGCTTGAAAAATCCGCGGCGGCGACGCATGCAGGGGCAAATTGGCAAAAAATTATGAAGCTCAAGGAATTCGCAGAGAAAGTCGGGCTCTCGCCCACCACCGTCAGCCGGGCGCTGGGCGGCTACCCCGAGGTGCGCGAGGAAACGCGCCGGCGGGTGATGGAGGCTGCGCTGAAATACGGCTACCGGCCGAATGCAAACGCTGTCAGGCTGGCGACGGGCAGGGCGGGCGCCATCGGCGTCGTCATGGGCCGTTCGGGCGGCGGGCACTTCTTTTCGGAATTCATGGGCGGCATGGCGACCCGGCTGGAGCGCGAAGAGACAGATATTCTTGTCAGCGTCACCGTCGACAACAATGTCGATGAGGAACTGGCGATTTTCAGCCGGCTGGCGGCGAGCGGCCGGGTGGATGGCATCATCGTGCATTCGCCGCGCCCGGAGGACGAGCGTATCGCGCTGCTCAATCGGCTGGGGGTGCCTTTCATTGTGCATGGCCGATCAAAGACGCCTTTCGAACATGCCTGGCTCGATATCGACAATCATGATGTGACCTATCGCCCGACGATCCATTTTCTGGAGCGCGGCCATCGGCAGATCGCCCTTATCAATGGTCCTGTCGGTCGAACCTTCGTGCAGGATCGTGAACAGGGTTTTCGCGAGGCGCTGGCGACCCACGGCATCACGCCGGATCCACGCTTCATGATGAGTGAGCACTTCAGCGAGGAAGCGGCTTTCCGCTTCGCCCGCTCGCTGCTGGAGCAGACGCCGCGCCCGACGGCCTTTGTCGCGGGTGCGATGATGACGGCGCAGGGTGTCTATCGCGCCGCAACGCAGATGGGGCTGGTGATCGGCAGGGATGTCTCCGTCATCGCCCATGACGACGTGTTTCCCTATCTCACGCCGGAGAGCATGATGCCGCCGCTCTCCACCACCCGTTCGCCCATGCGCATGGCGGGCATGCGGGTAACGGACCTGCTTTTGCAGATCATCGGCGGCCGGTCGATGCGCGAGGTCCAGGAATTGTGGCCGGTGGAGCTGATCTTGCGGGAATCGGTCGGCCCCGCCTGAGCTTGTCGACATAGCGCACTGATTCCACTCCATTTTGTGAACATCAGTTGATAGCGTTCGCCTTTCGTCATCTATACGTCCGCGCCATCTCATGTATAATCAAAACAGTCTTGTTCGTTATGGAACGGGACTTGGGCCGACGCGTTGAGGGGACGTGTCGAAGGAGGACGACGGATGTTCGAATTTTTAAAACCGCAACCGCAGACCGTGATTGACGACGTTGAGGCGACAGGCACCTATGCCGATGCACTGCTAAACGTCCCGAGCCCGGAACTGACCCGTTCGACAGCCCGTGAGCACGGCCACGAGGCCCATTCCCGCGATTATTGCGAAAACCGTGACATTTCCCGCAGCGCGCTCGGTTTTGCCTGAGTCCGTGCAAAAGCTTCCCTGAAAGACGGAACGGACCGGCCGGTCCCGCGTTTTCCCCGTACGACCCGCAGGGCGGCGCAACCGGACCGAAGGGACCTGACCGGCATTTGACCGATGGGCGAATTGGGTGTTGCGCCGCCTGAATGGCGACGGCGCAAATGCGTTGTCCCGATGGATGAAAGTGCTGCCGTTACCGGCATGGGATCGGCGCACTCATATCAGGAGGCCGCAATGCCGACCGTTCCCGTCGAACCCTATCCGGAACCGCCGATGCCGGTGCCGCCGCAACCGGATATTCCGCCGGTGGAAGAGCCGGAACCGGACCGCTTGCCCGACGAAATTCCCACACCCAACCCCGACGAAAACGACCAGCCGCCGAAGGTCCTTCAGGGGTTCTGAACCGGTTGCCGTTCGAATTTCCTGCTGACAAAAGCCGAACCTTCCAGCCCGAAGCGCCATGGATAATCGATCGCGCGGCTGATGCCGATGCGTCTGCCGCTGGTAACCGTGGCCGCCTCTTCCGGCAGCCGCAGGAAAAACGGCGGAGCATTCAGCGGGGCGCCGTCCATATCCCCCGTAATCGCCATCGCCTGGCAAAGTCTTCCCGGGCCGGAACACAGGAGTTTCGGCTTGTCAGTTCCCCTTCGCAGTTTCATCATGTCAATGCCGGTCAGCGGCTCGATGGCGCGCAGAAGCACGGCCGAACCCGGCGCGCAGACGAAATTGGCGCACCAGTGAATGCCGTAGGACCGGTAGACATAGAGATGGCCGGCCGGACCGAACATCGCCCTGTTGCGCGGGGTCTGCCCGTTGAAACTATGGGAGGCCGGGTCGTCCGGATGATAGGCTTCGGTTTCCACGATGATGCCGCCTGCGTTGCCGATGCGGAACTCCGCGCCGATGAGGGCGCGTGCCACGTCGACCGCGTCGCGCAGGAAGAAATTCTCGTGCATTTCCGGGCCAAAGGCCTGATCCATCGGGAACCCCTTCGCTCTGCCATCGTTGTGAATTCAGGTTCCAGTCTTATTTCCGGCATCGGATTTGTCCCGACGCCTTTAAACCGGAGGGCATGTCATGCAACTTTCCACGACCTATGTAAAACGCAATAACGGCGTCATCTCCGTCGAATTCGTCGGTAGCGATGGCGACCAGGTCTCCGTTCGTCTGGCCGACGGATTGGAGGGGATCGATGATGCGGAGGCCATCCGGCGTGCCAGTGCGGTGATGGTGCAGCTGACCGCTTTCGGCACCCGCCATGGCGCCGATGCGCCGTCGCAGTTTTCCGCTCTGGGAACCGCGCAGGCCGACGATGTGCCGCATGGTCAGGCAAGCGCCCGCACCGCGAAGGATCGCGATATTCTGGAAGAGGAACTGGATGAGGGGCTGGAAGACAGTTTTCCGGCCAGCGATCCGGTTTCGGCAACCGTCACCTCGATTGCATCCAGAAAAGGGGCGTGATCATTGGCTTGTGCTAAAGTTGCTCTCGTTACCGGTGCGGGCTCCGGCATCGGTCGCGCCGCTGCCCTCCGTCTGGCTGCGAATGGATTTTCGGTCGGGCTGCTGGGCCGTACCGAATCCGAACTTGTGGCGGTGAGGGATGAGATTGTTTCCGCGTTGGGCGCCGCAAAGGTGCTTGTTGCGGATGTGGCGGACGAGGCGGCCATGGATGATGCCGTCAAAACACTGGTACAGGCTTTCGGCCGTCTCGATGTCGTGGTGGCCAATGCCGGCGTCAACGGTGTCTGGGCGCCTATCGACGAGTTGAAACCCTCCGAATGGGACGACACCATCCGCATTAATCTGCGTGGCACCTATCTCACGGTCCATACCAGCGTACCGCATCTGAAGGCGGCCGGCGGCGGCTCCATCGTCATCGTCTCCTCAATCAACGGCACCCGCACATTCACGTCGCCGGGCGCGACGGCCTATTCGGTGACGAAGGCCGGTCAGCTTGCCATGGCCCAGCAATTGTGTCTGGAGCTTGGACGTCACCGCATCCGTGTCAACGCGGTGTGTCCGGGCGAGATCACGACGGCGATCGATGAAAATACCGACATTCGCGGACGCGAAAAGACCGAGGTGCCGGTGCTGTTTCCGTCGGGGGACATTCCCGTGACGGGCGGTGTGGCGGGGTCGGGCAATGATGTCGCCGAGCTGATCGGTTTTCTGGCATCGGACGCATCGCGCCATATCACCGGTACGCCGATATGGATCGATGGCGGGCAGGGGCTGCTTCGATAGAGGGACCCGGTCACCCTTCAAATGCCCGCTGGCCCCTCACGGCCTTGTGTCCGTATGATTAACGAAAGGGTAACGTCTGTTCACGAGACTTTGTCCATGTGCGAGGTTGCCGTGTTGTGGCCACCTTCGATAGTTAAGCGTCTGCCGGAAAGGCGGGCAAATCAGGCGGGCAGAACGATCCATGGGCATGAAGGCATTGCTGGATTTCGCGGTTGCGGGGTGGCGGCAAAGGGTAAAGGCAGGGGCAAGAGTGGCTGCGGTCGTCGCGATCGGCGGTGGTCTTGCTGCGTGTACCTCCATGGGTCTCGACAGCGTCAAGAAGGATCCGCCGAAGCTGTCATCCAGAATGATGGCGCAGATGTCGGCCAAGAGCATGCGTCCGGAAAGCCCGGTCCTCGTGCGTATCTTCAAGCAGGAAAGCGAGCTTGAGGTCTGGAAGGTCGACAAGACCGGAAATTATGCCCTCCTCAAGTCCTATCCGATGTGTCGCTGGTCCGGAAAACTCGGACCCAAGATGAAAACGGGTGACCGGCAGGCGCCGGAAGGTTTTTATCATGTCTCGGCGGGCATGCTGAACCCGAACTCGCAATATTACGTTTCCTTCAATCTCGGTTATCCCAACCGGCTGGAATCGGCGCTCGGTTATACCGGAGAGGCGCTGATGGTGCATGGCGCCTGCTCGTCCTCCGGCTGCTACGCCATGACCGACCAGCAGGTCGGCGAGATCTACGCCATCGTTGCGCGTGCGCTGCAGGGCGGGCAGGACCGTTTCCAGGTGCAGGCCTACCCCTTCCGCATGAGCGCCCGCAACATGGTGGCGCATCGGGATGATCCCAACATGCCTTTCTGGAAGACACTGAAGGAAGGTTACGATTATTTCGAGGTGACGCGCCGGCAGCCCAAGGTTTCCGTCTGCGGCCGCCGATATGTCTTCAACAGTGAATTTGCCGGCGGAGAGCCTGCCGACCCGCTGGCCGCCTGTCCGCCGGCCGTCAACCAGCCGGACCCGCTGGTGGCATCGAAACTGGTCGAAGAGCAACAAAAGCTCGCTGCGGCGATGAACGAGGGAACTTCCGCCCCGCTCAGCGCGTATGTAGACGGCGGCATGCATCCGAGCTTCCGGGCCATTCTGAAATCCAGCGGCGCCAAGGCCATGGCATCGCAGGTTTCCGGCACGAAGTACCCTATCAGCCGCCCCGAGGCGGCGCTGGCAGACCCCTTTGCCAGCGTGAGATGACGTAAATGAGGTTTTTCAATTGAACGAGACGACAACGACCCGGCGGGGTTTCCTGCTTGGAGCAGGCGGACTGGCGCTTGCCGGCCTTGCAGGCTGCAACACCACGGCGCGTGAGGCTGCCCGGCCCGCAGCGCCTGCCGAAGACCCGATGTATGCCCTGATGTACGGTCCCAAGCCGGACGAGCAGTTTCCGCTGCCGGAAATTCCCTACAAGCGGATTCCGCGCCAGTTCCTGCGGCAGATGGTGGCAAACCCGACGGGTGAGCGCCCCGGCGTCATCGTCGTCGATACCGCAAACCATTTCCTTTACCTGACCTATGAAAACGGGCAGGCCATGCGGTATGGCGTCGGTCTTGGCCGTGCCGGTTTCGAATGGGCCGGTCGCGGCGTGATCCAGTACAAGCGCCAATGGCCGCGCTGGACGCCGCCCGATGAAATGATCGCCCGCCAGCCGGAACTGGAGCCCTACAGCAGCCGCAATGGCGGCATGGAGCCGGGGCTCAAGAACCCGCTCGGCGCACGTGCGCTCTATATCTTCAAGGACGGCAAGGACACGATCTATCGCCTGCACGGCTCTCCCGAATGGTGGACCATCGGCAAATCGGTCTCGTCCGGCTGCGTGCGCCTGCTGAACCAGGACATTGTCGACCTCTACAACCGTGTGCCGGATGGCACGCCGATCGTGGTGACGGCGCTCGGCCCGGCGCAGCAGGGCGTGCCGATCGGGCAGGAAGGTGTTCCCGTGGCGCAGTATGGCGATGGTGTGATCGGGGATGGCCTGTCGCAGCCGGCGCAGGCCTATTGACAGGCAGAAATTTCCAGCCGCCGGAGATGGCGGCTGGAAACGATGGACAAGCGCCAGGGTAATCGTGGTGCTGTCGCCTCAGGCCACTTGACGGATAACGTCGCGGTCCCCCGCATTTTCCATATCCAGCCGGAAGCGTGATACCAGCGCACGCAGCCTCGCCGTTTCCGCGGCAAGCGTTGCCGAAGCGGCGGTGGATTGTTCCACCATCGCCGCATTCTGCTGGGTGGCGTGATCCATGGAGTTTACGGCTGCGTTGATCTCGGCAAGACCGGTCGATTGTTCGGCCGCCGATGTGGCGATCGCGTTCATGTGGCGGTCGATACCGGCGATGCGCTCGCCGATATCCTTCAGCGCCGTGCCTGTATCGAGAACCAGCTTCACGCCGCTTTCCACTTCCGTGGATGATTGGCGAATATGATCGCGGATTTCGCTTGCGGCCCTTGCGGCGCGCTGGGCGAGATCGCGTACCTCCTGCGCGACCACGGCAAAGCCCTTGCCGGCCTCGCCGGCCCGGGCGGCTTCCACCCCGGCATTCAGCGCGAGAAGATTGGTCTGGAAGGCAATTTCATCAATGACGCCGATGATGCCGGTGATCTGGTGTGAGGAGGTCTCGATGCGGCGCATCGCCTCTTCGGCATGGCTCACCACCTCGACCGATTTCAGGGCGCTGTGGTTGGCATCGGTAGCGGCAAGCCGCGCTTCGGCAGCGCGCTTGTTGGCATTGGCGACATTGACGGTGATCTCATCGAGAGCAGCCGCCGTCTGCTCAAGGGATGCCGCCTGATTTTCCGTCCGGCGGGAAAGATCACCGGCGCCGGCGGCGATCTCGCGGCTGCTGCCGTCGATTGTTCCGATGCCGTCGGAAATCGCAAACAGGGTTTCCGCAAGCTGCCGCACCGAGCTGTTGAAATCATGACGCAGGGTTTCGAATTGCGGGGCAAATGCCTCATCGAGCTGGAAGGCCAGGTCGCCGGATGCCAGCCGCTTCAGGCCGGCAGCGAGGCCGGATGTGGCGATGCGCAGTCGTTCGGAAGCATCCTCCTCCGCCTGCCGCCGTGCCGCTTCCTGATCGGCTTCCGCCTGCCGGCGGGCCGCCGCGGCCTGTTCTTCGAGCGCCCGGTTGGCAATGGCCGCCTGCCGGAATATCTCGACCGCGCCGGACATGGAGCCGATCTCGTCCCTGCGGTCAACGCCGGCGGGCGGCTGCGACGTATCGCCAGCGGCCAGGATTTCCATGTTCTTCGACAATTCCAGAATGGGACGGATGACCGATCTGCGGGTGAGCAGGAAAAGTCCGGCGCAGAAAAGCGCTGCGAGAGCCAGCAGCCCTTTCAGGACGAGGTTGATGGTCGCCTTGGTCTTTTCGCTTTCGGCCGAGGCGGCGTTGGACAGGGCCTCGATCTGGTCCCCGGCCGTTTCCATCGCTTTTTCAAGCGCTGAAAATTGCCGCATGAATTCGGGCATCAGCTTGAGGGCCTCTTCCGGTCGGGAGCCGGCAAATCCGACAACCGCATTGGCGGCTTCGATATAGGCAAGAAGCGGTGTTTCGACGCCGTCGATGACGGTTTTGACGTTTGTACCCGCCGACAGGGACCTGTTTGCCTCGATCATTTCCCGGAAAGTGGTTTCATGGTCGGCCAGGTCGGCCTTTACCGCGTTCAGGTCCAGGCCCATATGCCCATCGGAAGAGAGAATGGCGGCAAGAACGTCGGACCGCAGCGCGTCGTGCATCATGTCCGCCTGCATGTGATTGCGCAGCACATCCGCCGAAAGTGCCACATATTCACTGTTGCGGTTGAGCGTCTCCGTGGCCCACATGCCAACGCCCGTGGCACTGCCGGTGATGGAAAAGATTGCAATGCTTGCCAGTATTATCTTTTTCTGAATCGACGCCATGGGATGTTCCCGCGCTGTTGGTTATACTGCGGGAAAATAATAGAATATGCTTAATAAATGATCTATTTTCTATTTGCTCTTGATAAAAGCAGAAAAGGCTGCATTTTGTATTGCAGCCTTTTCTTTATTAGAATTTCGTACTCTTAGCTTGCTCTTTTCAGCGCATCGCCGAGGATCGAAACAATGTCGTCGAAATGGGATTTTTCGGCGATCAGCGGCGGTGAAAGGGCGATGATGTCGCCGGTCACGCGGATGAGCAGGCCGCGCTCGAAGCAATCCACGAAAATATCATAGGCGCGCGCGCCGATGGCGCCATCGCGTGATTGCAGCTCGATACCGGCGATGAAGCCTATGGTGCGGATGTCGATGACGTTCGGCAGGCCTTTCAGCGAATGAATGGCGTCGTGCCATACATCCTGCAACTCGGATGCGCGGGTAAAGAGGCCTTCATCGCGGTAGATGTCGAGCGTGGCGATGCCGGCGGCGCAGGCGACGGGATGGCCGGAATAGGTGTAGCCATGGAACAGTTCGATCTGGCTTTCCGGGCCATGCATCAGCGCATCGTGCACCTTGCGGCTGGTAAAGACCGCGCCCATGGGAATCGCACCATTGGTCAGCCCCTTGGCGGTGGTGACGATGTCAGGCGTAACGCCGAAATAGTTGCTGGCGAAGGATGTGCCCATGCGGCCGAAGCCGGTAATGACCTCATCGAAAATCAGCAGGATGCCGTGTCGGTCGCAGATCGCACGCAGGCGTTCCAGATAACCCTTCGGCGGCACAAGAACGCCGGTGGAGCCCGCTACTGGCTCGACGATACAGGCGGCGATGGTTTCCGCACCATGCAGGGCGACCAGCCGTTCCAGATCGTCGGCAAGCTCGGCGCCGTGTTCGGGTTGCCCCTTCACGAAGCTGTTCTTTGCAGGATCATGGGTGTGGCGCAGATGATCGGCGGGGATCTGCGGGAAAACACGGCGGTTGTTGACGAGGCCGCCGACCGAGATGCCGCCGAAACCGACGCCGTGATATCCGCGTTCGCGGCCGATCAGACGGCTGCGGGTGCCCTGGCCGATGGCGCGCTGATAGGCGATGGCGATCTTGAGCGCCGTATCGACCGATTCAGAACCGGAGCCGGTGTAGAACACGCGGTCGAGCTTGCCGCCTTCCGGCCCGGGTGCGATTTCCGCCAGCCGCTCGGCAAATTCGAAGGCAACGGGGTGGCCCATCTGGAAAGAGGGCGCGTAGTCCATGGTTGAAAGCTGGTGCTTGACGGCGGATGCGATCTGCTGGCGGCCGTGGCCGGCATTGACGCACCAGAGGCCAGCCGTGCCGTCGAGAACCTGGCGGCCGTCATTGCTGGTGTAATACATGCCTTCCGCACTCGCCAGCAGACGGGGATTGGCCTTGAACTGCCGGTTGGCGGTAAACGGCATCCAGTAACTGTCGAGGGAGGTGGAATTGGATCGGCTGGGGTTGTCCATCATGGTTCTCCTGTTCGCTGCCGATGATTGAAGGCTATTTTCGCGGCTGAACAAGCCCTTTTCTCTTTGTGGCCAAGCCATTGAAAATACTATAATCGGAAAGCAAGGTTTTCGATATTTCGAACAAGGGTAACGGGGGTATCGGCATGTCGGTGGATATAGGCGGGCGTTTGCGCCATTTGCGGCTGCGTCACAATATTTCCCAGCGTGAACTGGCAAGACGCGCCGGTGTTACGAATTCAACGATTTCCCTGATCGAATCCAATACGTCCAACCCGTCCGTCGGCGCGCTGAAACGTATTCTTGACGGTATCCCCATCGGCCTTGCCGAATTTTTCGCCTTCGAGCCGGAAACGAGCCGCAAGGCCTTCTACCGTGCGGACGAACTGGTGGAGATCGGCAAGGGGCCGATTTCCTTCCGCCAGGTGGGCGATAATGTCTTCGGCCGCAGCCTGCAGATACTGAAGGAATGTTATCAGCCCGGTGCCGATACCGGCAAGGTACCGCTGGTTCATGATGGCGAAGAGGGGGGAATAATCCTCTCCGGGCGTCTGGAGGTGACGGTCGAGGAGGAGAGGCGGGTGCTTGGACCGGGAGACGCCTATTATTTTGAAAGCCGACGGCCGCATCGCTTCCGCTGCGTCGGCCCCGTGCCGTGTGAGGTCATCAGCGCCTGCACGCCGCCTACCTTCTGATTCCGCAATCTTTTGACCTGTATGGCGCCCGGAAAGCGCTCCGCGTGTCGCCGGCGCAGCGAATCCGGTGGCGGCCTGAAAGATTTTGAAGATATTCTTTTGCCTCGGTGCGGGTTTTTGCCACTGTTTTGCCGCTTTTGCGCCGCTGTTGCAATTTTTCCATCGCTTTTTCTTGGTGAAACCCGGGTGCCGGGTAAAAAAATCCCGGCTAATATGTCAAATTTTATATGCATTGCCGCAATCTTGCTGCGCCGCAAAAAAATTTAATAGTCTGTTACACCCATGCCTGTTCTTGGCGTTCCTGTCTCATCTGATTAAGTCATAAGAAACATATAAGAAAAGACTGCCAGCCGTCGAAAATACAATACATGCCGGGGCGCCACCCATGCTCTGGGCACATGGCCACGGGCCCATTTGTTGCTTTTTTATGCAACCGTTAATATTGCCCGGACGTTGATCGGCCGCTCCTGCAAGAAATCGCATAGACGGTCATGGGCAATGTGCCTTACAAAAAATCCATTAGCATCAAATTCCGAACACAGACTTGTTATCTCTTTTTGACGGAAAGACGCGCCTCCGGGCACCGACCAATCGCAAAACATAAATGGAGTTCTCTCTATGAAGTCCGCGACCCAATCGGCTGATCAGACACTCAGCAGCTCCGAAGATTTCGAGGTCAGTTTCCCTATCGGGGGCATCGCAAAACGCAGCTTCGATATGACGTCGGCTGCGCTTGCGCTGCTCATCTTCAGCCCGATTTTCCTGTTGATCGCCTTGCTGGTGAAGGTTTCCGATCCCGGCCCGATCTTTTATGGCCACCGGCGGGTGGGGCATAATGGCCGCTATTTCCATTGCCTGAAATTCAGGACGATGGCGATGAACGGCGACGAGATGCTGCGGCAATATCTTGCCGCCAATCCGGAAGCCGCCGAGGAATGGCGTGCCACCCGCAAGCTCAAGAACGATCCGCGCGTCACCGCCGTCGGCGCCGTATTGCGCAAGCTTTCCCTTGACGAGCTGCCGCAGCTCATCAACATCATCCGTGGTGAAATGAGCGTTGTTGGCCCGCGCCCCGTCGTCGACGAGGAGCTTGGCTACTACGAAAGTGCCGCCGCTTATTATCTCAGCACCCGTCCGGGCCTCACCGGCCTGTGGCAGATCAGCGGCCGTAACGACGTCTCCTACAAGACCCGCGTCGCTTTCGACACGCAATATGTGCAGAACTGGTCGATGCGGCAGGATGTATTCATCATCGTCAAGACCATCCCCGCCGTGTGCCTGTCGCGCGGCAGCTACTGAAATCAATATTGAGTTCGGCTTTATCGATTTTCGTTTCGACACGCACCCGACCGGGGTCCCAAGTCCGGTCTTCGGGTGCGTCATTGGTGCTAATCATGGCGACCGCTTTTGCGGCGCTGCGCAGCCGGCCTTGTCCGGTTGCGCTATCGCCTGATCGCCTGCAGGGCGATCAGTAAAACAGGGAGTCTCCCGATGAACGGCCTTTTTGCCGCCACCCGTCATCCACTTACCGCGCTTGTGCTTGCCGCTTCCGTCGCCTTTGCCGCGCCGCTTTCCGCCATGGCGGCAGAAGGCGCCCAATACAAGCTCGGCACCGCCGACAAGCTGCGCATCCGCGTTGCTGAATGGCAGCCTGCCGATGGTAGCATCCGCAACTGGGACGTCATAAACGGCGATTATTCGGTTGGCCCATCCGGCGCGCTGTCGCTGCCTTTCATCGGACAGCTGGACGTGGCGGGGAAAACGCCCTCCGAGGTTGGCGAAGCGATCGGTGCGCAGCTTCAGAGCAAGTTCGCGCTTCGTAACCTGCCTTCGGCTTCCGTCGAAATCGCGCAGTTCCGGCCGATCTTCCTCAGCGGTGACGTGCAGACGCCGGGCGAATACCCCTATGCCGCCAATCTCACCGTGCTGAAGGCGGTCAGCCTTGCCGGCGGGCTCAGGCGTTCCGACGCCGGCCAGCGTTTTGCCCGCGACTTCATCAATGCGCGCGGTGATGCCGCCGTCTACGACAACCAGCGGGCTAGGCTGCTTGCCCGCCAGGCGCGGCTGATCGCCGAGGTCAAGGGTGATGCGAGCATCGCCAAGACGCCGGAGATGGAAAAGATCAGCGAGATCGATGCGCTGCTGGCCAGCGAAAGCGCACTGATGAAATCGCGGACCGAGCGCTATACCCTGCAGCTGAAGGCGCTGACCGAACTGCGCGCGCTTCTTGAAAGCGAAGTGGCTTCGCTGCAGAAGAAGTCGGAAACCCAGAACCGCCAGCTCGAACTCGCCAATGAGGACCGCGACCGCGTGAACCGGCTGAACGAGCAGGGGCTGGCGCTGTCGCAACGGCGTATCTCCGCGGAAGAACGGGCCGCGGAGGTGGAGTCCACGCTTCTCGACATCGATACACAGTCGCTGCGTGCCAAGCAGGACATCAACAAGGCGACGCAGGATGAAATCAACCTGCGCAATGACTGGGAAGCCCAGCGCTCCAAGGAATTGCAGGACACGGAAGCGGAGCTGGAAAAGCTCGGCCTGCAGCTGACCACCAGCCGTGAACTGATGTCGGAAGCGCTGGCCCAGTCGGCCGAGGCGATCCGCTTCGATCCTTCGGGGAAATCCGCCACGATCGGCTATGTCGTGGTGCGTGAGGAAAACGGCAAGCCGAAAGAACTGAAGGTGGATGAAAACACCTTGCTTCAGCCCGGTGATGTCATCAAGGTCTCGTCCGAAATCCTGATGCAGTGAGGTTGGCATGCGAATTGCCAAATCGGCGCTGATCGATCCCGAACGCAACGAGATATACGGAATGACGGCGATTGCGCTGTCATTCTTCGTGTTCGCTTATTCGTCGCGTTTCGGGCAGATTTCGGTTCTTGCCTATTATGGCATGTGGCTGCCGCTGGTGGTGGTCGATTACCGCCGCGTGCTCGGCAACTATCCGCGTTATCTCTGGATATTCGCCTTCGGTATTCTCACCGTGCTGTCGAGCTTCTGGTCGGAAGCGGTTTCGGTCACCATGCGCGCTTCCATCCAGTATATGACGCATATCGTCTGTGCACTGATCGCCATGCGCGTCATCTCCATCCGGACATTAACGCGCGGCGCGCTGGTCGGCATCGCGGTCGTTCTGCTCTATTCGTTGCTGTTCGGCATCTACCTCTTCGATGCGCTTGATGGAACCTACAGTTTCGTCGGCGCTTTCTCGTCGAAGAACCAGCTCGGCTTTTATGCCTCTCTGGGTGTTATTTTCGCTGCCGCCTCCGTACTGGTCCTCAAGCAGAGGGGTATCTGGCTGCCAGTCGCCGGCATTACCGGGCTGCTGTCTGCCTATAGTCTGGTCGCGTCGCAATCGGCGACATCGGCCATCACCACGGCAGCGGTGGTCGCCCTTATCATCGGCTTCATTCCGATTGGCATGTTGTCTCCCGCCAACCGCAAGATGACGTTTTTTGCACTTGGCGGCCTCGGTGCGCTGCTGGCTGTCGCTTCCCTGCAATTCGGTCTTCTCGACGCCATTCTCGGTATTTTCGGCAAGGATTCGACGCTGACCGGCCGCACCTATCTCTGGCAGCAGGGCATCGAGGCGGCAAAACAGACGCCCATTCTCGGCGTCGGTTATCAGGGGTTCTGGGTCGCCGGTTTTGCCGATGCCGAACGCCTGTGGAACGATTTTTTCATTACCGGGCGCAGCGGCTTCCATTTTCACAACACCTATATCGAGACGGTGGTGGAAAACGGCTTTGTCGGCATGTTCCTGCTCGGCATGGTGCTCTACGGAACGCTCATCGGGCATCTGCGCTCGGTCCTGATGCGTCAGAGCGATCCGCAGGGCGTGATCCTGTTTGCGATCTGCGCGCTGTTCGTGGTGCGCTCCTTCGTGGAGATCGACATCATCTTCCCCTATCAGATCGGTTCATTCCTGCTTTATTTCGCGGCCGGAAAACTCTGCCTTCCGGCGAAGGTGGCGCAGGGCGGTGACACTCACCCGGCAATCGGCATGCGGTTGCAGACACGCGCCTAGAGCGCGTCCGGCCTGGTCGAAGCCGTCGGCCGAGCGTTATCCCTTTGTTTTCCGAGATTTTCCGGACGTAAAGCCGCCACGCATTTTTACTGGAAATGCTCTAGAGATAATCCGCAGAAACATGCGGGCTGGCATGGATGAAGTTCCACATGTCCTTGCTGACATCGACGATGTCGGCGATCGATTTTTCCAGGTGGCCGATTTCCTTCTCGTCCATGCGTTCGACCTTGCCGTAGCGGACCTGGCTGTCGTCCTCCACCAGACGCATCAGCTGAGTACTGGCGATGTCGCCCTTTTCGTCGAAGGAATAGATGCAATGATTGTATTTGTTGCGCGTCTTCGCCTCCTTCTTCAGCCGCGCCATGATGGAGAGAATGGTCTTCCTGTCCTGTGTCGGCGTGGAGGGGAGTTTTGCCAGACGCTCGATGAGATCCATCCGCGCCCGCGTGGTGTTGAGTGTCAGGAACACGACGATGGCCGCTTCCTTCTCCACTTTCAGGAGATGGACGATCAGATAGATCATCAGGCTTTCGGTGTTCGTCCACACGTAGTTCAGCCTGCCGACCAGCAGCAATACATCCGACATCGCCGCCATGCCGCTTCTCCCGCCCCGACAAAACAGACTGGCATTATAGGCCGATCGGCCCCGGATTGACAGTGTATGAGCTGTTCTTCGTTCCGCATTTTCCGGGCTAAAAAACGCTGCGGTCTTTCCTCATCTTTCCTTGAAGGCGCGCGACATGCTGTCGGAAATCGGCTTGGTCAGATATTCGAAGAAGGTACGTTCCGAGGTCTGGATCAGAACGTCCGCCGGCATGCCGGGCACGGGATGGAAATTATGGACCTTGGCGATTTCCTCGTCCGGCACCTGTACGCGCACGATATAGACATCCTTCACCTGCAGGCCGGCATTTTCCTCGATACTGTCGGCCGAAACGTAAAAGACCTTGCCGTTCAGAACCGGTGTGGTGCGGCGGTTGAGCGCCGAGAGGCGGATTGCGGCGGTCTGGCCCTCATGCAGCTGGTCGATGGAGGTTCTGAGAACCTGCGCTTCAAGGATCAGGGGAACATGCGCCGGCAGGATTTCCATGATCGGCTTGCCTGTCGTGATGACGCCGCCCGGCGTATGATAATAGGACCGCACCACCGTACCGTTGACCGGGGAGCGGATGACGGTGCGCTCCAGCACCTCGGCAGCACCGCGCACCTGTTCCCGAACGCTGTCGAGATCGGATTCCGCGGTTTCCAGCGCATCAAGCGCTGCCTGCTTGTTGGCATTGACGGCGATGATCGCTTCCTGCTTGAATTTGGCGATTTCGGCTTCGCTCTGGTTCATCTCGCCGCTCAGGCGGGCAATGTCGCCCATGGCGTCGGCAATGGCGCGCTCCAGCGCCAGCATGTCTGTCTTGCGGATGACGCCGTCCTTGGCGAGTTTTTCCTTGGAATCGCGTTCCTGTGTCAGAAGTGCCAGCTGCCGGTCGAAGGACTGCTTTTGCCCGTCATAACCCGCATAACGGAATTCCAGTGACCTGATGTTCTTTTCGATCAGGTTCAGCTGTTCCTCGAGCTTGACGAGCTTGCTGTGGAACACGACGTTCTGGCTCTGGATAATGGCGTTGATGTCGGGATCGCCGGCTTCCTTCATGACGATGTCTGGTACCTTGAAGCTTTTTTCGCCCTGTGCCTCCGCGCGCAGGCGCGTGACGATGGTTTCGAGGCGGAGGCGCCGCAGCTGCAACATGCGCTCATTGGCCAGCGCCGTCGTCTTGTCGAGCGTCAGCAGCACATCGCCCTCCTTGACCGTGTCGCCTTCGCTCACCATCATGTCCTTGATGATGCCGCCCTCCAGATGCTGGACGACCTTGTTGTTGCCGGTGGCGACAAAGCTGCCCTGGGCGATGATGGCGGAGGAAAGCGGCGCCGTGCCGGCCCAATATCCGAAACCGCCGAAGGAGGCGAGCAGAACGGCAAGCCCGATGGAGCTGTGCAGCCGGATAGAGCGCGGCACCTCGCTGTACCATTCCAGCTGGCCCTGTGGTTTGACTTCCGCGATGGCGTTCTTTTTCCTGAACATGACGATCCTCAACCCTCGATCTGCGGGGACTGGCTGGCCGGACGGCCGTTGCCGGAAAGCGCCTTCAGCACCTCTATCCTCTCGCCGAACATGGCGACGGAGCCGTCCTTCAGCACCATGATCTTGTCGACGCATTGCAGGAGCGCCGGCCGCTGGGTGATGGTGACGGTTGTGATGCCCTGTTTCTTGGCGTGCAGCAGCGCCTTGGCCAGCGCCTGCTCGCCCTGCGTGTCAAGGTTGGAGTTCGGCTCGTCCAGCACCACGAATTTCGGGTCGCCGAAGAAGGCGCGGGCAAGTGCGATGCGCTGTTTCTGACCGCCGGAAAGCGGCGCACCGTCGGCGGCGACCACGGTTTCATAACCCTGCGGGAAACCGGCGATCAGCTCGTGCACATCGGCCAGCACTGCCGCCTCGTAGATCTGCCGGTCCTCGATGTCGTCGCGCATGCGGCAGATATTGGCCTTGATGGTGCCGGGGAAAAGCTGAACGTCCTGCGGCAGATAACCGATGCTTTCGCCGAATTGCCGCTGGTCCCAGTTGCGCAGGTCCATGAGGTCGAGACGGACATTGCCTGAGGTGGGCAGGATGGAGCCGACCAGCATCTTGCCGAGCGTCGTCTTGCCGGAGCCGGAATTGCCGATGATGGCGAGCGATTCCCCCTTTTTCAGCGAAAAGGAAATGCCGTTCAGGATCACTTTCTTCTGTGGCGGCGGCACGAAGAGGATGCGTTCCACATCGAGACGCCCCTCCGGATTGGGCAGGCGAAGACGCGGGAAATTCAGCGGCGAACTGATGAGAAGCTGCTTGATACGGCCATAGGAGGCGGCGGATTTGTTGAATTGATGCCAGCCTTCGATCGCCCCTTCGATGGGCGCCAGCGCGCGGCCGGAAATGATCGAGGCTGCAATCACCATGCCGCCGGTCAGCTCACCGGAAAGCGACAGATGCGCGCCCCAGCCGAGCAGCGCCACCTGGGTGATCATGCGGGCAGCCTTGGAGACGCCTGAGAACATGATGTTGCGATCCTGCGCCGCCACGTGCGATTTCAGAGAGCCGGCCGTTTCCCGGCCCCACATCTTCACGGCTTCGGGGATCATGGCGAGTGCGTTGATGATCTGCGAATTGCGCGACATGGAATCGAGGTGGAAATTGGCGCGGCTCAGATAGCCGGAAGCCTCGGAGAATTGTCTGGCGGTGAAACGCTGGTTCAGCCAGGCGATGGTGAACAGCACGGCGCAGCAGACCATGATGATGATGCCGAGATGGGGATGGACAAGATAGACCACCACGATGAAGAGCGGCATCAGCGGCGCATCGAGGAAGGCAATAAGGGTGCCCGATGTCAGGAAGGAGCGCAGCTGCTGCAGATCCTGCAATATCTGATAATCCTTGCCGCTGCCATGCAGGGATGCGCGGGCGGCGGCCGAGAGGATCGGAGCGCCAAGCTGCACCTCAAGTTCAACGGCGGTCCGCATCAGGATGAAGCGACGGATGGCATCCATGAAGGCCTGCAGCAGAACCGCGCCGAGCACGGCGACCGTCAGCATGACCAGCGTGTCCATCGAGCGGCTGGTCAGCACCCGGTCGGAAATCTGGAACAGATAAAGCGGAATGGCCAGCAGCAGGATGTTGATGGCGACAGTAAACAGCATCACCACCACCATGTTGCGGCGAACGGCTGCAATGCCCTTGGCAAGACTTGCGGCGAAATTGATCGGCTCGCTGCGTTTGTGGAAGCCGCTCTGGCTTCCGCCGCCGCCCCCGCCGCCACCACCGCCATTGTCCACCGGATCCTTGCCGCCGCCGCCTGTCACCGGCCGGCGCTCGTTTTCGCGGACCGGCCCGCCATTGTTGTCGATGGTCTTGACGAAGGGCAGGTCGCTGTTGTCGATCTTGGCCTTTGGTTCCGGCGGGGAGGCGGGTTGCGGGGCCTGTCGCGGCGCCGGCCTTTCCTGGGGGATGTCCCGCAATTGCGCCGGCTGCTCTGTCTTCGCGTGCGGTTGGGGAGGGGGTTGTGGAGCGGTCCGCATGGGGGATGAAGCGGTTTTGGTCGCCTGTTCCGCGCCGGACAATTGGCGCAGGTTTTCGACGGCTTCGTTGATGGCCAAAATGCAGGCATCCGTCAGCCTGCTGTCTTCCGCGTCCTGATCCAGCGGCAAATCCAGCGAGCGTCCGTCGGCAATGGTTTTTCTTGAAATATGATCCATTTTATATTGGTCCCCTCGGTGATCTTGCGGTGTTTGCGGCTCGGCCGGGGGCAGGGGCATTGGCCGCCCGCCTGTCGGGATTACGCAACGACCGTCTGCATGACGTCGGATGGGTGGGCGTTCGACCAGGAGAGGTCGTGGCCGCCATTGATGACGCCGTCGGATTCGTTCTGGGTGGTGGCGGGATCGTCGTGAAGAAATGCGATGACCTCGTTTGCCAGCTGGCCGTGCTGCGCCGGCTGTGACGTATCGTTTTCGATGATGCCGCCCTGTATCAGTATGGCATCCGAATAGACGCCGCCGGCGACATAGGTGGTCGAGCCGAAACTGTCATAGTCGACGATCTGCGCGAGATTGACGACCGCGTTGCTGCCGGTGTCGATATGGACAGTGGCGTTTTCATTATTGTCGAGAACCTTGGCGGCGGCCTGGGTCACATCATCGGAATCGCCCAGCACGCTCACCTGTTTGATGATGCTGACATCATAAAGGTTGCCGGTGATGTAAAGGACATTCAGTCCCTGATAGCCGGCAAAATTGGCGTCGTGGGCAAGGGCGTCCGGCATGTTCGGGTCGCGCTCGTTGATCGCGTTCACCGTCTGATGCATGTAATCAGGCATGGTTTCGAACCTGCCGTTGCTGCCGACATTGTGAATTCCGGCATCGTTCCAGAGCAGGTTATTGCCGGATTGAATGGTGGCGCCATCAGGCGCATCGGGATTGGCGCGCGCCCAGTCATTGTCGTAGAGCACGGCAATCTGGCTGATGAGGTTCATGTCCAGCACATTGCCGCCGACGATGATCAGATCGTACTGCATGCCGATGCCGAGGAAATTGGCGATGTTGAGGGCGGCATTGCCTCCCGTCAGCAGGCTGACGCTTGCGCCTGAAGTGGTGACCGTCATCGTGTCGTTGTCGCTGACGAACTGGTATTGCTCGATCCAGTGGACGAAGGATACGTCCCCCTCCAGCACGCTGACGCGCCACGCCGTCGGGAATATCGGCGTCTCGCCTGTCTCATGGCTGTCTGCGGCGGCGTTTTCCGCGCCGGGGTAGATGGTGCGCTCGAAGCTGGCGATATTATAGGCTGCTGTCGCTGCCTGATCCTCGGAGCGGGTGAAGACCGATGAAATCTCGTCCCGGTCGCTATAGATATAGGCTTGGGTGATGGCGTCGATCTGGTGATAGTCGCCCATGACCGCGGTAACGGAGGTCATGACGCCGGTATTGACCAGGGTGGCGACATTGGCGACGATATTGGCGCCTGCCGCCACATCAAGGCTGTTGCCGGCGGGACTATCCTCATGCAGTGAAACATCGCTCTTTTCCAGCTCTTCCGGCGGCTTGGCGATGCCGCGATCCGGCAGGAAGTCGTCGAGCACCGGCTTTTCGCTGGCTATCGAGCCGTTGATATAAAGCCCGTTGATATCGTTGCCGGCCAGAACGAAATCCTGGTCCGCACCGGTGCCGAGCGAGGTGACGTCATTGTCGCGGGCATGTTCGATATAATCATGCGCCGATTTGGCGAGCGCCTGCAACGCGTCGTAGCTGTCTGTGCGCTGGAAGGCGGAAAAGGGCGTGAAGACGGCCGCTTCATTGTAGAATTCGACGGTGCGCTCGGTAACGAAGGTCGTGTCGCGGGCCACATTGGGGCCGTCGGTCATGTTCAGATAATCGTCGTCCTGAAGAATATTGACCTGCGTGACATGGGCCGCCACGGAGCCGGGGCCGGTATGAACAACCAGCTCGCGTTCGTCCTCAAAGGAAAGGCGGCCGGGAAAACGAAAATGGGCGGCGGAAATATCGGTCGGTATCGCATTTGCAAGCTGCTGCATGTCATATTCGACCATGCGGGCGAAATGCGGTTTCAGATAATCGAAATCGTAATAGCCGGCGCGGTATTTGACACCGGGATCGTAGTCCTCAAGCGGGACGTCGTAATTTTTGTCGAGCAGCCTTGCCGCCTCATCGTCCGGCAGTCGCTCCGGATCGGAATGCGCCGGGCCTTCGCTATAGTTGTTTCTCAGACGCGCTTCCTCGACCACCGTGTCGAACAGGCCGATGAAATGCGCGATCATGTCGGAAATCTTGTCGATATGCATCGGAGGTCCCTCCCTGATCATTGCGGCGAGGACCGGGAGTGGCAGCCGGCATGCGTGCCCCAGAGGCCGTGCTGCGTTTTGCCGAACCCGGTTTTAAAACCGCAAACTGCACCGGCGGATGCCGGTGCAGCTCTTTTCGTCAAGAGGTGGTTATCAGGAGTGATCCTCACCGACGTCAGACACATGCGAGTTACCGCCTGTGATCGTGACATCAACGGCATTGGAGAGCATGTTGGCGCCCTGCACCAGTTCCAGATGGAAGCCGGAATTTGCAAGGATTGCCGATGCATCCGCGGTGCTTGTGCCTGCGGCATCGTCGCCGGCCTTGAGGTCCCATCCCTTGCCGTCCATGCCTTCCGCGCCATAGGCGTCGCCGGCATTGGCGCTCAGGTGGTTTTCCGCACCGCCATTCTGCATCTTGATGTCGTAGGCCTGATCCTGGTCAGCCAGATGGTTGGCCTGCACCATGCTGAAGCCGGTGTCATTGCCGTCGCCATTGAGCGAGCTGTTGAGGATATTGTCGACATCGAGCGTGAAGGAGAAGTCGTCACCCAGGTTGAAGGTGAGATCCCCGCCGGCGATGCCGAGATTGCCGACATCCTTGACGCCGGTGATGTTGCCGAAGTCGTCGTCCGACTTGTAGAAACTGTCAGCGGAGTTGAAGCTGTCGGAGGTCGTCGTGGTCTTGGTGGAGGTGTCGTTGTCGGAGTAGGTGAAGGTCTTGTTGTCCGAATCCGTAACCGTCTTCACATTGGTGTCGTTGTCGCTATAGGACTTGCTGTCATAGCTCCAGTCGTAGTCGGTCTTGATGTCGGTATTGGTTTCGGTGCTCGTCTTCACATTGGTGTCGTTGTCGCTATACGACTTGCTTTCGTAGCTCCAGTCATAGTCGTTGTCGCGATTGTCCCCGTTATTGGCGGAAACATCGATCTTGGCGTCAACATCCACATTGGTGCTGTGGTCGCTGTTGTCGTTGTTGCGGTTCTCACCATTTGCGGTGCCGACATTGCTGTCTTCCACCTTGGCATCATTGGTCGATGTGTTGGCGAAACCATCGGAAAGCGCGCCGATCTTGGTGATGTCGTCGTCGCTGCCGGATGACTTTGGATCATAACCCATTTCTATTTCCTCCGAAAAAGCTCGGAGCAGCTTTCGAAATCCCTCTCATCTCAAACGGGATTTTTTCGCGCTTGCTCCGTGTTGCACAAGATTGATGTTCTGCAGATGCACTCGGTACGTTTCATCTGCGGTTCGGCATCGGCCCGTGACCGGGCTCTTTTCGTTCAGCCCTGTGCGCAACTCGATATAAAGGCGCACAAATCCGTTCCTCGCTTCAATGGGAAGCGTGGTGGGCCTCGTCTTTTCGTTGTCATGTTTCTTGAAAAGGGACCGGCGTCTGCAAACACACGTCAAAGGCCGGGCTGGTCTTTCCATCGGCCGCCGTTTCAGCGACGGTCAGACTGTGCCGCAGAAAAATCGCGGTTCCTAGCTATCAATTCGGGCTAAACATCCTGGTGCCGTCACCCCGATTATATATGCGGCAAGGCGGTGCAGCGGCATCTTCTCGCTGCCGAGGCGGCAGATATTGGCAGCGTTTTCAGTAAAAAATGCTTCTCTCAAAAAAACATGATCCAATCCGGCGGCAAAGAGGCGCCGTGCCGAAAAGGCACATCTCCGGCAATCGTTCGCCGGGGAGCTATGTAAAGGGATATCAACTAAAAGTTATATTTTCTCGGATTGCAAAACCGGAGCGGAGGCTTTTCCGATGCCTTTGTTTTCGCGGCATTTCCGAAGTGAAGGATTCTCTCTCATGGTAATCAATTTTGTATGCCTAATGTAAAAAATAACCCGTTTGGGCCATTTATTTACACAGCTTTTCGTATTAGCCTCCTTAATTAACGGGTAATTAATGATAGTTGACACGGCTTCAGGGTGAAAACTCCCCCTCTGATTTCAGGGGTAGCCTCCAGACGACAGACGGCACAACCAAAAAGAATGTAATGCGTAAGCGCTTTAGGGAGGCGTCAATGTTCATGGGAACTGCAGATTATGCGTCAAAAAAAAGCGGTGCAGTTGCGCCTATAAATGGAACTTTATTAATCATAGCGGATCCGGATCTGTTTTCCGAGTGCCTCGTGGAGGCGTTGGGCAAAAAGTTCCCCACATTCGCCGTGGTGAGTCTGGCCTCGTCAGCGACGATTGACGAGGATTATGGCGCCAATGTCCGCCTGGTGCTGCCATATCGCATGACGGGCGCGAAGCTTGACGCCGTTCTTTCGGCAATCAGGGAAAAGCACCCGGACGCACCGATCGCGCTTGTCGTCGAAACCATCGACAAGTTCGAGGAGCCGTTGAAGCAGCTGGTGGGAATGCGCATCATCGATGGTGTGCTGCCGCTCAACCTGCGGCTCGATGTCTTCATGGCGGCTGTTGATCTGCTGATGAAGGGCGGAGAGCATTTTCCTGCCGCGCTTCTCGGCAAGCTCACGCCCTATTCCGCCGCCGTGAATGGCAAGAGCGTTCAAGAGAGCGCGGTGGTCGCCAATCGCGCTGACGCCCTTGCCGCCAGCAGAAGCGGGATGGCAACGCTGACGACACGGGAAGTGCAAATCCTGGATCTGCTTTGCAAGGGCACGCAAAACAAGATCATCGCCGACCGGCTGCATCTGTCCGAAAACACCGTGAAGGTGCATGTCCGGAACATCTACAAGAAGATGAACGTACGCAACCGAACGGAGGCGGCGTCACGTTTCTTCAACAAGGACGACGACAAGGCGTTTTCCGGCTGGAAGAACTGAGCGTCAGGCTGGCTGAGGCCGCCCCGGCGACAGTTTCCGTCGGTATTCCGCTCCAGAAGCTCAGGGCCGCAGGAAGCAGCGGGACTTCTGGCCAAATCCGCTCGGTGAGCAGATGTAGGGAGAAGAACCGGAATAGGACTGCCGCGATATCGACGGCGTACCGGACGACGTGTCGGCAACAAGCGTCACAGCCGCATTGCCTGTCTTGTCGTAACCGTAAGAGGTCCTGGTGGGAGCGACCCGGGTCTTCATCGTCGTTGCATCGGCAGATGCGGTCTTGATGAGAACGGCGTCTTCGACCACGGCGCAGGAGGCCGTCGCGAAAGTAAGTGCTGCAAGGGCTGCTGCAACGAGCGCGAAATGATTGCGTCTGGTTGCTCTGCCGCTATGGGAATAAGGCATTTCATTCATCATGTGTGTCCCCTGAAATCGACTGTCTGTCGTATCTCGCCGGGCGGTTTTGTCCCGGTGGACCGAGCCTTACAAAACCAGGATAGTCCCGACTGGTTGAGCGAAGCTTGCGCTAATGCTCAATAAGAAAGGCATAATGGAGGCATAGTTAAAAAGTATTAAATCGGGGGCTATTTTGAGTATTTAAGGGTAATCAATTGTAATATTTCGATAAAATCAAGTTGACCTGTTTTCCACCGCGCCTATCATAAAAGTTGAAATCCATCGAATCGAAATATTAAAACCTCCAGAAGAAATAAAAACCGGAGGGTGATATTCAAGATACCGTACAATCGGGAGTTTGATCCAGTTCAAGGTGAATCAGCCGGGCTGATTCCTCATGGGGAGGAGTGTGTAATGCGTAATTTCGTTCCCAACGAACATGACAATGGCGTCACGATCTACTCGGAATGGCGTCCTGGCCAGCGCGTTCTCGTCAATGGCGGCGCTGGTTTTCTTGGCTCCCATCTTTGCGAACGGCTGCTGGCCTGCGGGCACGAGGTGATCTGTCTCGACGATCTTTCGACGGGACGAACGGCGAATGTGGAGCATTTACGGGACAATAAGCGGTTTCTGCTGGTCGAGCACGACGTGCGCAAACCCTATGACATCGACGTCTCGCTGATCTTCAACTTCGCCTCGCCGGCATCGCCGCCGGATTACCAGCGCGATCCGGTCGGCACATTGCTCACCAATGTGCTCGGTGCCGTCAATGTGCTTGAGGTCGCGCGCAGATGCGGTGCAACCGTCGTGCAGTCCTCCACTTCGGAAGTCTATGGCGATCCGCTCGTCAATCCGCAGCCGGAAAGCTATTTCGGCAATGTAAATACAATCGGGCCGCGAGCTTGCTACGATGAGGGCAAACGCAGCGCCGAAACGCTGTTTTTTGATTATCACCGCTGCCATGGCGTCGATATCAAGGTGGGACGCATCTTCAACACCTATGGGCCGCGTATGCGCCCGGATGATGGGCGGGTGGTTTCCAACTTTATCGTGCAGGCGCTGAAGGGTGCCGATATCACCATTTACGGCGATGGCAGCCAGACGCGTTCCTTCTGCTATGTCGACGATCTGATCGACGGCTTCCTGCGTTTTTCGGCCAAGCCGAAGGATTGCACCGGGCCGATCAATCTCGGCAATCCGAGCGAAATTCCGGTGCGGCAACTGGCCGATATCGTCATCCGCATGACGGGGTCGCGCTCGCGCATCGTGCATCTGCCGGCTGCCATCGACGACCCGCAACAGCGCCGTCCGGATATTTCACGGGCGAAGGAACAGCTCAGATGGCAACCACGTGTATCGCTCGAAATCGGGCTGGAAAAAACCATCGTCTATTTCGATGCGCTGCTCGCTGGCAGGAAAGTGGCGGAGGCCGTATGAGATGGCCCGCACAATCCTCGTCACGGGCGGGGCCGGATTCATAGGCAGCCACATCTGCAAGGCGCTGGCGCAATCCGGCTTCAAGCCCATCGCTTACGACAATCTTACGACCGGCCATGCGGATGCGGTTCGCTGGGGGCCCTTCATCGAAGGTGACATTCTCGATGGCGCCCTGCTGAGAGCCACGCTTCGGGAATTCTCGCCGGCCTTCGTCATCCATTGCGCGGCCAACGCCTATGTGGGCGAATCCGTGGAGGATCCGCGCAAATATTACCGCAACAATGTCGGCGGCAGTCTTTCACTGCTCGATGCGTGTCTCGACCGGAATATTGGCGGGCTGGTGTTTTCTTCCAGCTGCGCCACCTATGGCGTGCCGCCGCAATTGCCGATCCGTGAGGAAACGGCGCAGATGCCGGTCAATCCTTACGGACGCACCAAGCTGATCTTCGAGATGGCGCTGGAAGATTATGCCGCTGCCTATGGCCTGCGTTTCGTGGCGCTGCGTTATTTCAATGCGGCCGGTGCCGACCCGGATGGCGAGCTTTGCGAACGCCATGAACCGGAGACACATCTCATCCCGCGGGCACTGATGGCCGCTGCCGCAAGGTTGCCGCAACTCGACGTCTTCGGTGCGGATTACGCGACCAGTGACGGTACCTGCGTTCGCGACTACATCCATGTCAGCGACCTGGCCGATGCCCATGTGGCTGCCGTCAACTATCTGATTGACGGCGGTGAGACCCTGCGTGTCAATCTGGGCTCCGGCCACGGCACCTCTGTCGGTGAAATCATCCGGGCGATCCACCGCATCACGGGGCAGGATGTGCCGGTGCATTTCGGCGCAAGGCGCGCGGGCGATCCGCCGGCGCTCTTTGCCGATATTGAAAGGGCGAGGCAGGCGCTCGGCTTCGCACCCAAGCGGTCGGATATCGACACCATCATCCGCACGGCCGGTCCCGGTTTCGGACTGGAGGTGCGGTCATGAGGGCTCGCTCCACCCCTTCGGTCGCATCGCCAAGCGCCGCAGGCGCGCTGCGGATGCTACCTGTCTTTACCGGCTGGAACCGCATGGCCTATCGTCTCGGCATCGGCGGCTGGCTGGTGACACTTGCCTATTTCTGGCTCTGGTGGCTCGACCGCGACCGGGTAATCGACTGGCCCTATTATGTCATCGTCACGATGACGCTGGCCTGGATCACCCTTCTGCCATCCTATTTCATCTTCATCTTCCTGAACGCCAGGGTCGTTGACCGGCGGTCTCCTTTGCCTGCGGGCCGGGTGGCGATGGTCGTCACCAAGGCGCCGTCGGAACCTTTCGCCGTCGTGCGCAAGACGCTGCTGGCCATGCTGGAGCAGAAGGGGCTGGAATTCGACGTCTGGCTCGCGGATGAAGATCCGGATGCGCAAACGCTGGCCTGGTGCGGAGCACATGGCGTTTTCGTCTCGACCCGCAAGGGTGTCGCCGATTATCACCGCAAGACCTGGCCGCGCCGCACGCGTTGCAAGGAAGGCAATCTCGCCTATTTCTACGATCATTACGGCTATGACCGTTATGATTTCGTCGCGCAGTTCGACGCGGATCACGTGCCGCAACCGGATTATCTGCGTGAAATCATCCGCCCTTTTGCCGATCCCTCGGTTGGATATGTTTCCGCGCCAAGCCTCTGCGATGCCAATGCCGCTGAAAGCTGGGCCGCGCGCGGCAGGCTTTATGCCGAGGCAAGCCTGCACGGCGCGCTGCAGCTCGGTTATAACAATGGCTGGGCGCCGCTCTGCATCGGCTCGCACTACGCCGTTCGCACGCAAGCGCTGCGGGAAGTGGGCGGTCTGGGGCCGGAGCTTGCCGAGGACCACTCCACCACGCTTTTGATGAATGCCGGTGGCTGGCGCGGCGTTCATGCCGTCAACGCCATCGCCCATGGCGACGGGCCCGTGACCTTTGCCGATCTCATCGTGCAGGAATTCCAGTGGTCGCGCAGCCTGATGACGATCCTGCTGCAATATTCCGGGCGTTACGTGCCGAAGCTGACACCGCGCCTGAAATTCCAGTTTCTGTTTTCACAGCTATGGTATCCGCTGTTTTCCGGCTTCATGGCGCTGATGTTCGTGCTTCCCGCCGTCGCCCTGATGCGAGGCCATGTGCTGGTCAACGCCTCCTATCCGGCGTTTCTGGCGCATTTCCTGCCGATTTCGCTGATCATGATCGTATTCGCCTTCTTCTGGCGGGCGACGGGCGCTTTTCGCCCGCATGATGCGAAACTCTTCAGCTGGGAAGCGATGGTATTCCTGTTTCTGCGCTGGCCATGGTCGCTGATGGGTGTGCTGGCGGCGATACGCGACACGATCCGTGGCGATTTCGTGGATTTTCGTATCACGCCCAAGGGCACGCAGGCCAAACCGCCGCTGCCGCTGCGGGTCATCGCGCCCTATATGGTGCTGGCGGCGGTGAGCCTTCTTGCCATGGTGCTGGCGCCGCGCGACAGCGGGGCGGAGGGCTTCTTCATTTTCGGGGCGGTCAATGTGGCGATCTATGCGGGGCTCTCCGTGTTCCTGCTTGTTCGCCACACGATCGAAAACGGTTTGCCACGGCTGCCGGCCCTGCGCGGCGGCGCGACTGCCGCTGCCTGTTCACTGTTGCTTGTCACGGGCAGTGCCGTGGAGCTCAGTTCCCATGCGATTGGCGGGCTGGAAGCCCTGTCGCACGGGCAGCCCTACGTCACCTTCACCGAAACGCGCTTCACGGTTGCCGGTGCAGGCGCGGAGGGCGCGAGATCGGTGCGCCTGAAGCTGCGCATCACCTTGCCGGGTCTGCCCGGATATCAGGAGATGCAGGCGGAACCGGCGGTCGTGCCATCGCCCGCGGTGGCAACCGGAGAAATCATGCTGGCCGACAATAGGGTCGGGCAATAGAAGGAGGAGGCTGTGATGAGAACAACAATAAGCAAATGCGGATTCTCCGCTTTCGTACTCAGTCTTGCGGTGATCGCGCCCAGTGCCGTCCACGCCGCAGGCGGCACGAAGACGCCGAAACCGCTCAGAACCAGCGAAGTCGTGGACATGTACTTCGACAAGACCTGGAAATGGGATACGGGCGGCGGCCGCTTCATTGCCGACGGCCGCAAATTCATCGCCGCGACGGAAGAAAAAGGCAGGAAGTCCGTCGGCGAAGGCCGCTGGACTGTCGATGCCAACGGAACGCTGTGCATGCGCGCCACATGGAAAAGCGGGGCGGGAAGCGGCAAGGCCGATACCTGCTTCGACCACGGCCGCATCGGCAAGGTGCTCTACCAGCGCAAGCAGGGCGGTCAATGGTATGTGTTCCGGCACAACCCGCCGAGGCCTGGCGATGAATTCCTGAAACTTGTCCGCAAGGACGACGTCACCCCGCAGATCGCCGCCTATGACAAGGCGATGACGGCGACGCGGTAGGGAGGAAAGTGTCATGCAGATAACCAGAAGAAGATTGCTCTTCGCAAGCGGAGCTGCTGTCGCTTTTTCAGGCAGCATGTACCCCATGTTCAAACTGGACGCGCAGGGTGTCGCGCCCATGGGCTCCACGGGCATGAAGACGCTTGCCGACAAACGCCCGACATTGCATGCGGACGGCATCCGCTTCGGCGCCTACGATCCGCACGGCGATTTCACCGGACAGGCCGGGGTGACGACGGAGCATCTGTTCCTGCCCTGGGAAGACGTGGATCTCGACAGCCTTGCGCTTGCCGACGCCTACGCTCTGGAGCGCAAGCGCAATGTGCTGATCACCGTCGAGCCCTGGTCGTGGGACGTCAACTGGCGGCTTTCGTCCGACGAGTTGCGTCGCAAGGTGCTGGGCGGCGACTACGACAAGAACATGCAGGCGATTGCCGCCCGCATGTCGGCGATGAAAAGTCCGCTGATCCTGCGTTGGGGACAGGAAATGGAAGACATGTCCGGTCGCTTTTCGTGGTCGGGCTGGAACCCGCAGGATTACATCACGGCCTATAAACGCGTGGTGGACATGACCCGCAGGGCGGTTCCAGGTGTCAAGGTGATGTGGTCTCCCAAGGGCCTCGATGGGCTGCGGGCGTATTATCCCGGCGATAACTATGCCGATCTTGTCGGCCTGTCGGTCTTCGGTCTCGAAGACTACGACAAGATCGAATATGGCGGACCGAAGACCTTCTCCGATCTGCTGCGCAAGGGGTACGGCCTCGTCGAAAACTTCAACCGGCCGGTCTGGGTTGCTGAACTCGGATATGAGGGTGGCGATTCCTATGTTCGCCCGTGGATGAACGACGTGACGCTGAAACAGGCGGATTTTCCGAAGCTGGAAGAGGTCGTCTATTTCAACGACAAGGACGTGCACCCCTGGCCGCACAATCTCGGCAAGCCCGACTGGCGCGTGGTGCGTCCGGCCAAGGCCTGACTGAGGCCGGAGCGGGCCGAGCGGACGCCCGGCCCGCTCGGCCGCCCGGACATTATCCGCTGACCGCCAGCACGGCCTCTGCCTCATAGATGGCGCAGACGATGTGATAAAAGGTGCTGGCCGGTGCCGGCTCGTCGATCATCGGCCTGTCGGCCGGCCATTTGTCGAACCACAGGCCCCTGACCGGCGTATCGAGGAACGGCTGCAGCGCGCCGATGGCCCTGAGGCCGGACGCAAGGTAACGTTGCCGCTCCTCGCCGCCCGTCACGCTGGCAAGCCGCACCGCCGCCTTCAGCCATTCCGTCTGCGGCCACAGCCGCGCCAACCCGTCATGCACCGAAAAATCATCGTAGAGGCTCATCACCGCCACCTTGCGGCGCGGGCAGATGCCATGGTCCTCGCCGATCTCGAACAGGCGTTTGGCCTTGTCGATCGCCTCGCCATTCCGGCGCAGGCTGCCCCAGCGCACCAGAAGCCATGCCCATTCGAACTGGTGGCCCGGCTCCATGATCCGGCCCTTGTCGCTCTTATGCGGTGTCCAGTCCTGCTCGAAGAACTCCCGCAGGCCCCCATTGCCGCCATCGATGAAGCGGGTGAGCGCAAGGTCGGCGATCTCGTCGGCCAAAGCCGCCCATGGACCATCCGGATCCTGCGTCTCCCAGGCCAGCATCGCTTCGAACAGATGCATGTGCGGATTGGAGCAGAGCGGCGTGCGCGGCGGATTCGCCTCCTCGAAACCGGCGACGGGATGTTTGTAGTCGCGCTTGAGGATGGCGAGAATATCCAGCGCCCGGCCGCGCATCTCGTCCTTGCGCTCGGGAAGGCTTGCGGCGGTCTGGGCGGCGGCGAAAAGCGCAAAGGCCTGATTGTAAAGATCGAAGGAGGGATCGATCAGCCGTCCGGTCTGGTCGGCGAGGTTGCCGTAAAGGCCGTTATCGAGACGGTAGACCTTTTCGAACCAGCTCAGACCATGCAGGAGCGCGTCTTTCCACGGGCCCTGCCAGCCATGCTGGCCGGCGGCGGCAAAACAATAGGCCTGACGCGGCTGCACGCGGGCACGGCGGTCATCGGAAAAAACCGGTTTGGCGTCCTGACCGAGGCGCTCGTAAAAGCCGCCATCCGGGCGGGCGGAGCCGACCTCCCACCACAAGGGCAGCGCATCCTCATCCAGCCATTTCCGTAATGTCCCGACCTCTTCGCAAAGCGCCTGGGAGGCACTCGGAAATTGCACTGTCATAGCTCAACTCTCTGTTTTTACAGGTGAATGAAAAAATAGGTCAATAAAAATACGCAAATATGAAAGCAAGTAGATCATGGGAGATATTGCGCTGCAACCGTAAAAATTATCGACCTCACCGGGAGCGAACCCCTGGTGGCGCGATTGGTTCCGCAATTCATCCCCGCAAGGCAGGATCAAAAACGATTCGAAATTCATAAAGTGTCAGAAATTACAACGAAAATTTGAGATTGCTTATTCGTAGTCCTCACGTATTTCGTAACAATGGTCTGGTCATTAGTGATTCGGTCTCCTTTTAACCTGGGCGGCGTTGGGGAAACAAAGGGGCGCAAGGCAGTGAAAGTTTCTGCCTATACTTCATTGCTGTTCTCCATTGTGGTTCTTTCGGGCTGCAATACTCCCGCGGGTGTTCGTTCGTTCGGGGGCGCGCAGATGTTGTCCCCGTCCGAGGCGCTGATCTTCCCGCCGCCGGGCGGCCCGGAGATCGTCACCGTGGTCAGCCGCACCTATTCGAACGCCGTTGCGCAGCAGGTCATATTGCGATCCGAGGCCGCCACGCCCGGACAGAACTATATCAAGGCCGAATTTTTCGGCCCGCAGCAGGCCGGCGATACGGATCGTGACGCCCTGACTTTCACCGGTTTCAGGTCCGCATCCGTCGCGCGCGAAATCCGCGCGGAGTTTCCGGGCGAAAACATCGCCATGTCGGCGAATTACCTGCAGAACGGTTATGGCGCCTTCTCCTATGCCGCCGGCAACGGCCGGGGCGATGACACATGCCTTTATGGCTGGCAGGATATACGCTCGCCGGAAAGCATGCGGCAGGACTTCCGCAATCTCGGTCGCATCAAGGTGCGACTGCGCCTCTGCCAGTCCGGTGCGAGCGTCGACCGGCTTCTGGCGGTGATGTATAATTACACGATCACCGGCACCTATGCTTCGCAAAGCTGGAACCCCTACGGCACGCCGCAGGCGGTGGATAAAAACCTCGGACGGCCGGGCCACCCGGTCTATCCTGTCAGGGCGGATGACGTGCCGATGCGGCCCGGTGGCGAGGTGACCGCCAGCGTGCCGGCACGGCCTGCCCGTCGCGTCGCCGCCGTCGCGCCCGTGCAGCCGGAACCACAGCCGCTTCCGCCCGTTGCTTCTGTCAGTATTCCGTCGCCGGCATCGGCCGGCGCGCCGGCCCAGCCTGCGCGGCCAGCGGTTGCGGGCCGGCGCGGCGAGGGTGATCCGGCGGAGAGCGGCCCGCAGTCGTCGCAGGTGTCCATTCCCTCGCCAGCCTGTCTCACCGGAGCGGGAACGGCGCCGGGATGCAGATGATCCGGGGAAGTAGTGCGGCAATTCCGGGCCGAGATTCCGGATGGGGAAGAGAACGGAAAGTTTCTGGATGAACAAGGCCATCACAGTCATTGTCTGGTTGCTTGTGTCGCTTTGCGTTCTGGCCATCATCACGATGCCGGTCAGCCTGCAGACGCATCTGGTGGCGACCGCCATTTCGCTCGTTCTTCTCGCGACCATCAAAGGCTTCAACGGGCAGGGGGCCTGGCGTCTGGTGGCGCTGGGTTTCGGCACGGCCATCGTTCTGCGTTATGTCTACTGGCGCACCACCAGCACGCTGCCGCCCGTCAACCAGCTCGAGAATTTCATTCCGGGTTTCCTGCTTTATCTCGCCGAAATGTACAGCGTCGTGATGCTGGGCCTCAGCCTCGTCATCGTGTCGATGCCGCTGCCGTCGCGCAAGACGAGACCCGGCTCGCCGGACTATCGGCCGACTGTCGATGTCTTCGTGCCGAGCTATAACGAAGATGCGGAGCTTCTGGCCAATACTCTGGCGGCGGCCAAGAACATGGATTACCCGGCCGACAGGTTCACGGTCTGGCTTTTGGATGATGGCGGCTCGGTGCAGAAACGCAATGCCAGCAACATTCTGGAGGCACAGGCCGCGCAGCGCCGCCATGAGGAGTTGAAGAAGCTTTGCGAAGACCTCGACGTGCGTTATCTGACGCGCGAGCGCAATGTCCACGCCAAGGCCGGAAATCTCAATAACGGTCTCGCCCACTCGACCGGCGAGCTGGTGACGGTCTTCGACGCCGACCATGCGCCCGCCCGCGATTTCCTTCTGGAAACGGTCGGTTATTTCGAGGAGGATCCCCGGCTCTTCCTGGTGCAGACGCCGCATTTCTTCGTCAATCCCGATCCCATCGAGCGCAATCTGCGCACATTCGAGACGATGCCGAGCGAAAACGAGATGTTCTACGGCATCATCCAGCGCGGCCTCGACAAGTGGAACGGTGCCTTCTTCTGCGGCTCCGCCGCCGTGCTGCGGCGCGAGGCGCTGCAGGATACGGATGGTTTCAGCGGTGTCAGCATCACCGAAGATTGCGAGACGGCGCTGGCGCTGCATTCGCGCGGCTGGAACAGCATCTATGTCGACAAGCCGCTGATCGCCGGGTTGCAGCCGGCCACCTTCGCAAGCTTTATCGGCCAGCGCAGCCGCTGGGCGCAGGGCATGATGCAGATCCTGATCTTCCGCCAGCCCCTGTTCAAGCGCGGCCTCTCCTTCACGCAGCGCCTGTGCTACATGTCGTCGACGCTGTTCTGGCTCTTTCCTTTCCCACGCACGATCTTCCTGTTCGCGCCGCTGTTCTACCTGTTCTTCGATCTTCAGATTTTCGTGGCCTCCGGCGGCGAGTTCCTCGCCTATACGGCCGCCTATATGCTCGTGAACCTGATGATGCAGAATTATCTCTATGGCAGCTTCCGCTGGCCATGGATCTCGGAACTTTACGAATATGTGCAGACGGTTCATCTCCTGCCTGCGGTCGTGTCCGTGATCTTCAATCCGGGCAAGCCGACCTTCAAGGTGACGGCGAAGGATGAATCCATTGCCGAGGCGCGGCTTTCGGAAATCAGCCGGCCCTTCTTCGTCATCTTCGCGCTTCTGGTGGTGGCGATGGCGTTTGCCGCATGGCGCATCTACAGCGAGCCCTACAAGGCCGATGTGACACTCGTCGTTGGCGGCTGGAACCTGCTCAATCTCATCTTCGCGGGCTGCGCGCTCGGTGTCGTTTCCGAGCGTGGTGACAAGTCGGCATCGCGGCGCATCACCGTCAAGCGGCGCTGCGAGGTGAAGCTTGAGGGCAGCGACACGTGGGTGCCCGCCTCCATCGACAATGTCTCCGTGCATGGCTTGCTGATCAATCTTTTCGACAGCGCCGCAACCGTCGAAAAGAACATGACGGCCATCGTGAAGGTCAAGCCGCATAGCGAAGGCGTGCCGGAAACCATGCCCATCAACGTGGTCCGGACGGTGCGTGGCGAAGGTTTCATTTCGATCGGCTGCACCTTCTCGCCGCAACGCGCCGTCGATCACCGGCTGATCGCCGACCTGATCTTCGCCAATTCCGAACAATGGAGCGAATTCCAGCGCGTGCGCCGCAAGAACCCGGGTCTCATCCGTGGCACGGCGATCTTTCTGGCCATATCGCTGTTCCAGACGCAGCGCGGCCTCTTTTATCTGGCCCGTGCGCTGCGGCCGGCCTCCCGAAGCACCAAACCTGCCGGAGCTGTGAAATGACCGGCAGCAGCATGATCAGGGGTTCCCTGACAGCATTGATGTGGGGTGTCGCCGCAACCGGTGCGATGGCGCAGTCCTCGCCTTTCGACATGTCGCCGGAAAGGCCTGCCCAGACCGCCCCTGCGCCAGTGTCGCCGCCCGTCATTCCTCCCGCCGTGCCTCGCCAGCAGCCTCCGGCATCGACGCCGGTCCAGCCGTCTGCGCCGCCGCCATTTGCCGTTCAGCCCGCGCCCGCATCGCAGCCTCCGGTCGCATCGCCTGCACCGGCTGTTGCCGTTCCTCCGCTTCAGGAAGGGGCAAGACCTGCGCCGCCTCGGTCGTCCTCATCCGCTGCTGACAGCCGCCGCCGTTATATATTGCCTTATGAGAAGCTCAGCCTTTCCGGCGAGATGGATCGGCGGCAATGGGGCATCTATCTGACCCCCGAGCAGGCGGGGGCTGCCGTCTCGCTCAATATCGGCTATCAGAACGCCATTGTGGTTGCACCCGAAAGCTCGAATTTTCAGGTCAGCCTGAACAATGTTCCGCTGGACGCGGCGCGGATCGAAGCGCCCGACGGCGAAGGCAACGTTTCCCTGAAGATCCCGCCCGGTGTCTTGCAGGTCGGGACCAATCTCGTCACGCTCGGCGTGCAGCAGCGGCACCGGACAGATTGCACGATCCAGTCCACCTATGATTTGTGGACCGACGTCAACCCGGCCAATACCTATATTGGCTTCAATGCCGATGTCGCCGGCACCTTTGCCAATATGGACGATATCCAGGCGACCGGGCCGGACGGCAAGGCCACGACGTCGATCGAGATCGTCGCGCCGGCTCTCGGCAATCCGGCATTTGCCGATTCGCTGTTGCGGCTGTCGCAGGCGCTGGCGCTTAGAACCCAGATGCCGAACCAGACGATCCGCTTCGTGACGGCCCCTTCCACTGAGCGCAAGGCGGGAACGCTGACGGTTCTGGTGGGCACCGCCCGGGAGATCACGGGCCTGGCTGGCGTGTTGCCGCCTGAGGCATCGGCGGGCGCCTTTGCCGGTTTTGGCACAGCCGCGCCGGGTGGCCTCTCACCTCTTTTTGTCAGCGGCCCCACACCGCAGGCGGTGCAGGCGGCGATAGAGACGCTGTTTTCGTCGATCTCGCGGACGCCGGGCGCCCAGAGGACGACGTTCTCGACCCGTAGCTGGCATGCGCCTGACGTTCCGCTCATCATGTCGGATCGCCGTATTGCGCTTTCCGAACTTGGCCTCGAAAGCACCGAGTTCAGCGGGCGCCGCTTCCGCAACGAATTTTATATCGGCCTGCCCGCCGATTTTTATGCCTCGGCCTATGGCGAGGCATCGCTGCTGCTCGACGCGGCCTATTCTTCGCAGGTTTTGCCGGGCAGCCATATCGATATCTACGTCAACGACCAGATTGCCTCGACGGTACCGATCTCCAACAATGGTGGCGGTATTTTCCGGCATCTGCCCATCAACGTCACGATGCGTCACCTGAAACCGGGGCCGAACAAGGTGACGATCGAAGCGGTGTTGATGACGGCGCAGGATCAGACCTGCGCGCCCGGTGCGCCGGCCAGCACGACGCCGCGCTTTGCCCTGTTCGACACCACCGAAATCCATATTCCGGATTATGCCCGGATCGGCCGCAAGCCGGATCTCGCGGCGATGGCCGGCGCCGGCCAGCCCTACAGGGCCGCCGGAAGCCCGGTCGCGCTCTCTCTCGACCGGTTCGATACCGACACCATGTCGGCGGCGGCAACGCTCATCAGCCGGCTTGCGAGCGTTGCGGGACATCCGATCAATGTCGAGACCGTTGCCTCGCCGCTGGTGATCGGTGATCGCGATGCGCTGTTCGTCGGGACGGTCTCGCAATTCCCGCAGGCGTTGATCAGCCAGTTCAATCTCGCTCCCTCAAGCCAGGTCGCGTGGAAAGTGGGAACCGGCGTGCAGCCGCCGGTCCAAAACAGCGAAACCCTGTTCAATGACTGGCGGCAGCGGGTTGATGGCGGTGTCTGGGAAGGGCAGGTCTCGTCCTTCGAGGAATGGATGAAGCGCAATTTCGACCTGAGTTCGGATACGCTCCGTTTCCTGCCGGCGGCCGAGCAGCCCTATGCCCCGCCCGCCAACGTCTCCTTCATGCTGGCGCAGGGGCTCAGCCCCTCCGGCGATGGCGTCTGGACGCTTGCCACTGCGCCGACCTCGGCGGAACTGCTCGACGGCATGTCGGCGATGACGCGCGAGAACCGCTGGGGCGATGTCACCGGACGGGTTGCCGCTTACGACGCGGCTGCGGAAAAGGTCGAAACAGTTGAGGTGGAACGGCCGTATTTTTATATAACGGGGGCGTTTTCACTCTCCAACTGGAGACTGATCGCCGCCAACTGGCTATCATCCAACGTGCTTTCCTATTCGCTGGCATTCATAGGGTTCGTGTCGCTTCTGGGCTTCGCTACCTTCGTGATGCTGCGCCTGATGGGGCGACACCGATGACGGGCTGGATTTCGAAACTTGCCGGCATTGTCTGCCTGTCCGCGATGGCGCTGATTGTGGGTATCTCCGCCGGCCGCGCCGCATCCGTATCGCCGCAAGCGTGGTCTGCCTACAAGGACGCCTTCCTCGATCCCGGTGGGCGCATCATTGATACCGGCAACGGCAATATAAGCCACAGCGAGGGGCAGGGTTACGGCATGTGGCTCGCCGTGCTTTCCGACAACATTGCCGATTTCGAACTGATCTGGAGTTTTACGCGCACCGAGCTGCTGGTTCGTGATGACGGGCTTTCCGCGTGGAAATGGGATCCGCGCACCCGGCCGCATGTCACTGATATCAACAATGCGACCGATGGCGATATCCTGATTGCCTATGCGCTGGCGCTCGCCGCCGGCCAATGGAACCGGCAGGATTACGCCGAGGCGTCCGCAGCCATCGCATCCGCCATCCTGAAGAAGACCGTAGTGCAGCGCGGCGGGCGAACGCTGCTTTTGCCGGCCGCCAGCGGTTTTGGTGAGGATGACCGTAAGGATGGTCCGGTGGTCAATCCGTCCTATCTGATTTTCGAAGCCTTTCCGGTCCTCAACTTAGTCGCCCCGTCGCCGCTCTGGAAAGCGATTGCCGATGACGGCGCGGCACAGGTCGGCGCCTTCGCCTTCAGTGACAGGAAACTGCCGGCGGACTGGGTGTCTGTGAAAACGAAGCCGCAGCCGGCGGCGGGTTTCCCGCCGGAATTCGGTTACAATGCGGTGCGCATACCGCTTTATCTCGCACGGGCGAAAACGGGATCGCCCGAACTGCTTGCGCGGCTGAAAAGCGGTATGACGCTGGACGATGGTGCTGCCGGCACTTTCGACCTGAAAAGCGGGGCGGTCAAGGATGTGCTGTCCGACCCCGGCTATCGGGTCATTCCGGCACTGGCGGACTGCGTTGCCGGCGGCTCGACCATTCCCGCCGAGCTTAAAAACTTCCAGCCAACACTTTATTATCCTTCCACATTGCATCTTCTGGCATTGTCGTTTCTGGCAAGGAATAACGGGGAATGCCGATGAACAAACCTCTGTCGACCTCGGCTCTCATCCTGCTTCTGATCGGGCTTGCCGCCTTCCACTGGCGTGACAGCATTCTCGGACGGGTGTCGGACATGCATACATCGGCGGTGGGGGATAACCGTGCGGCGCAGCGGGTTTCTCCGGCGGCAGCCAATCCGGCGCAGATCAATGCATTTCTCAAGAACCGCGAGGTGGCGCAGGTGACGCAGCCGGCGACGCCACCGGTGACGGTGCCGGCGACCGACCCGCAGCCGGTGACGACGACCGGCGGGCAAACACCGCAAATGCTGACGGCGCAGGCACCTGCGTCCCGCGCCGGCCAGCCGGCGTCGGCCAATATGCCTGATGTCGATCTCAGCGCGCTGCGCTATTTTGCGGCGAGGGGCGATACCCAGCGCCTGCAGGCCGAAATAGCTCGGCTGCGCACGCTCTACCCCAACTGGACGCCGCCCGCCGATCCTCTCGCCATTCCGGAAAATGGCGATCCCCGGCTGGATGCCATGTGGCAGCTTTATACCAATGGCCGCTATGCCGAGGTAAGAAAGGCGATTGCCGACCGGCAGCAGGCCGAACCTGGCTGGCAGCCGCCGGATAATCTGACGGGCATGCTTTCCCTTGCCGAGGCTCGCCAGCGGCTCGTCAATGCGTCCGATCTCAAGCAATATGCGACGGTGGTGGATACGGCTGCCAACAATCCGGGATTGCTGACCTGCAGCGAGGTTGATGTCCTGTGGCGGGTTGCCGATGCCTTCGCCAATACCGACCGGATGGGACGGGCGCGGGACGCCTATCTCTACATTCTTAACAATTGCACGGTTGCAAGCGACAGGCTCGCCACCGTGCAGAAAGCATCTGCGCTTCTGCCGGCGGAAATGATCGGCGAACTGCTTGCCAAGGAAAAGCCCGGAGCCGACGGCCAGCTGGAGTTCGAGCCGGTGAAGAACGATCTCGCCCGCCAGTTCGTGGCGAAGGCGGGAGAAAAAGAGGGCATTTCCGTTCCCTCCGCCTATCTGATGCGGCTTGAAAGGCTTGCCGAGACCGACAGGCTTGCGAGCGATGCGCTGCTGCTCGGCTGGTACAATATCCGCCAGAAGAACATGACGGAGGCGGAAAAATGGTTCCGCAAGGCGCGGGAAGAGGAGGACAGCGCTTCGGCCTCGCAAGGGCTGGCGCTGGCTCTGATCGACCGCAACGAGCCTCGCGAGGCCGAGGACGTCATGTATAAATGGCGTACGGCATCCGATGATGCGCTGGCGACCTATCTTGCCGCGACAGCCAATCTCCTGGCGCTGGAGCCGCCCATCGTGCTGCCGCCGGATGTGCTGCAGCGCATTGCCGCCGAGACGGTGGCGCGCAAGGATGCGGCGACTGCACAGCAATTCGGCTGGTATTCGCTCGCCTTCCGGCAGACGCAGCTTGCCCTGCAATGGTTCGGCACCGCGCTTGGCTGGAAAGCGGATGACGAACCGTCGGCTTATGGCATGGCGGTCAGCTATCATGACCTGCGCAATCTTGCAGGCCTGCGCGGCATTCAGCAGCAATGGGCAAGCCGCTCGCAGCGTATCGCGGATGTGGGGACGGCCCGCATGGTCGACCAGTCCGGCCAGCCGCCTGCGCCCGTAACCGCGCCGCCTGTTGCCGCAACGCCGCAGCCGATGGCGTCAACGTCTTCCGCGCCGCAGGCTGGAGCGCCGGTCAGCTATGGCCAGCCGGTTATCCAGCAGCCTGCCGCGGAACCATCGCGCAAGCAGGCGCGCCTGCCGGCGCAGACCCAGAAGACCAACAGGACCGCGTCACGCCCGCGTTCCTGCGCCGCCTATCCCGATCCGCAGCGCCTGCCGCCGCAGCAGGCGCTTGATCTTGGCTGGTGCCTGATGGAGACGAACCGGCCGGCGGAAGCGCTGAAGGCCTTCGAATCCGCCATTGCCGGCGGCCAGTCGACCGTCAAAAGCGATGCGGCCTATGGCCAGAGCCTTGCCTATCTGCGCATGGGGCTGACGGACCATGCCGCCGTCTCGGCGACGAAATCGCGTATGGACCGTCCGCGCGCCACGGAGTTGCAGGTCTCCATCCTGGCGGACAGGGCGGTTTCCGCCTTCCAGTCGAAGCGTTATGCGGAAACGCTTCTCCTGCTCGATCAGCGTTCGCGGCTCGCCGACGAGCGAACGGACCTGATGGTGCTGCGCGGTTATTCCTATCTTGCCATGCGCCGTTATGCCGATGCCGCCCAGATTTTCGAAAGCCTTGCTTCCACCGGCCATCAGGATGGCATCAAGGGACTGGCGGCGGTGCGTGCCGCCCGGCCGAGCAACGGTCCGCAGGGCGGCGGCTGACGGGCGGCGGCCAGAGCCTGGCCGCTGCTATCCCGCGTCTGTCAGGTTGCGGATGATACGCATGAAGATGCGCGCGCCGATTTCGATCAGATCATCGGGGAAGTCATAATCGGGATTGTGCAGGTTGGGATAGTCTTCGCCTGCGCCGAGAAAGAACATGGCGGATGACGAAACGGCGCGGAAACGGCCGAAATCCTCCGAGGCGCGCATCGGCAACCCTTCCGAACCGTGGGAGATTTTCTCCTCATCCAGCGCCCGCCGGATATGCGCCACCGCCTCCGGCGTGTTTTCGCAATGCAGGAAGATATCGTCATAGGCGATGTCGAGCGACAGTTGCTGTTCGTCCGCCACCTTCTTCGCGAGCGTTTCCGCGGCCGCGCAGAGCCTTTCCATCCGGTCGTCCGTCAGCGTCCTGAGTGTCGCCCAGATTTCCGCGTCAGCCGGGGAAATACCGAAGGCGGCCTCGCCCATGACGGCATGGGTGATTGTCACCATCGAGAAATCAGGCTCGGGCGGGAAGCCGGAACCAAGATCCGTCAAGGCCGGCATCAGCCGGGATATCGCCCGCATGGGGGAGACGCCGTGTTCGGGGGAGGAAGCATGCGCCGTCTTGCCGGCGAGGCGGATCTTGACGCCGCGCGATGCGCAATTGACTGGCCCCTCCACCACACTGACATGGCCGAACGGAAGACCGGGCAGGTTGTGAAGCGAAAAGGAGTAGTCGGGTTTTATCTCCGCAAAACGCGGATCGGCGAGGACGGCGGCGGCGCCTGCGCCGGTTTCCTCTGCGGGCTGGTATAAAAGGATGATGCGACCGCTGCCGGGTCGCTGCCGGGAAAGGCCGAGCGCAAGCGCCGTCAGAATGGTGGAATGGCCATCATGGCCGCAAAGATGGCCCTTGCCGTCGGTGCCGGAGCGGTGTTCGGCCCCGCTTTTTTCATGGATCGGCAGCGCATCGAGTTCCGAGCGGATCAGGATCGACGGGCCGCTTTTACCGCTGTCATAGATAGCGGCAACGCCGTGGCCGCCAAGATCGGCGAGCAGCCGGTCGGGTCTTGCCCCGTCAAGAAAGGTGCGGATGCGCCGCGCCGTTTCCTTCTCTTCGCCGGAAACCTCCGGATGACGGTGCAGATCATGGCGAAGCTCGACGAGATCGAGCATGTCCTTGTTGGTCAGAAACATCAAAAATCCTTGCAAGTCGGCCGGCCGGTTTTTCCTGCCGCAACTTACAGATCATTGCCTTCAATGCAAAACCTTTGGCGGGTGCCAGCGCTTGCCCGCCGCCTTTGGTTTGGCGGCAAGTGTGATGGCATCCGCAGGCAGCGGCACCTTGGTCTTTGCGAGTTCCAGCCGGGCAAGGGCAGCGCGGGCTTTTTCCGCATATTCCAGATGCGCGGCATCGTCCGAATGGTAATGCTGCAGCCTGTCGAGGATCTCGGCGCCTTCCATCGCCCTTTCGGCGGCGATGAGGGCGACGGCACATTTATAAAGTGCCTCGCGGTGGAAGGGCGCGCGGTTGGTCACCTGACGGAAGGCCTCGGATGCCTCGTGATAATGCTGTTGCGCCAGCCGCGCCTCGCCGATGCGCAGCCAGAGCAGAAGCGGGTCCTGACCGCCGGCGAGAAGCGCCAGATAGGCTATTTCCGCTTCCCGGAACTCGCCACGGTCAAAGGACAGATTGGCCAGCCCGAATTGTGCCCCGGAATGTTCCGGCGCGGCGGCCAATACCTGACCGAAGGCGATATTGGCTGCGGCCTTCTTGCCGGTCTTGTAGAATTTTAGGCCCTGTTCATAGACAAAGCGGATGCTGCGCGGATGCAGCGTGCCGCCGAGATTGTCGCCCGAGCGGGTGCGAAACAGCGTGCAGCTGAGCTTCTGCTCCTCCGGTCCGAAGAAATATTTGTAAGGCTCGTTGCCGCGCAGGAAATCATAGGTCTTGAAACCCTGCTCGATGGCCCTGCGGATGCAGTGGCCATGCAGCACCAGCCCGGGTGAGGGGGTTTTCCAGTTCTCGTCGCGGCCGGTAATGTAAAACAGTATCGACATCTTCCGCCGGTCGATGATGTTGGCGAGCGCGCCGAGCGGCTGATCGCCGTACCACAGGACCGGCACCTCCAGATCGCCGCGCCTTTGGCAGTCCATCAGCATCTGGCGCGTTGCGCCGATCAGCAGTTCCGTGCGTTCCTTGCCCTTGTGCGGCGCCCAGCGGATACGCCAGAAATCGAACAGGACGTCCATGTCCCGTTTGATCGTTTCGTCCGTCGCGAAGGTGATGCGGTATTCGTCGCCACCCTCCACCTTTCTGAGAAATCGCCGGAGCTTCTGTCGCGTCTGGCTGCTCATATGGCTTTCGAGATAACCGTCGAACGTGTCCGGCAGGGTGACGACCGGGCAGATGCAATTGTTGATGTTGTAGGGGTTGGTCGGCATGTTGTCCCGGAACATCACGAGTGGTCCCTGAAGCGCGCGGATCATCGCGTCGCGCCGTTCCGGCGGCCCGGAAAGATAATCGAGCTTCAGTTCGGTCCAGTTCTGCTGGCGAATATAGGAGCAGAAACCGGCAATGGCATGATTTTCATAGTCCGGCAGGGTGATGAAGCCGGTGTAATCGGCGGCCGCATTGCCGGCCATGACGATGCTGTCGTGAAACCGGCCGGTTTTCTTGTCCGGTTCGGTGACGATGCGCAGCGGGAAAAACGCCACATAGGGCGAGCCTTCCGGACGCTCCCTGAGCGCCAGGATGAACCAGCGCCTGCGGCGCGGCATATAATCGCGAAGCCAGCCCCAGGAGAGGAAGTGCCGCGCATGCGGGTCGGCCATGAATACCGATTCCCAGTTTTGCCGGATCGCTTCGAAGCCGGCGTCGGTGTCGATGATGTCGATGCGCATGTGTCCCCTCCCAATACGGATCACAAAATCGGGAGGCTTCATTCTATGGGCAAATGGCCGCCTTCAAATATTCCGTTCGGGTGAAAGGCTCACATCAAATGGGATTAGCCCGCGGCAGGTTCGGCATCGACGCGCCGCGACAAAAAACCCCTTGTCCGTCGATTGTAACTCTCTAACATGCGGGCTGAATGCGCGGTCGGCTCAACGATCCGCATGGCACAGGAGTTCTCTTATGGCTGTTCCTTATATGCTTCTCACCGGTGCGAGCCGGGGAATAGGGCATGCCACCGTCAAGCTGTTTCAGGAAAAAGGCTGGAGAATCCTTACCGTATCGCGGCAACCTTTTTCGGAGGAGTGCCGCTGGCCCTCGGCGCGGGAGAGCCATATCCAGGCCGATCTGGAGGACTTGTCACGCATTGAGGAGCTTGCCGACGAGGTTCGTTCGCGCCTGCCGGAAGGCAAGCTTGCCGCGCTCGTCAACAATGCCGGAATTTCGCCCAAGGGTGACGGCGGAAGCCGTCTCGGTGTCATGGATACGACGGCGGATATCTGGACACGGGTGCTCAATGTCAATCTCGTTTCCACGGCGCTGCTCGCCCGCGCGCTTTTGCCGGAACTGGAGGCGGCGAAAGGCTCCATCGTCAATGTCACCTCGATTGTCGGCTCGCGCGTGCATCCTTTTGCCGGCGTGGCCTATGCCACATCGAAGGCAGCGCTTGCGGCGCTGACGCGGGAACTGGCGCATGAATTCGGTCCGCGCGGCGTGCGCGCCAATGCCATTGCCCCGGGCGAGATCAACACCGCCATCCTCTCTCCCGGCACCGCCGAACTGGTGGAGGCGCAGGTGCCGCTCGGCCGGCTCGGCACCACCGCCGAGGTGGCGCAGACCATCTATTTCCTCTGCTCGGACCAGTCGAGCTACATTAATGGCGCGGAAATTCACATCAATGGCGGCCAGCACGTCTGACGCTTCAAGCTCATCCAAACGAACGGAGCCTTTACCGATGACCATCCTGCCGAATTCCGTCGAGGCACGCGATATCGCCTATCAGATGCACCCGAACGTCAACCTGCGCAAATTCGAAAAGACCGGCGGTCTGGTGATCGAAAGCGGCGAGGGCATCTATGTCACCGACAGCAGCGGCAAGCGTTACATCGAGGCAATGGCGGGGCTGTGGTCGGTGGCGCTCGGTTTTGGCGAGCAGCGGCTGGTGGATGCCGCAACGAAGCAGATGCAGAAGCTGCCCTATTACCACACCTTCTCCTACAAGACGCATGGCCCATCCGTTGATCTCGCCGAATTGCTGATCGAGCTTTCGCCGGTGCCGATGTCGAAGGTGCACTTCACCTCGTCCGGTTCCGAGGCGAATGATCTGGTCGCCAAGATGGTTTGGTATCGCTCCAATGCGCTCGGCAAGAAGGACAAGAAAAAGATCATCGGCCGCATCAAGGGTTACCATGGCGTGACGATCGCATCAGCCTCGATCACCGGCCTGCCGCGCAACCATGAAAGCTTCGATCTGCCGCTGGACCGTATGCTGCATACCGCTTGCCCCTCCTATGTGCATTTCGGCAAGGATGGCGAAAGCGAAGCGGATTTCACCGCGCGTATCCTGAAGGAGCTGGAGGACCTGATCCTTCGCGAAGGTCCCGAAACCGTCGCCGCCTTCTGGGGCGAGCCGGTGATGGGCGCCGGCGGGGTTCTCCTGCCGCCGGAAGGATATTGGGAAGGCGTGCAGGCGATCCTGAAGAAATACGACATTCTGCTTGTCGTGGATGAGGTTATCTGCGGTTTTGGCCGCACCGGCAAGATGTTTGCCTGTGAGACCTATGGCATCAAGCCGGATGTGCTTGTCGTTTCCAAGCAGATTTCGTCGTCCTACATGCCGCTTTCGGCGATCATCATGAATGACAGTTTTTACCAGCCGATTGCCGATGAGTCCGACCGTATCGGCTCCTTCGGCCATGGTTACACCGCTTCCGGTCATCCGGTCGCGACGGCGGTGGGGCTGGAAAACCTGAAGATCATTCAGGAGCGGGATCTGGTCGGCAATGTCGCCCGGCTGGAGGGCAAATTTCTTGATCATCTGAAGGCGCTTGCCGATCATCCGCTCATTCATTCCTCGCGTGGCGTCGGTCTCCTTGGCGCGCTGGAAGTGAAGCCATGGGAAGGCCTGAAGGCCGGGGATACGACGCTCGCCATTGCCGCCGCCATCGAGGAGGAGGGTGTCATCACCCGACCGATCGGCGAATCCATCTGCTTTTGCCCGCCGCTGATCATCACGGCGGAGCAACTGGATGAGCTATTCGCTGGCGTGAAACGCGGACTGGACAAGGTCGCGGCCGCACGCGGCTGACGATCTTATCGATTGCGCTAGCCGAGCGTTCCTGCTCGGCTGGCTTATCCCCTGTAGGCCACGAGCACTGCGCCGCAGGCGATCAGGACCACGCCGAGCCAATTCGGCAACGACAGCCTTTCCCCCAGAAACAGCACCGCAAAGACGGCGACGAAGACGACGCTCAGCTTGTCGATGGGGGCGACGCGGGCGGCATCGCCGATTTTCAGTGCCCGGAAATAACATATCCACGATGCGCCGGTCGCCAGCCCTGAAAGCACGAGGAACAACCAGGTCCGCCCCGAAATGGTGGAGGGCTGCTGCCAGTTACCGGTGATGTAAACCATCAGGCCGGCGGCGGCGAGGATGACGATGGTGCGGATGAAGGTGGCGAAATCGGAATTGACGTTCTCGATGCCGATCTTCGCAAAAATGGCGGTGAGCGCCGCAAAAGCCGCTGACAGCAGTGCCCAGAATTGCCAGGCCAGAAACAGGTTCTTCATGTGATGCCGACTCCGTTCATCCATTCGGTCCCGTCTGGCTCTACAGCATCTGTCTTGCCATAAGAACTGTTTTCACAATTGTATCTGAACGTGGAAGGCCGGCGCATCGGTCATGATGCGCCGGCCTTCTTGTAAGAGCCTGTCCGGACGGAGCCGGGACAGGCCGGACCTTGGGAGGTCTTATTATTCGGCGGGCTGAACCGATGCCGGCAGTGCCGTATCCACATCGGCAATGCCGGAGATTTCTTCCTGGCCGCTGAGCACGCGGGCAAGCTGGTCCTGATCCAGTTCGCCTTCCCAGCGGGCGACGACGATGGTGGCGACGGCGTTACCGACGAAGTTGGTGAGCGCGCGGCATTCCGACATGAAGCGGTCGATACCGAGGATCAGCGCCATGCCGGCAACCGGAACGGAAGGCACGACGGAGAGCGTTGCAGCGAGCGTGATGAAACCAGCGCCGGTGATGCCGGCCGCGCCCTTGGAGGAGAGCATGGCAACGAGCAGCAGCAGGATCTGTTCACCGAAGGACAGGTGGATACCGGTTGCCTGCGCGATGAAGAGGGCCGCCAGCGTCATGTAGATGTTGGTGCCGTCAAGGTTGAAGGAGTAACCGGTGGGAATGACGAGGCCGACGACGGAGCGCTTGCAACCGGCCTTTTCCATCTTGCTCATCAGGCCCGGCAAAGCGGCTTCCGAAGACGAGGTGCCGAGAACCAGCAGCAGTTCTTCCTTGATGTAGCGGATGAGCGCGACGATGGAGAAGCCGTTGTAGCGGCAGACGGCGCCGAGAACCACGAACACGAACAGGAAGGACGTGATGTAGAAGGTGCCGATCAGCATGGCGAGGTTGGTGACGGACGAGATGCCGTATTTGCCGATGGTGAAGGCCATGGCGCCGAAAGCACCGATGGGGGCGGCCTTCATCAGGATCGCGACCAGCTTGAAGATCGGATACATCAGGGCATGCATGAAATCGGTGACGGGCTTGCCCTTTTCGCCGACAATGCCGAGTGCGATGCCGAACAGAACCGAGAAGAACAGCACCTGGAGAATGTCACCGCTGGCGAATGCGCCGACGATGGTGGTCGGGATGATGTTCATCAGGAAGCCGGTGATGGTCTGCTCATGGGCCTTGTCGGCGTAGGTCGCGACGGCCTTGGCATCCAGCGTGGCCGGATCGATGTTCATGCCAGCGCCCGGCTGCACGGTATTGGCGACGATGAGGCCGACGATGAGTGCGAGCGTGGAGAAGATGAGGAAGTAGATCATGGCCTTGCCGGCCACGCGCCCAACCTTCTTCATGTCGTTCATGCCGGCGATACCGGTTGCGACGGTGAGGAAGATGACGGGAGCAATGATCATCTTGACGAGGCGGATGAAACCGTCGCCGAGCGGCTTCAGCTGTTCGCCGAAGGCCGGATAGAAATGGCCAAGCGCGATACCGGCGATGATGGCGACCAGAACCTGGAAATACAGGTGCTTGTAAAATGGCTGCTTGGCGTGGCCTGCGGCCACGGCTGTCGTATCGATCATGTTTTTTCCTCCTCGGCCTCACCCTGCCTTTATTGGCCTCCCGGGTTCGCCGTGACGTTGACGGCTTCGCGCCGATTGCGGAGTCATGTGCAATACGCATGCCAGACTTGCTCATTTGCCGTAACTGGCTGATTTAAAAAGTACTTTTTATGGACGCTTTGCCGGCTCATAGGCATTTGTGCGGAATTCCGGACAATGCCTCTTGCGGTCTGTGTGTAAATCCGCACAATTGACGCATGACCTATCAGGATCAGGCACCTCATTCTCAGGCGAAACGTCGCGCGCAATGGCTGGCGTTGGCTGGCCTGTGGCTGCTCGTCAGTCTTGGTGTGCTGCTGGTGGCCGATGAATTCGCCCGTCATCAGGCGATGCGAACGGCGGGTTTCGAGGCGTCAACCGATGCCGAACTGAAGATTGCTTTGCTGAACGTCGCGCTGGAGCGGCCGCGCGCCATTCCACTGGTTCTGTCAGGCGATCCCGATCTTGCCACCGCGCTGGATGGCGGCGACGCCGTTGCCATCGACCGGCTGAACCGCAAGCTGGAGGGGCTGATTGAAGGCACGCAGTCGTCGGTCATCTATGTGACCGGGCCAACCGGTCTCACCATCGCTTCCAGCAACTGGCGGGAGGAGGACAGCTTCGTCGGCTCCAACTATGCGTTCCGCGAATATTTTCAGGCGGCAATGAAGACCGGCATGTCCGAACATTATGCGCTCGGCAATGTCAGCCGCCGGCCGGGTCTTTATATTTCCCGCCGCATCGATGCTGCGGACGGGCGGCCGCTTGGTGTTGTCATCGCCAAGGTGGAATTCAACCGTCTGGAATCGGACTGGAACATTGGCGGCAAGCCGGTTTATGTGGTCGACAGAAACGGCGTCGTGCTGATGACGAGCGTGCCGGAATGGCGCTTCAAGACCGTTGCACCGATTGACGAGGCGCGGCGAAAGGTGATTTCCGAAAGCCTGCAATTCGGCAATGAGACGCTGGCGATCCTGCCTTTCCGGCCGGCCCGCTCATCGGGCGATGATGTTCCGCTGATCCATGTCGATGAGCCGGGGCGGGAGCGCGGCGATTATCTGCGGCTGGAAACACCGGTGCCGACGACCTCATGGACCCTGCATTACCTGCAACCCGTAGCGCCGGCGCTGAACGCCGCCATCCGCGAGGGCCGGGTGGTGGCGCTGGCGACGCTGATGCCGCTGATGGGTCTTTCGGCCCTGTGGCTGTGGCGCCGGCACAAGACGCTCAAGGAAAAGGAAGAGGAGCAGCGCGCCCGCGCGGAGCTGGAAATGAAGGTGCAGGAGCGAACCCGCGACCTGACGAAGACCCGTGACCATCTGCAGGCGGAAATCGCCCTGCATGAAAAGACAACGAGCGAGTTGCGCAATGTGCAGCATGAGCTGGTGCAGGCCAACCGCCTTTCCATTCTCGGCCAGGTGGCGGCGGGTGTGGCGCATGAAATCAACCAGCCGGTGGCGACGATCCGCGCCTTTGCCGACAATGCCCGCACCCTGCTGAAACGCGACCGTTTGTCCGAGGCGACCGAAAACCTCGAAAACATCGCGGCCCTGACCGAGCGTATCGGCACGATTACCGGTGACCTGAAGATATTGGCCCGCAAGGGCCGCACCGCCGCCGAGCCGGTCAGCCTCAAACTGGTCATCGAAGGCGCGGTCATGCTGTTGCGCAGCCGTTTTTCCGGGCAGATGGATGCGCTGGATATTGCGCTTCCCGATCAGGATTTGAAGGTGCTGGGCAGCCGTATCAGGCTGGAGCAGATCCTCATCAACCTTCTGCAAAACGCTCTGGAAGCCACTGAAGCGATTGACAATGCGCATGTCGAGGTGCGTGTGCGTGAGGAGGACGACATGGTCGTACTTTCAGTCAGCGACAATGGCGGTGGAATTCCCGAAGACATTCGCGCCCAGCTGTTTTCGCCTTTCAACACCTCAAAGGAAAGCGGCCTCGGGCTTGGCCTCGTCATCTCCAACGATATTGCTTCGGACTATGGCGGACGTATCGAGGTGGCGGGCGGCGAGGCGGGCACGTGTTTTTCCGTATATCTGAAGCGAGCATGACATGACGGCGGATGGAACCATTTTCCTGGTGGATGACGACTCGCAGCTGCGCAAGGCGATGGTGCAGACGCTGGAACTCGACGGATTGCCGGTCACCTCCTTTTCCCGTGCCGAACAGGCGCTTGCGGCTCTGAGCGAGGATTTCGACGGCGTCATTATCACCGATGTGCGCATGCCGGGCTTGACCGGCCTCGAATTCTTCGACCATGTCCGCAAGATCGATGCTGATTTGCCGGTTATCCTCATCACCGGCCACGGTGATGTACCCATGGCGGTCGATGCGCTTCACAACGGCGCCTATGACTTCATAGCAAAACCCTTTCCGGCCGAGCGCATGGTGGAGAGCGCGCGCCGTGCGCTGGAAAAACGCCGTCTCGTACTGGAAAACCGCGCGCTTCGCCGGGCGGCGGGACAGGCGGAGGACGATCTGCCGCTGATCGGCCAGACGCCCGCCATGGAGCGCCTGCGCACCACGCTCCGTCACATTGCCGATACGGATGTGGATGTGCTGGTGGCGGGTGAGACGGGCAGCGGCAAGGAAGTGGTGGCGACGGCGCTGCACCGCTGGAGCAGGAAGCGCTCGCGGGGAAATTTTGTGGCGCTGAATTGCGGGGCACTGCCGGAAACGGTGATCGAAAGCGAGCTTTTCGGCCATGAGCCGGGCGCTTTTACCGGCGCCCAGAAGAAGCGCGTCGGCCGTATCGAGCATTCCAGCGGCGGCACGCTGTTTCTGGACGAGATTGAAAGCATGCCGCTTGCCGTGCAGGTGAAGATGCTGCGCGTGCTGGAAATGCGCGAGGTCTCGCCGCTGGGTTCGAATGAGGAGCGGCCGGTCGATATCCGCGTGGTGGCGGCGGCCAAGGTCGATCTCGGCGATCCGACTGAGCGCGGTACCTTTCGCGAGGATCTTTATTACCGGCTGAATGTGGTGACCCTGTCGATACCGCCGCTGCGGGAACGCAAGGCGGATATTCCGCTGTTGTTTTCCCACTTCGTCACCAAGGCCGCCAATCGCTTCAACATGCCCGTGCCGCAAATCAGCGCCGGCATTTCCCGTCGGCTTCAGGAGCATGACTGGCCGGGCAATGTGCGCGAACTCGGGCATTTCGCCGAAAGAGTGGTTCTGGGACTGGAAACAGAAGCTGCCGCCGCACCCGTTGCACAGGCTGCCATTCCCGCTTCAGGCACCTTGCCCGAGCGCATGGATGCAATCGAGGCGCGGATCATTCGCGAAACGCTGGAACAGTCGAATGGGGATGTGGCGGAGACAATTGCGACGCTCGGCATTGCCCGCAAGACGTTTTATGACAAGCTGCAACGCCACGGCATCAATCGGGCGGATTATGTGAAGAACTGAGGGGGGCGTGAAAGGCCTGCAACGCTTTGGACGGGTTTCCCACACTCGGGTCATCCTCGCCCTTGAGGCGAGGATCCATCGGCCCTCGAAAGTGTGGGTCCTCGCCTCAAGGGCGAGGATGACGGAGGAGGCATTGGCGCGCATCGCCAGTATGACGCTCAGCTTTTCTGCTGTCTCTCCTGCTGGAAGCCGCTGGCGTAATTAGCCCGCGACGCAGAAATGACGCTGGCCGTCATAATCCGTATAGGTGCCGGTGCGGGTGTTGAAGCTGCGGTAACGCTGCGAGCAATAGTCGTACCATGCGTTGGTCCACGGCTCGATGGTGCGGTAAGTGGCGCGCTGGCCATAGACCGGGCGGCTGTCATAAACAGGCTGCGGACGATAGACCGGTGCCGGGCGATACACAGAGGCCGGGCGGTAGACCGGCTGAGGCTGCGGCTGATAATAACGGTAGTCCGGCTCCTCATAAACGTAGCTCGGCTCATAACGGCGCGGCGGATCGATGTAGACGCGCTCATCGTCAACAGGCGCCGGGCGGGAAAGGGCGGAGCCGACGGCGACACCGGCAGCAAGGCCGAGCACGCCACCCAGAAGGGCGGCATCGCGGCGGTCACGGCGGCCCCAGTCATCGGCAGAGGCGGTGTTGAAAGGAACGATGGTCGCTGCGGCAACGGCGACGGCCAGAACGGTTTTAGCTGCAAAGGACGACATGGTCTTCTTCCATCCAGATGGCAGGGGCGCTGCCAGTTGCAAATTCGATGGTTAAAGAAATATAGCGGCGCTGCTGAACGGGCGCTGAATGAATTGTGGCGCGCTGACGGCCGGAATTGGAACGGGCTTCTCCCGGTTTTGCAGGCCGCGACGCCGGGCGGCGGCGCGGCAGGACCGTTTCAGGCGGCGTAACGGCTGATGGCCAGATCGTGCGTATCGATCTCGGGCTTGGTCCCGCTGATGAGATCGGCAAGCACCCGGGCGGAACCGCAGGACATGGTCCAGCCGAGCGTGCCGTGGCCGGTGTTGAGATAAAGATTGCTGTAGCGGGTAGCGCCGATGACGGGCGTGCCATCCGGCGTCATCGGGCGCAGGCCGCACCAGAATTTCGCCTGGGTCTGATCACCCGCGCCACCGAACAGGTCCTCCACCGAATGGGTCAGCGTTCCCTGCCGCGCGGCCGGCAGATCCTTGCTGAAACCGGCGATCTCGGCCATGCCGCCGACGCGGATGCGCGAGCCGAGCCGGGTGATGGCCACCTTGTAGGCCTCGTCCATCACCGTCGAGACAGGCGCGCGCTCTTCCTTCACGACCGGAACGGTAATGGAATAACCCTTGACCGGGTACACCGGCAGGTCAAGGCCGAGCTGGCGCACAAACTGCGGGGAATAGCTGCCCAGTGCAGCGACGAAAACATCGGCTTCCACCAGACCCTTGGTGGTTTCCACGGCCTTGATGCGGCCGGCTTCAACGATGGGACGCATGATGCCGGTATCATAGATGAAGGTAACACCGGCTTCTTCCGCCATGCGGGCGAGCTCGGTGGTGAACATGAAGCAGTCGCCGGTCTCATCGCCGGGCAGACGCAGGCCACCGACGATCTTCTCCTTGGCGGGTGCAAGACCGGGCTCAATGGCAGCGCAGCCGTCACGGTCGAGAATTTCGAAGGGTACACCGCCGGCGGTCAGCACGTCGACATCCTTGCCGATAGCATCGAACTGCTTCTGGGTACGGAAAACCTCCAGTGTGCCCTGCATGCGCTGGTCATATTGAATACCGGTCTCGTCGCGCAGCGCCATCAGGCAATCGCGGCTATATTCGGCAACGCGCACCATGCGGCTTTTGTTGATGGCATAACGCGCCGAGGTGCAGTTGCGCAGCATCTGGCCCATCCAGCGCCACGCCGCCGGATCGGCCGTCGGGCGGATGATGAGAGGGGCATGTTTCATGAACAGCCACTTCATCGCCTTCATCGGAATGCCGGGCGCTGCCCACGGCGAGGAGTAGCCGGGGGAGACCTCACCGGCATTGGCGAAGCTGGTTTCGAGCGCTGCGGCCGGCTGGCGGTCGATCACCGTCACCTTGTGTCCGGCTTTGGCCAGATACCAGGCGGATGTCACGCCGACAACGCCGGCTCCGAGGATAGTGACGTTCATGATCGTCTCACTTGTTACTGACTGATGTTGAAGCGGCTGCCGGAGTTTCTCCCGGCTGAATATAGCTGCGGCGGTAACGGCGTCCGAGGCCGGTCAGGATTTCATAGGCAATCGTGCCCGCATCCTCGGCGATGTCTTCCAGTGTCTGTTCAGGCCCTATCATCTGAACGAGGCTGCCCTGGGTTAATGTTCCCTCGGGCAGGGCGGATATGTCGAGAATGATACTGTCCATCGAAACGCGCCCGGCAATTGGCAGGCGAATTCCATTGTACCACGCTGCCCCGCGATTACTGAGCGAGCGTGGCAGGCCATCGGCATAACCGGCGGCGATTGTTGCGAGACGTGTGGGGCCTGCGGCTTCGAAGGAGCCGCCGTAACCGACCAGCGAGCCGGCGGACACGGTGCGTGTCTGGATGACGGCGAGATCGAGACGCACGACCGGCTTCATCGGGTTCGGACGGGCAACGGAGGGTGCGCCGCCATAAAGCGCGATGCCGGGGCGCAGCAGATGATTGTGGTAGTCATTGCCGAGAAATATGCCGCCGGAGTTGGAAAAGCAGACGGGCACATCAGGAAAAGCAATGGCAGCTTTACGCATCACCGCAAGCTGCAGAGCATTGGCGGCATGATCCGGCTCGTCGGCGCAGGCGAGGTGGCTCATGACGAAGGCGATGTCGATACCATCGAGCAATTGCGGCTGGGACGTGAGGATTTCCAGCTCTGCGGGGGAGAGGCCAAGACGGCACATGCCGGTATCGATCTGCACCGCCGCCGGTAGCGTCCTGCCAAGCTTTTTCGCATGGGCCGACCATTGCGCAATCTGCTCCAGCGAGTTCAGAACCGGGGTGACGGCCATGGCGGCGCAGGAGGTCTCATTGCCGGGCTGAAGACCGTTGAGCACGAAAATCCGCGCCTGTGCCGACAGACGAAGCCGGAGCGCCAGCGCCTCATCGATATGGGCGACAAAGAAATTGCGACAGCCTGCGTCGAACAGGGTTTGCGAGACGATATCAGCGCCGAGGCCATAGGCGTCTGCCTTGACGACCGCTGCCGTCTGCGATGCGGGGGCCATGGCCGCAAGGGTCAGGTAATTGTCGCGTAATGCGCCGAGATCGATGCTCAGATGGCCGCTTGCACCACCGGCTGCCTGCTGGCGGCTGATCTGCATGTCCATGGTCGTTCACCCTCATTTTTATCCCATGAGAGTATTGCAACGATTATCGAATTTCTTGGCGATTGTTCGAAGGAAATGCGATAGAATTCAAAATGGCGCAATTTTCTTTGTCTGATTGGAATTTTCTATGTCGTCACTTGATGCGACCGACCGCCATATCATCCGCCTGCTTCGGCTCAACGCCCGTATCAGCAATGCGAAGCTGGCCGCGGAAGTCGGGCTTTCGGCCTCGGCCTGTCTGCGCCGGGTCGATATTCTCGAACGGGAGGGCATTATCCGCGGATATACGGCGCTGACCAGCGGCCTTGCGGGCGGCGAGGTCATCTCGGTCATCGTGCAGATCACGCTTGACCGCCAGACAGAAGATTTTCTCAACCGGTTCGAGAATGCGGTGCGGCGGTATCCGGAAATCCGCGAATGTTACCTGATGACCGGCGGCTCGGATTATTTCCTGCGTTGCGAGGCGGAAAGTGCGGGGGATTTCGAGCGGATTCACAAGGAGATTCTATCGAAACTGCCGGGGGTTTCGCGGATTCATTCGAGTTTTGCGATCCGGAATGTGTTGGCGACGCCGAAGGCTCGGTGAGGGATTGAGTATGCAGAGCGTGCGGCTTACCCCCCTCTGTCCTGCCGGACATCTCCCCCTCAAGGGGGGAGATTGGGTGAGGTTTCTGCCTCAGTCCCACGCAATCCTCTCAATGTGAGAAACTTCGCTCATTGAATGGTGAGCAAGCCGCTTGTCGATCTCCCCCCTTGAGGGGGAGATGTCCGGCAGGACAGAGGGGGGTAAGCCCCACGCTCCTACGGCATCCCGTCACCACCACCGATAAAAATGATGCACCGGCCCCCGCCCACTCCCAACGGCGAGCCCGCGCCCAGCCTCAAGCGCTCCGTTCAAATATTCCTTCGAAAGCCCGACCGCCTCCCGCAGCTCACAACCCCTGGCAATGTGGGCCGTAATCGCCGCCGCCAGCGTGCAGCCGGTGCCGTGGTCGTTCTTCGTGTCCACCCGCGGTGCCGCAAGCGCCAGCATGGTGCCATCAGCAAACAGATAATCCGTGCTCTCAGGCCCATCGCCATGTCCGCCCTTGATGAGCACGGCTTTTGCACCGGTCTTGAGGATCGTCTCGGCCTGGCGGTTGATGTCCGTCTGCGCCTCCGCCATCGGCGTGCCGGTCAGCAGCGCCGCTTCGGGCAGGTTTGGCGTGACGACGGCCGCGAGCGGCAAAAGCTCCCGCCGCAATGTCTCGATGGCGTCCTCATGCAGCAGCCGGTCGCCTGATGTCGCCACCATCACGGGATCAAGCACCACCGGTTGCGATTGCCGCCGCAGCCGTTCCGCGATGGCGGCGATGGTTTCGATGCGCGAGACCATGCCGATCTTCACCGCATTGACGGCGAGATCGGAAAAAACCGCGTCCATCTGGGCAACGATGGTGGCCACTGAAATATCCTCCACCGCGGTCACGCCCCTGGTGTTCTGGGCGGTGATGGCGGTGATGACGCTGGCGGCATAGACGCCAAGAGCGGAGAAGGTCTTGATGTCGGCCTGAATGCCGGCACCGCCGCCGCTGTCGGAGCCGGCAATGGTCAATGCAATGGATGTCATGGCTGTCTCGCTTTCAGCGCCGCGTCAATTGCAGAGCGGAAGCCCTTGGTTGCGCTGGCAATATCGCCTGCCCGGAAAATCGCGGAAATGATCGCGACGCCATTCGCGCCGGCCTCGATGACTGACGGTATACGGGCAAGGTCGATACCGGCGATGGCGCCGACAGGCATATCCGGCCGCCATTCGCGCAGCAGGGCGCGAAGCGTCGCAAAACCATCGATACCGACCGGCTTGTCCGGGTTCACCTTGGAAACCGTTTCGAACACGCCGCCAATGCAGGCGTAATCGGCGGGCATGGAAGCTGCCCGTTCAGCATCGGCGTGGTTCTTGACGGTGAGGCCGATGATCGCCTTTTCGCCGAGAATACGCCGTGCGGTCTTCGCATCCATGTCATCGGCACCGAGATGCACGCCATCAGCGCCGGAGGCGAGCGCCACATCCACGCGGTCGTTGATAACAAGCGGCACACCGGTGCCGGCTATAGCCTCATGAATGGCGCGGGCGTTGTCAATCATTTCGCGCGTCGAGCCGTGCTTGTCGCGATATTGCAGAATGGTCGCACCGTTGAGCGCGGCCGCCAAAGCAAGCTCGGGTAAGGGCGCGACATCGGCAAGACTGGCATCGACCAATGCGTTGAGGCGGTAATCAACCTTGTTCATGCTCTATCCTCGCGTGATTGATGATGTCTTCCCCTGAAATTTCGGAAAGCGCATCCAGAAATGCCGGTTCGAATGTGCCGGGGCCTCTGGCCTGTTTCGCGGCCAGCTCGGCGGAAACGCCTGTGACGGCAAGGGCTGCGGCCGCCGCGGTCAACGCATCCTTTTCCACGGCCATGAAAGCTGCGATGACGCCGCCCGAAAGGCAGCCTGTACCGGTCACCTTCGCCATCCACGGGTGACCGTTGACGATCCTGACGTTGCGGGTCGTGTCACGGAGATGATCCACGGGCCCGGTCTCGATCCTCACCGCGTCGGGTACATTGCCGATCAGGCTCATTTCGGCATGATTGCCACGGACGATTGTCGGGGAAAGTGCGATGAGCTCGCGCGTGAATTCCAGCCGCGATGGCGAATAATCGCAATGGACGGGGTCGACGATCCATGGCTTGCCGGATGCATTGGCAATCTCGATCGCCAGCCGGATGACCTTGCGCCGCTCGGCATCCAGCGTGCCGAGATTGACGGTCAATGCATCCGCCTTGGTGACGAAGCTCTCGATTTCCTCGAGCGAGGTGGTCATCGAGGGAATGCCGCCGACGACGGTGATGCCGTCGGCGGTGAATTTCTGCACCACTGTGTTCATCAGGCAATGCACGCGCGGGCGCGTCTTGCGCACCCGCTCCAGAATCTCGGCGGCTTTTGCCGCTGTCGGGAAATTCGTCGTCATGGCTGCTGCAGCTCCACGGCGATGTCCTCCGCCGCCGGTGCCTGCTTGATCAGCTGCATCTCCTGCATGAAGGCGCCGAAACGGGCGTAGCGCACGCGGTCGAGTGCGGCGGGACGCTTGGCGAAGCGCGGTAACGTGTCGAAGAAGGCCTGCTTGTTCAGCGCATCGTCAAGGTTCGGATAGGCCTTGATGAAAAGCTGCCAGGATTCCTGCGGGTGGTTGGTGATGAAGATCGCGGCCTGTTCCACGGCGGAGAGGAAACGCGGCAGGCGGCTGTCTTTTACGAGATCGCGATGGGTGACGAAGATCAGCTCGTCATAGGCCGGCACGCCATGTTCTTCCGGGAAGAAGGAGCGGCCCTCATGGCCTTCAAGCTTCATCTGCGTCAGTTCGAAATTGCGGAAACCGCCGAGTGTCGCATCCACCTTGCCGGCAATCAGCGATGGCGAGAGCGAGAAATTGACGTTGATGAGTTCGACATCATCCTTCGTCAGGCCGTCCTTTTCCAGCATGCGCTTCAGCATCGCATCTTCAAAGCCGGAAACGGAAAAACCGACCTTCTTGCCCTTCAGGTCCTTCAGGCTTTTGATCGGCCCATCGGCGAGAACGGTGACGGTGTTCAGCGGGGTTTCGACCAGCGTGCCGAAACGTACGAGCGGCAGGCCGGCATCGTGATCGAGATAGAGGTTCGGCTGGTAATGCACGCCGATATCGGCCTGCTTTGCCGAGACGAGACGCGGCACGGCGGAAGGGTCGGCCGGCGGCACCAGTTCCACCTCCAGCCCGGCATCGGCAAACAGGCCACGTTCCCTGGCGATCACCATCGGCGCATGATCGGGGTTCACGAACCATTCGAGCAAAACGGTAAGCTTGTCGGCGGCCTGTGATTGCATGGGAGCAAATGCGCCTGCTGCCGCGACGACGAGGGAAAGAAGCGTTCGTTTCATGGTGCCGAAAGTCTCCGTAAATATCTGAGAGGAATGGTATGTTCTGTTTCCTTGGCCCAGGGGGCCAGATTGGCGGTCGCCCGGTCGACGACGAGCCGCAGCAGCACCGCCATGACGGCAAGAATGGCCATGGCGGCAAACATGGTGTCGGTCTGCATGCGGGCATTGGACTGGATCATGACGAAACCGAGCCCCGCCGAAGCACCCACCCATTCGCCGATGACGGCGCCCAGCGGGGCGAGCGGGGCGGCGACCCTCAGCCCGGAAATAAGCGATGGCAGCGCCAGCGGTACGCGCAGCCGGGTGAGGATCTGCCAGTGGCTTGCCTCCGTCAGCGAGGCGGCGTCGAGAATGGCGCGATCCGTGCGGTTAAGGCCATCGGTGAAGGAGGAGGCGACGGGGAAGAAGATGATGATCGCCGTCATCACCACTTTCGAGGCCATGCCGAAACCGAACCAGAGCACGAGAATGGGCGCGAGCACGAAGACCGGGAAGGCCTGCAGCACCAGAACCATGGGCCAGACGAGGCGGCCAAGACGCGGGATGGCGGCGATGGTGAAGGCGACGAGGATGCCAGCCGTAACACCGGCCGCTAGCCCAAGCGCCATTTCGCCAAGCGTTACCATGGCCTGGCCGAACAGGAAGCCGGGCTGACGCCAGAAGGCGGCGGCGACATCGGCGGGCGACGGCAGGATATAGCGTGGCGGTGCAAACAGCCATGTGCCTGCCTGCCACAGAAGCAGCAGGAGACCGATACCGTTCAATGCATGGGTGGCACGCATGAGCCGGACCTCAGACGCAAACGCACCATGTGCGAAGGACAGAAGGTTTCAGCATCATCATTCAGTCTCCAGATGTGACAATCACGGAGATCATGGCCAAGCGGAGAAGAGAAAGGGAAGCGCCTGAAGGGTGCGACAGTTTCCGTTCCTACGCCGGCATGACCCGGATCAGGTTCAAGGGTCCGGCTCATCGCCATCTCAGCACCGTGCGGTGCTCCCCTCGGAATGCGTCGGAAACTGTCGCTTTTTTAGCTGGCTGTCAACGGCTCAGATGCTGCGAAGCTGTTCAAACAGGGCGATATGTCGGCTATCGGCACGATAGAAAACCGCCGGCTGGCCGAGCGGCGCTTCGATGGTGACTTCGCGCCCGCCGGGATGGCGCGCGCCGCTCCACAGGTGCACCCATTCGCCATTGCCCGGAAGATAAAGCGTGCGCTGCGTTTCGCCCGCTTTCCAGACCGGCGCAACCAGCATGTCGGCTCCATAGAGATAGCTGTCCTGAATGGCGTAGGTCTGCCGGTCATCCTCGAAATGCAGGAAAAGCGGGCGTTGCACCGGCAAGCCTGTCTCAGCCGCCTCTGCGGAAAGCGATTTCAGATAGGGGGCGAGCGCGACGTAAATTGCCGTCATGCGGGCGAAATGGGCGAGAACTGTTTCGTCCTGATCGATCTGGAGATTGTCGCGCGGGCGGTTGCCCTCATGGGTGCGCATGACAGGCGTGAAGGCGGCCATCTCCGTCCAGCGCATGATGAGTTCCGCTGTCCGGACATTGCCGAACAGGCTGGTGTATCCACCGATGTCGGAATGGTGATAGGCGTTGCCCATCAGGCCGGAAGAGAGTGCGCCGCAGATGACGGTGACAAGGCCGTCGTGGCGCGAGAAATCGACCGACTGGTCGCCGCCCCAGATCAACGGGCAATGGGCCTGCACACCGGTGAAGCCTGCGCGCATGAAGAACAGCGCTTCACCCGTCTTGCTCCGGCTTTCGACGGCCTTCGCGTTAACCTCGGCCCAGAGGGTGGGCCAGGCATTGTGCATCAGCTTGGCATCGACGCCGTTGGAAAGGTTGATGTCGATCGGCAGATATTCGCCAAAATCGGCCATCCAGCCGGAAAGGCCGAAATCCAGCATGTTTTTGCCGATGATCTCTTCGGCAAACCAGTCGGCGGCGGCCGGATTGGTGAAATCGACGACGCCGCAGTCGAATTCGCCGAAATCCACCAGCGCCGTCTTGCCGTCCGCGCCAGTTGCGAAATAACCGGCTTCTTCGGCGGCCGGGAACAGCGGGCCGTCGACGCAGAGATAGGGGTTCACGTAACCGAGAAAACGGATGTCGTGATCGGCCAGCTCCGCGATTTTCTGGCGCAGATGCGGGTAGCGGGTGTCATTGGCCTGCCAGTCCCAGAAGAGGCGCGCGCCGAAGGATGTCTGGCGCAGGCCCACCCAGTCCTCGCACCAGAGGCCGGAAACCTTCGTTCCGGCCGCACGGATTTTCTCCAATCGGGCAAAGGAGTTGACGCCGTCCTTTAACCCGATGATCGCGCCGTTATAGACCCATTCCGGCAGTTCCGGCTGGCGTCCGAACCGCAGCGACAGGGCGGAGACGATATCGGTGAAGGCATTGCCGGCGAAGAACTCGATCTTTTCCGGGATCGCCCATATTTCGATTTCGTGGAAATCGCCGTTGCGGAAATCGAACACCGAATAGGCGCTCGTTTCCACATGCAGGGCGTATTTGCGCGACGAGAGGTAGGTCGGCTGCGGGTAGTTGGTGTTGTAATAATCGCCACCCGCTTTGCCGCTCACATCGGCCTTGAAGGTGATCTCCGAGGTCTTGTCGCGGCCGACGCCGGGTTCAGAAGTCCAGAGCGGGAAACGCCGGCCGCGCATGTCGAAATAGGACATCTGCTCGCCGCCGCCCCAGACATGTTCATTCGTTTCCGCGACGATGCGCAGCCACAGGCGGTTGATGGTTTCATCCAGCGCCGTCAGCCTGATGGCGTTGCCGTCCAGCGTCAGGCGCAGGCCAGGGGCCTGTCCTGGTGCGGAGGAAAGCGTAACGCTGTCGCCATTCAACTCGGCATGGCGCAGGGCGGTCCGCTCGATGACATAGTCCTCGATGTCGAAATTGCCGCGATACATATCCATCCGCTCGCGGCCAGAACCGGCGAAGAAGGCAGGGTTGTCTGGCGAATGGGCAAGGATGGTGCGGCCGCCGATTGCGAGTGTGAAGCCGTCTTTGGTCTTTTCGAAATGCATGACTGTACCTGTTTAGCCCTTGAGACCGCCGGCGGTGAGGCCGGAGACAACCCGTTCCTGAAAGATGACGATCAGGATGGCGACCGGCACGATGCCAACCACCAGCGCCGCCGAAATGACCGGCCAGGGGAAAGCGAATTCACCCTGATAAAGCTGGATGCCGACGGGCAGGGTGCGAAGAGCCGGATTGGAATTGAAGGAAAGCGCCAGCAGGAACTCGTCCCAGGCATTAACGAAGGCGAGAATGCCGGCGGTAAAGACGCCCGGTGCGCAGAGCGGCACGACCACCTTGAACAGCGCGCCGATGCGGGTGCAGCCATCGATCATGGCGGCGTTTTCGAGATCGCGCGGGATGCTTTCGAAGAAGGAGACCAGCATCAGGGTGCAGACCGGCAGCGAAAGCACCGTGTAGGGCAGGATAAGCGCCGTCCAGCTGTTGAGCAGGTTCAGCGCCCGCATGATTTCGAACAGCGGCACCAGCAGCGTTACCAGCGGAAAGGTGGAAACGGCGATGATGAGCGAGAGGATCAGCGCCCGGTATTTGAGGTTGAGCCGCGCCAGCGCGTAAGCTGCCAGCACCGAAATCAGGATGGTGAGTGCGGTCGAAAGCAGCGCCACCATGAAGCTGTTGAACAGGAAGAGGTGCAGCGGCTGATCGGAAAAGGCCTGCATGTAGTTGGCCAGCGTCGGCGCATGCGGAAACCAGGTGATCGGCTTCGCCGTCAGTTCCGCTTCCGTCTTCAGCGAGGTGAAGAGGATCCAGATTGCCGGAAACAGGCCGTTGACCAGAAGGATGGAGGCCGCGATGAAGCGCAGAGGCTTGCCGGAAAAGAACGAGGACAGACCGGAATTTGCAACGGTGCTCATGGGATCAGTCCTTCGTCCTGATGATGCGGAGATAAACGGCGGTGACGCACATGGAGAGCGCAAACATCATGACAGCGAGCGCCGAACCGTAACCGAGATCGAGGAAGGAAACGGTGTTCTGGTGAATGTACATGGCAAGCGTCGTGGTGGATGTGCCGGGGCCACCGCCGGTCATCATGTAAGGAATATCAAAGGTCTGCAGCGCCGTGATCGTGCGGAAGATGAGGGCGACGACGATCGAGGGCTTGAGAAGCGGCAGGGTGATTTCGAAGAACTGCCGGATTTTGCCGGCGCCATCCACATCCGCCGCCTCGTAGAGCGAGCGGGGAATGGTCTGCAGGCCGGCAAGGATCATCAGCGCCATGAAGGAGGATGTCTTCCAGATGATCGTCAGGCAGATGGCCGCGAACGCCCAGTTGGGGGAGTTGAACCAGATGACGCCTTCAAAGCCCAGCCGGTTCAGCACATCATTGACCACGCCATACTCGTAATGGAAGAACCACGCAAAGATCAGGCCGGCAAAAGAGAGCGGCAGCGCCCAGGGAATGAGCAGCGACAGGCGCATCGGCCATTGCATGGAAAAGGGCAGGTTGGCGAGCAGCGCGAGGCCGAGGCCCATGAAGAGCGCGCCAGGCACGGTAATCAGCGTTATCAGAACCGTATTCCAGGTCGTTTCCCAGAAGATCGGGTCATCGAACATCGCCGTGTAGTTTTCAAAGCCGATGAATTCCGCCGGCAGGCCCGATGTCAGCGACAGGCTGAAAAACGAGGTATAAACGAGCCGCGCCACCGGATAGACGATGATGAGCGACAGAAGAATGGCGGCAGGCGCCAGCAGAAGCACGGCAAGCGACCGGTCGCCGAGATCGAGCCACCGCGTCCAGCGCGGCAGCTGCTTTTCGTCCACCCGGACCATGGTTCTTTCCGGCATTGTCTCACCTGCCACTCCCGCAACTGGATTCACGTCATCGTCTCCCGATCGGACCGGTTCATATCCGGCCCGTTTATCGCACCGCCCGGGCGCGTTTATTCTTATTCCGTCGAAGCAGCCGGAAAGGGCATGAAACCATGCCGCTTTCCGGCCTTGAAGCTTAGCGCAGAACGCGCCGCAGACGGCTTTCCATCTGCTTTGCGCCGTCTTCCGGCGTCATGACGCCGGCAAGTACGCCGTTGACGGTGGTGCGGATCGTCTCGCTGACCTCGTTGTAACGCGGCGTCACGGGACGGGCCTTGGCGGTTTCAACCACGGGCAGGGCATCGGCAAACCACGGGATGGCCTTGGTCACGTCGGCATCCTTGTAAAGCGCGGCATAGGTCGGCAGCAACGTGGCGTTGATGGCCATGAACTTCGAGACATCCTGACCGGAGAGATATTCCACCAGCTTCTTGGCTTCATCCTGCTGTTTGGAGTAGGCGGAAACGCCGAATTCCCAGCCGCCGAGGCAGGTTGTCTGCTCGCCGCCCTTGACGGCCGGCAGGCGGGCGACGCCAACCTTGTCATTCACCTGCGATTCCTTGCCCTGGAAATGGGTCCAGGCGTAGGACCAGTTGACGGCGAAGAGAACCTTGCCGGCCTGGAATTCCTTGCGGGTGTCGTCGGTCGCGACTTCAGAAATATTCTTCTTGGAAATGCCTTCATCGACGAAGCTCTTCCAGAGCTTCAGCGAATCCACGGCCGCCTGATTATCGAAGTTCAGCTTGCCGTTTTCGACCAGCGACTTGCCTTCGCTCCAATAGGGCAGGAGGAAGGTGCAGACCGCACCTTCGATCGCCTTGCCCTGGAAGGACAGGCCCTGAAGCTCCGGGTTCTTTTCACCCTCCATCACCTTCTTGGATGCTTCCTTCAGCTCGTCCCAGGTGGTTGGCGGCTGAATGCCGTATTTGTCCAGCAGGTCCTTGCGGTAATAAAGGAACATGGAGTCGGCGAAGGCGGGCAATGCCACGATCTTGCCGTCCACGGTGTTGGCTTCGGCATAGGTCGGCAGATAAGCGGACATGTCCTTGCCGGAGAAATCGCTGGTCCAGCCGGCGGTGGCGAATTGCGCGGGACGGATGACGTCGAGCATCAGCACGTCGAGGCTGGAATCCTTGGCCGACATCACGGTGTTGAGATATTGCGCCTGCATTTCCGAGGTGTTGCCGCCTGTCTCGATGACAACCTTCACGCCCGGCGTCTTCGCCTCATATTGATCGAGCGCCTTGCGCCAGACATCCGGCTGATGCTGGCTGGAAACGAAGATTTTCAGTTCGGCATCGGCAAAGGCCTGTCCCGAGAAAGTGAGCATGGTTGCGCAGAGCGCTGCCCCGGTTATGGCTTTGAATTTCATGTGTTCCTCCCGTTATTAAACCCGTTGGCCGCAGCGTTTCCACGCCCGGCAATCAGTGGATGGAGCGTTCCGTCGCGGCGTCGAAAAGATGGACCTTGGACGGATCGAGCCCGATCTTAAGCTCCTCGTTCGGCGCCGGGCGAAGCTGCGGCGGCATTCTGGCGGTCAGCGCCGCATCGCCGAGGCTGAAATGGACGAGCGTATCGGAACCCAGCGGTTCCACCACCTGCACCTTGACTGCAAGCTGGCTGTCGAAGCCCTCGGCGGGGCCGAAATGTTCCGGGCGAATGCCGACAATGACGTCGCGCCCTTCGAGGCCCGTTTCGCGAGCTGGCCGGATGGCTGCCATCGGCAAGGAATTGCCGTCGGAAAATGTCAGCCGGTCGCCACTTACCCTGGCGCGGGCGAAATTCATGGCGGGAGCACCGACGAAGCCGCCGACAAAGACGCTTTCCGGACGGTTATAGACCTCGTCCGGAGTGCCGACCTGCTCGATATCGCCGCCACGCAGGATGACGATACGGTCGGCCAGCGTCATGGCCTCCACCTGGTCATGGGTGACATAGATGATTGTCGTGCCAAGCTGCTGGTGAAGGCGCTTGATTTCCGTGCGCACCTGTCCGCGGAGTTTGGCGTCGAGGTTGGAAAGCGGCTCGTCGAACAGAAACACCTGCGGGCGGCGCACGATGGCGCGGCCCATGGCCACACGCTGGCGCTGGCCGCCGGAAAGCTGGCCGGGCCTACGGTCAAGCAGATGCTCGATGCCGAGCATCTTTGCCGCCTCATCGATGCTGGCATTGGCCTGCGACGCGCTCACGCCGCGTACTTTGAGGCTGAAACCCATGTTTTCGCGCACGGTCTTGTGCGGATAAAGCGCATAGTCCTGAAACACCATGGCGATGTCGCGTTCGCGCGGCGGCAGTCGGTTGACGACGCGGTCGCCGATCATGACCTCCCCGCCGGTGATGCTTTCCAGACCCGCGACCATGCGCAGCGTCGTGGATTTGCCGCAGCCGGAAGGGCCAACGAAAACCACGAATTCGCCATCGTTGATTTCAAGGTCTATGCCCTTGACGATGCGCAGGGCACCGTAACTTTTGTCCAGCTTGCGCAGGCTGACCGAAGCCATATTTTCCTCCTCACGACCGGCGCGTCCAAAATCCGGATGGATGCAAAAGCCGGTATCAACCTTCAAGTTCCACGTATCGCTCTGTCGAAAATCTGTCCCGATTATCCGGCGATAGCATGGGATGGCGAAACGCCTGTCTCCCTAATTCCGTGATATTACCTTTCACAAAAAGGAAATCAATAGTGTATCAATTTTATTTCTGACAGAAATCAAAAACTATTAAGTTGTTGATTTAAAGAAATATAACCGCGAAATCGCCGGTTGGTCAGGTCGCGGCTTCCTTGCCTCCCGTCAAATTCCTTCGCCCGTGTGGATCACGCGAATTTTGCTCGATCTCAACGTATGCGGGAAACATAACGGGCGACCGTATGGTCGAACCATGTCCATGATACTTCGGCCACCGCGCCATCCTGCGCCTGGCTGAGACGCAGCACGCGTGGCACCGGCGCGCCCGACTTCTGACCGAAGGCCTCGGGCGCCCATTCGGGCACATCGCCCAGATCGATGCGGTCCTCCGCCTTCGATATCCAGAGATTGAGACGGGTGCGGTAATAGAGATAGAGGGATTCCGACATGTTCTCGATGGCGATCGTGTCGACATAAGAACCGTCAAGCCAGATTTCCTCGATGGCCGCCGGCTTTCCGGCAATGCGCCGGAGGCGGCGGATGCGATGTCCTTCCGTCGAGGTGCCGAAAGCGGGCAGGTCGGCGGGTTTGGCAAGCCGCGCCACATCCAGAACCTCCGCCGTCGGCAGGCCGCCGCCCTCGATCATCTCGAGGCGGAAGAAGGCATAAACGCTTTGTGGATCGCTGACGGCGCGGATGTAATTGCCCGAACCCTGCACGCGCTCCAGCAGGCCGCGTTCCTGCAATTCGGCGAGTGACTTGCGAAGTGTGCCGACGGCAATACCGAGATCGGCCGCCATGTCCCGTTCCGGCGCCAGCTTTTCGCCGTCGATCAGCCGGCCCGCCGCCACCTCGCGCACCAGCATTTCGGCGATCTGCAGATACATGGGCAGGCTGCCGCCAGTGTGTTTCATGATGCCGGTTCCTCCCCGAAACAAAAATTGATACATCATTGATTTACATATTTCTTGATGTTATGCAAGAAAAACAAGAGCGGCCCTGAGGAGGAATTGCATGACCGTCGTACCCGTTACATCCGCTGATCTCGATGCTGCCGAGGTCTCCTGGTTTTCCGCTTTGTGCTCCGATGATTACGCCTATCTGGGCGTGCCAGATGGCAGCCTGCGTTCCAGCTTCGACCATTGCTCCGATATCGTCAAAAAGGCCGAAGAACTCGGTTTCCGCAACATCCTCTGCCCCTCTTCCTATCAGGTCGGGCAGGATACGCTGAGCTTCGTTGCAGGCTGTGCGCCGATCAGCGACCGCATCAATTTCCTGGCGGCCATCCGCTGCGGCGAGATGCAGCCGATCATGCTGGCGCGCACGGTGGCGACGCTCGACCACATGCTGAAGGGCCGCCTGACGCTCAACGTCATCAGCTCCGATTTTCCCGGAGAAGTGGCCGATAGTGCGTTTCGTTACAAGCGCAGCCATGAGGTCGTGCAGATCCTGCGTCAGGCATGGACGCGCGACACCATCGACCATGACGGTGAAATCTACCAGTTCAAGGGCGTCTCCACCGAGCCGGCACGGCCTTACCAGCAGAATGGCGGACCGTTGCTTTATTTCGGCGGTTATTCGCCGGATGCGCTCGAACTCTGTGGCGCGCAGTGTGACGTCTATCTGATGTGGCCGGAAACGAAGGACCAGCTGGCGGACCGTATGCGCGCCGCCAATGAACGCGCCGCCGCCCATGGCCGCACGCTGGATTACGGCCTGCGTGTCCATATGGTGGTGCGCGATACCGAACAGGAAGCGCGTGAATATGCCGAACATCTCGTCTCGAAGCTGGATGACGAATATGGCCAGCTGATCCGCAACCGCGCCCATGACAGCGGCTCGCTCGGCGTGTCGCATCAGGCGCGTGCCCGCGAACTGGCTGACAAGTTCGGTTATGTCGAACCCAATCTGTGGACCGGCATCGGCCGGGCGCGCTCCGGCTGCGGTGCGGCTCTCGTCGGTTCGACGGATCAGGTTCTGTCGACGCTGGAGGAGTACCAGAAGATGGGCATTCGCGCCTTCATTCTTTCCGGCTATCCGCATATTGATGAGGCGGAACACTTCGGCACCAAGGTTCTGCCGCAGATGAAAACCTGCTCCCTGCCGCATGCTTACGGCCGGGTGCCTTCTGAAACGCCTGCCACGCCGCTCGGCAACGGGGAACGCCACTGATGGAACGCATCGCTCTTTCCGACAAACTCGAACTCAGCCGCATCGTTTATGGCATGTGGCGCATCGGTGACGACAAGGACACTTCGCCCGCCCATGTGCAGGCCAAGATCGAAGCCTGCCTGGCGCAGGGCATCACCACCATGGATCAGGCCGATATTTACGGCGGATACACGGCGGAAGCCATTCTGGGTAACGGCCTCAAGGCTGCCCCGGGACTGCGCGACAAAATAGAGATCGTCACCAAATGCGGCATCGTCGCACCAGCCGGGCGTCACTCCGCCGCCCGCGTCAAGCACTATGATACGACAGCCGGCCATATCAACGCTTCAGTCGAGGCGTCGTTGCGGGACATGGGAACGGATCACGTTGATCTGCTGCTCATTCACCGCCCCGACCCGCTGATCGACGCGGAAGAAACAGGCAAGGCGCTCGACGCGCTGGTTGCGTCCGGCAAGGTCAAGGCTGTTGGTGTCTCCAACTTTCGCCCATGGGATTTCTCGCTGCTGCAATCGGCCATGAAAAATCGGCTGGTGACGAACCAGATCGAAATGAGCCTTCTTGCGACGGATTGTTTCACCAATGGCGATCTGGCCTTTCTGCAGGAAAAGCGCGTTTCTCCGATGGCATGGTCGCCGCTTGGCGGTGGCTCGCTGTTTTCCGGCGCTCATGGTGGAACCATGGCGGCGCTGCAGCGCATCGGCAAGGAGCAGGGTGTTGATGCCACGGCCGTGGCGATCGCCTGGTTGCTGCGTCATCCGGCGAAGATCGTGCCGGTGCTTGGCACCAACAATATCGAGCGCATCAAAACGGCGGCCGATGCCCTCAGCGTGACGATGGACCGCCAGACCTGGTTCGAACTCTACACCCTTGCGATTGGAAAAGAGGTGCCGTGATGACAGTGGCAGAGGCGATCAAGATGCCTAACGAACATGTATTCGTTCCCGGCGGCGAAAACAGCCGCAGCTTCCGCAATGCGCTCGGCGCTTTCACGACAGGCGTAACGGTGGTGACCGCCACGACGCCGGAAGGCCCGATCGGCATGACGGTCAACAGCTTCGCGTCCGTGTCGCTCGATCCGCCGCTGGTGCTGTGGTCGCCGGCCAAAAGCTCGTCGCGTTATCAGGCCTTCAGCGGTGCCACGCATTTCGCCATCCATGTGCTGAGCGCCGATCAGGATGTGCTGAGCGCGCGCTTCACCCGCAATGGCCGCGCCTTTGATGATCTGGACTGGGAAATGAACGACGAAGGTGTTCCGGTCATTCCCGGCACGCTGGCCCGTTTCGAATGCCGGCAGGCGGCCGCCCATGATGCGGGCGACCACACCATCATCGTCGGCGAAGTGCTGCGCGCCGCTCACCGCGATGGCGACCCGTTGTGCTTTTCGGGTGGGACCTTCGGCCGGTTTGCCCGGCAGTAAATGGGCCCGGGCCGGGGTTTTTCCATTCGCTGACAAGGGCCCTGTTATTCCAGCCGTAGCGCCCCGGCGAATTTCTTCGAGGCGCCGAAGCGCCTCGAAAGCCTGCACTGGAGCATGTTCGGCCTAAACGGAATCATCGGACCTGCTCTATCCTTTTGTTTTCCGGTATTTTCCGGGCGTAAAACCGTTACGCATCTTTACCGGAAATGCCCTAGGCGGCAACGGAATCGGGTTGGCCTTTGCCTTCCGGCTTTTGCGGTTCGGCGTGTTTATCGGCTGATTTCCTGCGGGAAAACAAACCGGTGAGGAAGTTGCCGAACCGGTCCATCTCCACGAAGATCACCGGGGTGATGAACAATGTCAGCAATTGCGAGACGATGAGCCCGCCGACCACGGCAATGCCGAGCGGCTGGCGCAGTTCCGAACTGGCGCCTGAGCCGAGTGCGATGGGCAGCGCGCCCAGCAGCGCGCAGAAGGTCGTCATCATGATCGGCCGGAACCGGCGTACGCAGGCTTCGTGAATGGCCGTTGTGGGTGGCTCGGCTTTTTCGCGCATCAGTTCCACCGCAACATCGATCATCATGATCGCGTTTTTCTTGACGATGCCGATCAGCATCAGCAGACCGATCAACGCGATGATCGAGAAATCCATGCCCATTACCTTCAGCGCCACCAATGCGCCGAAAGCTGCCGCCGGCAGGCCGGAAAGAATGGTCAACGGGTGGATGAAGCTTTCGTAGAGCACGCCGAGGACCACATAGATGGTCAGCACTGCCGCCAGAATAAGGATGCCGGTATTGCCCTGGCTCTGCTGGAAAATCGCCGCCGTGCCGCCATAGCTGGTGAACACGTCCTGCGGCAGGCCGATCGCGCTCTTGATCTCGTTGATCCGGCTTGTGGCATCGGAAAGCGCCACGCCGTCGGGCAGGTTGAAGGAGATGGTGGTGGAGACGAGCTGGCCCGTTTGGTTGATGGTGACGGGTGCCTGCGTGCGGGTGAGGGTGGCGAAGTTGGAAAGCGGAACAAGAACACCCGATTTCGCCGAGAGAATATTGATATCGCTCAGGAAATCGTCATTCCACTGTTTGGAGCTGTCGAATTCCACAATCACATCATAGCTGTCGCCGGTCGACTGGATTTGCGCGGCCGTATAACCGCCGAATGACATTTCCAGCGTCTTGCGCAATTGGTCATTGGTGATGCCGAAGGCCGCCGCCTTTTCCGGGTCGACGGAGATCGTCGCAGCAATGGCGCCGTTCTGGGCGTCGGAGGTGACGGCGGTGAAGGTATGGTCGCGGCGCATCGCCTCCATCAGCTTGTTCGACCAGTCATTTGTCGTGTCGGCATTCAGGCCCTGAACGACGAGCTGGTACTGGCTGGCGGAGCTGCGTCCACCAAAACGCAGGCTCTGCTGCGGGTTGATATAAGTGCGGATGCCGGCCACTTTCGATGTGGCCTGCCCCAGTTCCGCCAGCACCTGGCTGAGCGGTGCGCGCTCTTCCTTGGGTTTCAGTTCAACGAACATCGAACCGTTGTTGAGTGGATTGCGGGAATTGCCACCGACGATGGAGGTGACGTGCACAACGGCGGGGTTCTTGCGGATCTGGTCGGCAACCTGGGCCTGAAGGTCACGCATCGCAGTATAGGAAATGTCTTCGCGTGCCTGCGTCGACACGGAAAGACGGCCAATATCCTCCTGTGGAAAGAAGCTGGAGGGCAGGGTTTCGAACAGATAGAGCGAGGCGGCAATCGATGCCAGAAACGACGCAAGAACCACGCGGCGGTGGGAAAGACACCAGCTCACCGCACGGCCATAAGCACGGAGCGTACGCTCGAAACCCGCATCGAACCAGCGGATGATGGCGGGCGGGCGGGAGGAATGGCCGGAAAGACGGGAGGCGAGCATCGGCGTCACCGTCAGCGAGACCAGCGCTGACGCCATGATCGCCAGTGTGACGACCATGCCGAATTCGTTGAAGAGCCGGCCGACCACCCCGCCCATCAGCAGGATGGGAATGAAGACGGCAACGAGCGAAATGGACATCGACAGGATGGTGTTGCTGACTTCCGCCGCCCCCTGAAGCGCGGCCTCGCGCATGGTCAGGCCCTTTTCATGCAGGCGCAGTATGTTTTCCAGCATGACGATGGCGTCGTCCACCACAAGCCCGACGGACAATGTGAGCCCGAGCAGCGAGATATTGTCGATACTGTAGCCCAGCACATACATCGCGCCAAAGGCGGTGATCAGCGACAGCGGCACGGCAAGACCCGGAATGATGGTCGCCGTCAGGTGCCCGGTGAAAAGATAGATGACCGCGACCACCAGCCCGATGGTGAGAAACAGCGTGAACTGCACATCCGAAATCGCGTCCGTGATGGCGGTCGAGGCGTCGTTCATGACGTTGATGTTGACCGAGGGCGGCAATTGCTGGCGAAGCGCCGGCAGCTTGGCCTTGATGGCATCCACCACGTCGACGGTGTTGGCGTCCGGCTGACGCTGCACGGCGAGGATGATGGCCTGTTCACCATCAAACCAGCTGCCGGCATTGGTGTTGTCGATACTGTCGGTGACATTGGCTATGTCGCCGAGATGAATGGGTGCGCCATTATTCGTCGCCACGACCAGTGAGCGGAAGGCCGCAGCATCGGTGCGCTGGGTGTCAGCCTCGATGGTCAGGCGCTGGTTGTCGTTCTGCAGGGCGCCAACGGGCACCTGATTATTGGCCTGGGCGATAGCATTGGTGACGGTATCGACGCCGAGCCCGCGTGCCTGAAGCTGCGCGGGGTCAAGGCCGATGCGGACGGCATAGGTCTGCGCACCGTAGACGCTGACCTGGGCGACACCCGAAATGGTGGAGAGGAGCGGCGAGATGATATCCTCGGCGATCTCGTCCACCTTGCTGGTCGGCAATTCCTTGCTGTTGACGGCCAGCAGCAATATGGGGGCATCGGCCGGGTTGGTCTTGCGATAGCTCGGCGTCGTCGTCATGTTGCTCGGCAATTGCCGCTGCGCCCGCGAAATCGCAGCCTGCACATCGGCGGCCGCCGCATCGATATCGCGATTGAGGTCGAATTGCAGCACGATCGAACTGTTGCCGAGCGTATTTGTGGCGCTGATTTCACTGACGCCCGGTATGGTCTCGAACTGCTTGACCAATGGTGTGGTGACCGATGTGGCCATGGTTTGCGGCGAAGCGCCTGATAGCGACGACGAGACGCTGATTGTCGGAAAATCGACCTTCGGCAGTGCGGCGACGGGCAGCAGCCGGAAACCAGCCAAGCCGGCCAGCACAAGGCCGATGGCGAGAAGTGTGGTTGCGACGGGCCGGTTGATGCAGAAATTCGGGATCATTGGCCGGCACCCTGTTCCTGTGGCACATTGGCGGCGAGATTGCTGGCCGCGCTACCCTTGTCGGAAAACTGCTCGACGACCTGCTGGCCATCGGCGAGTTCCGACTGACCCTCGATGATCACATGTTCTCCGCCGGACAGGCCGCTTGCGATGGCGGTGAGATCGCCGTTCGAGCGGGCGACATCCACGCTTGTCATATGGACCCGGTGATTCTCGTCGACGGTATAGACGAAACTGCCCTTCGGTCCCGGCCGAACCGCGACTGTCGGCACGACGATCATCTCCTTGTCCGAGACGAAATGGGTCGTGACATTGACGGACTGGCCGGGCCACAAAAGGCCGCGATCATTCTTGAATTCCGCTTTGACCAGCACGGTGCCGGAGGTCTGGTCCACCGTATTGTCGTAAAACCGCAGCACGCCCTGCATGGCCTCGCCACCCGTCGCCGCCGGATCGACATCCACCATCGTGTCGTTCTCAAGGCCTTCGCGCAATTGCGGCAGGTAACGCTGCGACAGGCGGAAACTGACGTCGATGGGGTCGTATTTCGTGATCGTCACGATATTGACGCCGGCGCTGAGATAGGCGCCGGGGCTGACGCTGATATCACCCAGCCGCCCATCGAAGGGCGCGCGGATTTCCATGTTCTCAAGCGTCACCTGATCGGAGGCCAGTGTCGCGCGGTCCGCGTCGATTTTGGCGCTCGCGGAATCCCGGGCTGCCTTGGCCTGATCCAGCACCTGTTGGGCCTCGGCATTTTGCTTGACCAGATTGGCGGCGCGCTGAAGGGCAGCCTCGGCCTGGTCCAGCGTCGCCTGATCGGCGGCAATATTGGCGTTGTCCTTGTTAACGGCCGCGCGGGCGATGCGGTCATCCATTTTCAGTATCAGGTCGCCAGCCTTGACATGCTGACCGTCCTTTGCCGCGATTTCGGTGACGAGGCCGGCCTGAAGCGGAGCTATGTTGGTGATATCGGCTGCAACTGCCCAGCCCGTCGCCGTTGCGTCCATCGGCAGGGTCGCCTTGTCTACCGCTATGGTGCTGACGGTCGGCGGTCCGCCATTGCGCCGTCCGCTGCCCTGTCTCTGGCCCTGTTGCGGGGTCGGTTGGCCATTTTGCGCATGCTGTGTTCTGGTGTCCGCCGTGCCGGTTTCCGCCTTGGGGGAAACGCTGGCGAATTGCTTGAGATAGGGAATTTGATCGAGCGGCAGGCGATCCTTGAAATACCATGCGCCGACGGCTGCGATGGCAAGAACGCTGAGGGCGGTCCAGAAACGTTTCATCTGACGGTTCCGCATAATGAGAGCGATACATGTTTCCCGAACATGTGCGGCAAGCCGTGGGAGCAGCTTTCCCCCACAAGACACCCAATGCGCTGCGAAATCACCTTAAACTTTTGTAATGGCGGTGACAATGTTTGCGGCGGTGTCGCCTTGTGCCACAGGGGATTCGGCGTTTTTTGCCGGTGCCGGTTGCTGGCCCCATCGCATGACGGCGGTCGCTTTTGTCTCGGGCCGGGTTCAAAGGTCGATGCCGATTTTGATCAGGAAGTGCCGGATTGTTCTAAAGGCAGCGTGACGCCGGGATGCGCCCTGACTGGCGGACCATGCCGTAGTCGCCGCTGGTCATGGTCAAGAAAAAACCGCCACGGTTGCGCGGCGGCTCTGGTGACGGTGGCGTGATATCGGGATCAGAAGGCCCGGATGGCGTTGCGGGTCGCAAGCACATCCTCGGCCACATTGCCCGTCGTTGCAGGAACGGAGCCGACGAGATCCAGGAACTTGTAAAGTTCCGTGGCCTGCGAATTCGTGACGTAGATGATGTCGCGATCCTGCATCGGGAACTTCGTGCTGGCGAAAAATGTGGACGGATCGCGCAGATTGGCGCGGAAGATGACCGGAACGTCCTGCCCGGGGAACCTGGACGTATTGATGCCGAGTTTGACCAGAAGGTCGCGCTTGACGATACGATAGACATAGACCTGGGCGGGGTCCGCGCGGGAATCGAGCAGCCCGCCTGCCTTGCCGAGCGCATCGGAAAGCTTGAGATCGGCGTCCTCGAATTCGAAGCGGCCGTTGAGGCCGGAAGCGCCGAAGGCGAGGTAGGTGCGGCGTTCGCGCTCCACCATGATCGTATCGCCCGGAACCACATAGATATTCTCGGAGGGCGTGCTGACAAGGTGATTGTAGTTGACGCGTGCGGTCTTTCCGCGGCGGATCAGCGTGACATAGGATTCGATGTTCGGCGCGCTGAGGCCCTTTGCATAGGATATGACGTCAAGAACGCGGTCACCGGCTTCTGAAAGCTGAACCTTCGTTGGTTCCTTGACGTCGCCAAGCACGGATGCCTGTGCCGAGCGGCTTGAAATCTTGGTGATGAGAACCTGCGGTTCGATGGCGCGGTTGGCGAGCCGTTCCTCGATTTCGCTCTGCACATCCTCGACATTGCGGCCCGTCGCGCGGATCTTGCCGGCGTAAGGCACGCTGATATTGCCTTCGCGGTCCACGGTCTGGTTCGGCAGGCTGATATAGTTGCCGGGACGGCTGCCCGCGTCGCTCGGGATAAACAGGCCGCCCGCCTGACTTTCGAAGATCGCGACCTGCACGACGTCGCCGACCCCCATCGGCAGCGCCGGAACACCGCCTTTACCACCGCCGAAGCTGCCGAGCAGGGTGGTCGTGGTGGTGTCGCCGACATAGTTCAGAACGGCGCTGTTTATATCGATGAGAGCGTAATCGACGCCTGCGGTTTTCTGTTTGTCCCTGGAACCGAATTTGACCGAAGCGTTGGATTCGATTGATGCCGCATCGGGTCCGGAAGCTGCTGTGACCGTGCAGCCTGCCAGTGCTGCGGAGGCAAGCAGGATCGAAACATTCAATAAACGCATTTGGTCCTCAAAATAAATTTTGTCCGAAAGCAGAAATGTTCCGGACATCGTATAATTTTTTAAAAAATATCTACTTCACAAACGGAATCGGTAAAGAAAACGTCAGCCGGTATTACATGTCTTCAGCAGAATCGTATTCGAAAACTGCTTTCGCCCGGCTCAGGCATATGCCCAATTCCAGACGATGCTTCAAGTTCATTCGCCGATCGTCTGCCCCGGGAAATCTGCAATCGCGCGCAATTCACGGTTCAGAGAAGCGTTGTATGTCATTGCTCTTAAATATCAGTCAGAGATCATAATCTCTTCGATTGCTGCATTGCGCTAGTGCAGTTTTGTCACGCTCGCGCAGTTTCTTCGTGTTCTGATATCATCAAGCGGTAATTACTCGTTTTGGGGCGCTCTTTCAGCTGTTTGCGGGTGTGCTTGAAAGACGCCGTGATGTCGTTTGGCTTCTATATGCCGAAGCGGGCAATGCCAGCCATTCATGGATGCCAAGGCGGATGGCGGCCATGTGGACGATCGTCGGTAGTGCAATGCCGATGACTGTCGTGACGATCAGAAGGCTCGTCATATCGGTTATCTGAAACAGCTTTATTGCCACAGCCCGGCCAAAGCCTATGGCGATGATGTGCATGACATAGATGCCGACGGATAGTCGCCCAAATGTTTCCAATAATGACGATATCGCGTTTTTGCGGCGGGTGAGGATTTGCGATAGTGCGGTTATCAGAACGATGCCGAGCACTGCGGAGATAAAAGGAAGTCTCTCTGGAATCTCGGCCTGCCACGACAGATAAGTTGAAATTGCAAATGCGACGAAGAGCGCGATAAATAAGTGCGCGTCATATCGTTTCTGCTGAAAGCCATATTGTTTCGCGACGATGCCGAGCGTGAAATAGAGGAAGCCGTAGGCGATGTCCCACAGGACGGAATGGCCGAGTGAATAAAGCAAAGTGAAAAGAACGAGCGCCGATGCCAAGCGAATAAGTGCGGATATTTGCTTCAGCGCAAAAGATGCGAGTTGGCAGAAAAGCAGTGCGTAGAGAAACCAGAAGGGGCTGATCGGATTCCAGGGGATTTCGAGAATTCTGGTAAAATCGATGACCGTGTTGGTAAGGCCGAGACGACCCATTGCAACCATTAGGCCGCCATGCAGGAGTGACCAGAACAGATAGGGGTAAGCGATATTCTTTCCCAGCTTGATGAAGAAATCGCCCGAATCCGTATTTTTGCCGAATGAGAAAAAAAGCCCGGACACGAAGAAGAAAAACGGCATATGAAAAGTATAGATTGCGTAGTCGACAAATCCCAGAAGGCTGAATTGCGGTGGTGCGCCGGAGGCGCTTAATCCCCTTTCCGCGTGGCCGAAGACAACCAGGATCATGCACAGGCCTTTTGCGACATCATAACTATTGTCGCGTGAATTTTTCTGTTCCATGTCGGCGCTCTGTGAAAAGTTTTGATAAAATTCAAAATGGAATGAAAATTCAGAACACAAAAAATCGTGGTCCAGACTGTGTCTCTGGACCACGATCATTTTTAGGCTAGGGCACCGCTAATGCAAATTCTCCTTGAGAGAATTATGCGGTGAACCAGTCGCTGCCGGTAAGGTGAACACCCGAAACGATGATCTTCTCACCCTTGTGCGCGCCATCCACATTGTAGCTGAGGATGGTGTCGTCTTCGAAGCTCGTCAGTGTCCAGTTCTGGATTGCCGTGCCGACCAGCTTGAGCTTGTCCATGCTGGCGTCGAAACCGGCGATGGTGTCGGTGGCAATGCTCTTGGCCATGTCGCCGAGATTGAATACGAAAGTATCGGCACCGCCGCTGGCAATGATGTGGTCGATGCCCTTGCCGCCGGTTACCAGCGACGAAGCAAGCTTGACACCACTCAGGTCGATCGTGTCGTTGCCATCGCCGGCGTTGATCGTGACCGAGGTTGCGCTGCCGTCGGTGATGCCCTTGCCGTTGTTTGCAACATTGGTGCCGGCGGCAACGCCGCCCGCACCTGCAGCAGACGGATCATTGAATGCAGCGCCAGCCTTGACGATGATGGTGTCGTTGCCGGCGCCGGTGTCGATGTTGAAGGCGTTTACCCAGGCCTTGTCATTCGAGAGCACGGAGAGAACGACGGTGTCGTTGCCCGAACCCGTGGAGATATTGCCGCGCTTGGCGTTGAGAACTTCGACGTTGGAAGCGGTGGTGCCGCCGAGATGCACGTCAACCTGAACGAAATCCTTGAACGAAAGATTTTCCGCCGAGTCGGACTTGGCGAGAACGTTCTTCACCGAGTTCCATGCCGACGTCACATCGAAATTGAAGCTGTTGGTATCGGCATTATATCCGATATCGACATTGCCGCCCGCACCGCTGCCCGGAACGGCAACCGCGCCGACATTGACCACGCCGGATTCGAGGGAGGAGCCTTCCTTGGTCTGCGTCGTGGATTCCGTGAGGAGCTTGTAAGCTTCCTGGTCGATAAGGTTGGTGAGCGACGAAACCGTCGAAGCGCCGCCATTACCGAAAGTGACAGTTAATGCCATGTTACTCTCCCATAAATTTTTGAGACTGAAATGAATTGAAATTTACTTTAAGATAACCATTACGAGTGATTTTTAATCCATAAAAAATAATAAAACAAGAGTCTAAATTATGCTTTTTCGAAAGTATAGGCTGTATTGAATCTTTGTTTTTGTGAATGTTTTCATTTGGATAATATACGGGAAAAGCACGCTTATTCCTGTATGAATGTTTTATTAAGCCTGTCCTGGAACGGTTTCACGAAATAGGAGAGAACGCTTCTCTCACTTGTCTGTATGAAGACTTCCGCCGGCATTCCAGGGTACAGTTTTCCGCCCGGAAGATGCTGCATCCCGATTTTATCCGGTTTGATTCGCAGAGTGTAAAAGGATGCGCCGGTTCGCGAATCCATCTGTAGATCGGGAGCGACGACGGCGACTTCGGCAACGACATCAGGTGTCGTGCTTTGGTTGAAGGCCGTGAACCGGATGGTGACCGGCTGGCCGACGTAAATCTGGTCAATGTCTCGCGGAAGTATGTCCGCTTCGATTGCGAGGTCGTCTTTCTCAGGCACCACCAGCATCAGCACTTCGCCCGGCTGAATGACGCCGTTTATATTGTGCACGGAAAGCTGATAGACACGCCCGGCGATCGGTGAGCGAATATCAAGGCGATCCAGCTGATCGCGGGTTGCGGCAAGCCGTTCTTCGTATTCGGCGACCGTTGCCTCGACGGATGTGAGGTCTTTGGTAACTTCGGACTTGCGGTCTTCGTCGAGCTGAAGCAGCTGCAGGTCCATTTCACTCATCTTGCCCACCGTCTGGGCGCGGGCCGCCATATATTGGCCCTGCTGGCCTTCGAGGTTGGAAAGCTGCCGCTTCAAAAGATTGAGCCGCTGAAGCGTGACGAGCCCCTTGCTGTAAAGTTCCTGCGTCTTGGAAACATCCTCCTTGACGATGGCAAGCTCGTTTTCGGTTGCCTCAACCTGAACGGCCATACCTCGCGCCTCATCAAGAAGTTGCTCCTTGCGCGTTGCCAGCTGTTTTTTCATGCCGGTCAGTGCACTGAGGCGGCTGTTGAAAAGGCCCTGTTCGCTATCGATGAATGTCCTGGCGGCTTTTGGATTGGTCAATTCCACCAGATCTTCCGGCACGGTAAAAGACGTGGCCTCGGTAATTTCGGCGCGCAGGCGCGCGCGGCGCGAATAAAGCTGCGCAAGCGTGTTCTCGACGATGGATAAATTGGCCTGGACGATCGTATCGCTCAGCCGCAGCAATATCTGCCCTGCATCGACCCTGTCACCTTCGGCGACCTTGATCTCGCTGACGATTCCGCCGGAAAGATGCTGGATTTTCTTGGAATTGCCTTCGACGACGACCCGCCCGGTGGCGACGACGGCGCCGGCAAGCTTTGCCATGGCCGCCCAGCCGCCCAATCCGACGAGCAGTCCGATGGCGAGAACCATCACGGCCGCGGAGTGCCTTATGAGGGACGCATGTGTCACGCCGGCTTTTTCCTGCTCACCCATTTTCGCTCACCCGGTTTTCGATCTTGCGTGTTTCTTCCTCCGCTGCCGGCACCTGATGCAGGTTCTGCCGCAGGATTTGGGCCAGCACCTCTTCCTTGGTGCCGAAACGAAGCATCCGGCCGCCGCTCATCACCATGACGAGATTGACGCTTTCGATGGCGCTGGGGCGATGGGCGATGACGACGACGATGCCGCCTCGCGCCCGGATGTCGCCGATGGCATTGCGCAGGGCCATTTCGCCTTCGCTGTCCAGATTGGAGTTCGGTTCATCGAGAAGTACAAAGAACGGTTCGCCAAAAAGCGCGCGTGCGAGGCCGATGCGCTGTTTCTGCCCGCCCGACAAAGCCTCGCCGCGGTCACCGATATAGGTGTCGTAACCATTGGGCAGGTTCAAAATCAGCTCATGAACCTGCGCTGCCTTGGCCGCGGCAACGATGGCTTCCGCTGTCGCGTCGCGGTCGAAGCGGGCGATGTTCTGCGCCACCGTTCCCGGCATCAGCTCCACCTGCTGGGGCATGTAACCGATGGATTTGCCGAGAACCTCGAAATCCCACTGGTTCAAGGCGGCGCCATCGAAGCGCACGGAACCGCGCTCATAGGGCCAGATACCCGTCATCAGGCGCGCCAGCGTCGATTTTCCGGAGGCGCTCGGGCCGATGATGCCAAGGCCGTCGCCCGCATTCAGCGTGAAGGAAATATCGGCGACCGTGTCGCGAGCGCCATTGGGCGGCCCACCCGTCACGCGGTCGATCGCGACGGTATATTGCGGTCGCGGCAAAGAAAGCGGTGCGGCTGGCTCCGGCACCAGTTCAAGAAATTCGTTGATCCGTTTCCAGCCCTGTCGGGCCGCCATGAAACTGCGCCAGTTGGCGATGGCATGTTCGACGGGGCCGAGCGCCTTCGCCGAGAGGATCGAGCCTGCGATGATGCTGCCCGCCGACGCATTGCCCTCTATGACCAGCACGGCGCCGATCGCCATGACGCCGGATTGCAGCAGCAGCCGGAATGTCCGCGATATCGCGCCGAGCGTTCCCGCCGTATCGGATGTCGACAGGGTGATGTTGCGATATTGGGAATGCAGATCGTTCCACATCGCCGTCACCGACCCCATCATTCCCATGGTCTTGATGGACTCGATGTTACGCTGACTGTTGCCGACGAGCGCGTTTCTCTGTCCGCGTGCGGCATAGGCCTGCTTGGTCGCTTTTTCGGTGAGCCAATTGGTCAGAAGCGTCAATACGACAAGAATGGCGGCGCCGCCAAGCACGGCAAAACCGATCCACGGGTGCAGGGCAAAGCAGATCAGCAGATAGATGGGCAACCAGGGAATATCAAAAAATGCTCCCGGCCCGGGGCCGGAGAGAAACTGGCGTATCTGGTCGAGATCGCCGACGATCTGCAATCCGTCGATCCTGGCGGAGGCGAGGAGTGGGGCGCCGATCGACGCCCGGAAGAGCCGTTGATTGAGCGTGTCGTCCATATCGTCGGAGATGCGTGCCAATATCCGGCTGCGCAACACGTCGAAGCCCATCAGAAATGCGTAGAGAATGATGAGGAGAACAACCAGCGCCACAAGCGACGGGATGCTCTTGCTGGGCAAGATGCGATCGTAGACCTCCAGCATGAAAAGCGAGCCGGAAAGATTAAGTATGTTCATCAATGCGCTGGCGAGGCCGACGGCAAAAAAGGCGCGCTTATTTTTTGTTAAAAAAGAATTAAATATAAACATATAAACACCTAAAACTGTACGAAAGTCGCACAATAAACAAGATTAGGCAATGCTATTTGAGAATGAACTGGAAAGATGGTCGCAACGTCTTGTGAGCTGCGTCTTTCCGGCAATAAATCCGGCTAATAATTCAGGCGGGCCTTTTCGGACTTGTCCCCGGTATCTTGAAGTTCCGCCTCTGTTGAAATTGCCTGAGGCGGAAGGCTCCACCGGGCATGGTGTTCAATATGAACGCCACCGCTCGGCTGTCAGGAAGTTTTGCAGGCGCATAGCGGGTCCTTGCGGCTCAGGCCCGTTCAGCGAGGGCAAAATTCACGGTATCGGCAAATTCCCGCAGGAAACGTTCGCGTGAGAAGCGGGCGGCGTTGTCGATACAGGCGTTCTTGTCGAAGCGCTCGGAATTGTCGACGAATTCCTGCACGGCGGCGCAGATCGCTTCAGCTGTCTGTTCGCCGAAATAAAGACCCGTCGGCTGATTGGAGGCACCGAGTGGAATGACTGTCTCGAGCACCCCGCCTTTGCCATAGGCTATGACCGGTGTTCCGAGCGCCTGCGATTCGACCGGCACGATGCCGAAATCATCCTCCGCCGCGAAAACGAAAGCCCGGGCTTCCGCCATGTATTTATGAAGTTCCTCATTGCCGACGAAGCCGAGAATTTCGACGTTGGGCGTGGCGATTTCGCGAATACGCTTCATGTCCGGCCCGTCACCGATGACGACCAGCCGTTTGTCCGGCATTTTCGCAAAGGCTTCGACGATCAGATGCACCTTCTTGTAGGGTACGAGCCGCGATGCTGTGACAAAATAATCGCCTTTCCAGTCGGAGGGGGAGAGGTGGGATGTGTCCACCGGCGGATAAATCACGGTGGAATCGCGCCCGTAACATTTGCGCACACGGTTGCGGATGAATTTGGAATTGACCGTCATGAGGTCGACGCCATTGGCGGTGCGAATGTCCCACATGCGGATGTAGTGGAGAATGGCGCGGGCGATCCACGAGGCGAAACCGCGCGTGAGCCTTGTTTCTTTCAGGTACTGGTGCTGCAGATCCCAGGCGTAACGGATGGGGCTGTGGATATAGGAGACGTGGAACTGGCCCGGCCCGGTTATGACGCCTTTGGCGACGGCGTAGCTTGAGGAGATCACCAGATCATAACCGCTGAGATCGAACTGCTCGACGGCGAGCGGCATGAGCGGCAGATAGGATCGATATTTTTTGCGGGCGAAGGGTAGTTTCTGGATGAAGGAGGTGTTGACGGCGCGGCCTCCGAGAAATCCCCGGTCGCGCTCGCTCATGAAATCCACCAGGCAATAAAGATCCGCCTGCGGATAAATCTCGAGAAGGTTGTGAAGCACCTTTTCAGCCCCACCCCTGTCGGTGAGCCAGTCATGGACGATTGCCGTCTTCATAATTTCCTCAATAATATCAACGTAATAAAAATTTATAATCCGCCCTGGACGAAAACTCGGCGGTGTAGAATGTCGTATGTGTCTCGAGGCCCTGAAAAAGCGGCGGCGGGAGACGGATGAAAAGAAAAATAATATCTGTGCTAGGCGATGTCTGTCGGAATCTGGTCTTTGTCTGATCTTCAATAGCAGTTTGTTCGCAAATGCGAAATATCCCGGCCTCCTGATTCTCCGTTTCCCTGACGGGAAGGGGCAGCCCTTATTTCCGAAAGCTTCATTTTTAACCCCGGCGAGCCTCGCCTGCCGGCACGTCGCTCCGCGATTTCCAACATCTCGCGATGAGGTGATTGACAAGGCGTCTTATCAAGATATTCTGTTATAAAGATGCATATAACATAATAATGGAACATCAAATTGGAACAAAGAGCTGGGAGCTTGACCATGAGACGTAAGATTGCATTTCTCGCCACCGCCGCGCTGTTGCTGGCGCCGGGTGTGATGATGGCCGCGGAGAAGGGGGGCGTCATCAATGTCGCGACGATCGGCGAGCCGCCGACACTCGACCCCATGGCCTCGACGGCCGATCTGGTCGGCATCGTCACGCAGCATATTTTCGAGACGCTCTACACCTTCGACAAGGGCTGGAAGGCGACGCCGCTTCTGGCCGAAAGCCTGCCCGAGATCAGCGCGGATGGCAAAACCTACACAATCAAGCTCAGGCAGGGCATCAAGTTTCATGACGGCAGCGACATGACCTCGGAAGATGTCGTCGCCTCGCTTGGCCGCTGGATGAAGATTGCCTCGCGCGGCAAACAGGCGGCTGGTTTCATCGACACTATTTCCGCCCCTGACGCTGCAACGGTGACGATCACCCTCAAGCAGCCTTATGCGCCGCTGACTTCTCTGCTCGCTTTCAACAATTCGGCGGCCATCATCCTGCCGGCGGAGAAGCAGGCCGAACCGATGGCCGAATTTGTCGGCACCGGCCCCTATATGCTGAAGGAACGCAAGGCGGACCAATATATCCAGCTCGTGCGTTTCGATGGTTACAAATCGCGCGATGGTGAAAGCGATGGCTATGGTGGCGCGCGCCACCAATATCTCGATGAAATCCGTTTCGTTCCGGTTCCGGATGCGAATACCCGTGTCGAAGCCGCCGTTTCCGGGCAATATGACTATGTCGATTCCATTCCGGTGGAATCCTTCGACAGGGTGAAGTCTTCCTCCGCCTCGCAGCCGCTGATGCTGAAGCCCTTCGGTTACCCGGTCTTCGTATTCAACACCAAGGAAGGTCTTTCTTCCAAGCTCGAGGTCCGCAAGGCGGTAACCGAAGCGTTGAACATGGAAGACATGCTGGCTGCCGCTTTCGGCAGCACGGATTTTTATGCGCTGGACGGCGCCTATTACCCCGACAATTTCTCCTGGCACACGGAAGAGGGTGTCGAGGGCAATTATAACGTCGGCAACCCCGAAGCCGCCGCTGAAAAGTTGAAGGCTGCCGGTTATAATGGCGAGCCGCTGCGCATCCTCACCAGCCGCCAATACGAGTTCCATTACAAGATGGCGCAGGTTGCCGCGGAATATCTGAAGTTGGCCGGTTTCAAGGTGGATATGCAGGTGGTGGACTGGGCGACGCTGACGCAGCGCCGCGCCGATCCGAAACTCTGGGATATCTATATCACCCACAGCCCCTTTCTGCCGGAACCGGCGCTGATCGGCGCGCTCTCCACCGGCTCGCCGGGCTGGTGGGACACGCCGGCACGCAAGGCGGCGGTTGACGCCTTCACCTCGGAGGCCGATCCGGACAAGCGCGTCGCGCTCTGGGCCAATGTGCAGAAGACGATGTATGCCGAGTTGCCGCTCATCAAGATCGGTGATTTCAACGCGGTGGCGGCGAAATCCAACAAGCTTGATGGTGTCGATCCGGCTCCGTGGCCCTACTTCTGGAACGCTTCGGTCACGAAGTAAGACCGGTACCGCACGCCGTCACCCCGGCCTTGAGCCGGGGTCCAGCGCGATCAAGTCCTTGATCGCGAGAGATTCTTTCACCACGCCGACGCGCGGTGGCTGGATGACGGATCATCCTTTGGCCTGACCCGAGGACCGGCATGACGGAAGCGAGCGGTCGGCTTCCAGATAACTCAATTCAATCGTCGCCTGGTCGCGGCCCATCACGCGCTTCGGAGCTTTCATACGTGATACGGTATATTTTCCAAAGACTTGCGGGAATGATCGTGGTGATGTTCCTCGTCGTCACCATCGTTTTCGTCATCCTGCGCGTCACCCCCGGAGACCCGGCCGCCGTGATGCTGGGGCCGGATGCCTCGGCGCAGGATATTGCGGAGCTGCGCAGCCGGCTCGGCCTCGATCAATCGCTTGGCGTGCAATATGTCTATTATATCGGCCAATTGCTGAGGGGCGATCTCGGCCAGTCGATCTTTCTCAACATGCCGGTTGGATCGGCCCTGCTGGACCGGGCGGAACCGACCTTCTTCCTGACGATCTTTTCGCTGCTGATCGCCAGCGTCATCGCGCTGCCCATCGGCATCTACGCCGCTTACCGGCGCGGTTCCTTCGTGGATCAGGCCGCTACGACGGTGGCGATGCTGGCGGCGAGCATACCGAGCTTCTGGCTCGGCCTCATCCTCATGCAGGTTTTCGCCGTGCGGTTCGATATGTTTCCGGTGTCGGGTTATGGCGGGCCGGGCGCGAGCTTCCTAGAGCGCATGTATCACCTGACCTTGCCGGCCATCGCGCTCGGCCTCGTTTCCTCCGCCCTCATTCTGCGCTTCACCCGCGCCTCGATGCTGGATGTTCTCGGCGACGATTATGTCCGCACCGCCAGAGCCAAGGGCGTCAAGGAGCGCCGGGTGGTGATGAAACATGCGCTGAAGAATGCGCTCATTCCCATCCTCACCGTGCTTGGCCTCACCGCCGCCGTGCTGATTTCCGGTGCAGTGGTAACGGAAACCGTCTTCGGCCTGCCGGGTGTCGGCAATCTTGTCGTCTCAGCCGTGCTGCGGCGGGATTATCCGGTCATTCAGGGCGCGCTTCTCATCATCGCCGGGCTTTACGTGCTCATCAATTTTGCAATCGACATGCTTTACCTGCTGGTCGATCCGAGGGTTCGTTACTGATGGCCGATATTGTTTCCACCACCCCGCCGGCGCGCAACCCGACCATCCTGTTCATTCGGCGTCTCCTGAAGCGCAAGACGGTCGCTGCCGGTCTTATCGTTCTCGTCGTCTTCGTGCTGCTTGCCGTTTTTGCGCCGATGATTGCGCCTTATTCGCCGTCGAAACTGTCGATTGTGAACCGCCTGAAGCCGCCCAGTGAAATTTACTGGTTCGGCACCGACGAGTTCGGCCGCGACGTGTTTTCCCGCACCATCTATGCCGGAAGGCTGTCGCTTCTGGTCGGGGCCGCCGTGGTGGCGCTTTCGGCGCTGATCGGCATCACGCTCGGCCTGCTTGCCGGTTTCTTCCAGAAGCTGGATACGCCGATTGCGCGCCTGATCGATGCGATGATGGCCTTTCCGGATATTCTGCTGGCGATTGCGCTGGTGGCAGCACTCGGCCCGTCGCTGACGACTGTCATCATCGCGCTTGCAGTCGTTTATTCGCCGCGCCTTGCCCGCATCGTCCGCGCCTCGACACTGGTGATCCGTGAGTTGCCCTATGTGGAGGCGGCGAAGGCGCTTGGCATTTCCACCTTCCACATCATGACGCGGCATGTGCTGCGCAATCTGGTCTCGCCCATCCTCGTGCAATGCACCTTCCTTTTCGCCAGCGCCATGCTGGCCGAGGCGGGCCTTTCCTTTCTGGGGCTCGGTGTCAGCCCCGAAATTCCCACCTGGGGAACTATGATCTCCGCCGGCCGCCAATATATCGGCCAGGCTGACTGGATGACCTATTTCCCCGGCTTTGCCATCATTCTTTCCGTGCTGTCGCTGCAAATGGTCGGTGATGGGCTGCGGGACATGCTAGACCCAAGACTGCGAAGGGATTTGTAATATGTCGTCCGGCGAACAGGCGAAAGCGCCTCTTCAAGCTCCCATTCTTCTCACCAATGTCAAACCCGTCGGTTTCGGAAAGGGGGCGACCCAGGCCTTGACCGATATTCTGATCGGCGGCGACGGCAAGATCGCCGCGGTAGGCTCTGCCCTGCAGGCGCCTGCGGATGCACAGCGTATCGATGCCAAGGGCGCTTTCATCTCGCCCGGCTGGGTGGACCTGCACGTGCACATCTGGCACGGCGGCACCGATATCTCCATCCGCCCCTCCGAATGCGGGGCGGAACGCGGCGTCACGACGCTGGTGGATGCCGGTTCGGCGGGCGAGGCGAATTTCCATGGTTTCCGCGAATATATCATCGAACCCTCGAGAGAGCGCATCAAGGCCTTCCTCAATCTCGGTTCCATCGGCCTTGTCGCCTGCAACCGGGTGCCGGAACTGCGCGACATCAAGGATATCGACCTAGATCGTATCCTCGAATGTTACGCCGAAAACAGCGAGCATATTGTCGGCCTGAAGGTGCGGGCGAGCCACGTCATCACCGGTTCCTGGGGTGTGACGCCGGTCAAGCTCGGCAAGAAGATCGCCAAGATCCTGAAAGTGCCGATGATGGTGCATGTGGGCGAACCGCCGGCCCTCTATGACGAGGTGCTGGAAATTCTCGGCCCCGGTGATGTCGTGACCCATTGCTTCAACGGCAAGTCGGGCTCCAGCATCATGGAAGACGAGGACCTGTTCAACCTTGCCGAACGCTGCGCCGGTGAAGGCATCCGGCTGGATATCGGCCATGGCGGCGCCTCCTTCTCCTTCAAGGTGGCGGAAGCGGCGATTGCACGCGGCCTGCTGCCCTTCTCGATCTCGACGGATTTGCATGGCCATTCGATGAATTTCCCGGTCTGGGATCTGGCGACGACCATGTCGAAGCTGCTGTCGGTCGATATGCCGTTCGAAAATGTCATCGAGGCCGTTACCCGCAATCCGGCCTCCGTCATCCGCCTTAATATGGAAAACCGTCTCGATGTTGGCCAGCGCGCCGACTTCACCATTTTTGATCTCGTGGATTCCGATCTGGAAGCGACCGATTCAAATGGCGATGTGGCGCGCCTGACGCGTCTGTTCGAGCCGCGTTACGCGGTCATCGGCACGGAAGCGATTGCCGCCAGCCGTTATATTCCAAGGGCGCGCAAGCTGGTGCGCCACAGCCATGGTTATTCCTGGCGCTGAACCCGAATGGAATGGCGGGGCATACCCTCCGCCTTCCGCAGACATTACGGGATACCCGTCCCGGCATTATGAGGAATTCGCGTGAAACAGTCTTCGCTTGATGCAGAAGGGCACCTTTCGCCCTATGACCGGCTCGCTGCGCTCGGCATCTCTCTGCCGCCGCCGCCGCCGCCAATTGCCAATTTCGTCACCCATGTGGTGGAAGGCAACATGCTTTATCTCTCGGGCCAGGGGCCACGGGAAGAAAACGGCCATCTCTATGCCGGCAAGGTGGGCGCGGAAATCGGGCTGGAAGAGGCCTATAACCATGCGCGTCTCACCGGCATCAATCTGCTTGCCGTCATGCATGAAGCGCTGGGTGATCTGTCGCGGGTGAAAAAAGTGGTCAAGCTGCTCGGGATGGTCAATGCCGTCAGCGATTTCCGCGATCACCCGAGTGTTATCAATGGCTGCTCCGATCTCTTCATCGATGTGTTCGGCGATGCGGGACAACATGCCCGCTCCGCCGTTGGTTTCGGCTCATTGCCGGGCAACATCACCGTTGAGATCGAAGCCATCGTCGCGCTGAAGGGGTGAGGCCGTTTAATGGTTGCGCCAGCCCATCAGCTTTTCGATCCGTTCTGCCGAGACCCTGACCTGTTCGGTGTAATGGTTTTCGTCCGCCAGCACCTTCTGTTCCGGCAGCACGATGGAAATCGTCGCAACGCATTCGCCCCTGTTGTCGCAGATCGGCGAGGCAATGCAGGCGACGGCGTAATCGGATTCGGCGACCTGTATCGACAGGCGGTCATGGAAAGCGGCGCCTGCCGATTGCGACAGGGTCTCCGGGTTGATTTCCGCGCGGCCGGTGGGCGAGGTGCGGGCGCAGCGCTTGAACAGTTCGACACGTTCCGCCTCCGGCAAATGACCGACGAGCAGGCGGCCGGATGCCGTCCAGTTCAGGGGAACACGGGTGCCGACGCGCGATGCGACCTGAAAATGGCTTGGACCATCGGCCATGGCAAGCACCAGCATGTGGTCGCCATCGCGGCCGCAAAGCTGCACGGTCTCGCCCGCATGGCGGCACAGATCGTGCATTTCGTGGGTGGCGACACCCATGAAATCCAGCGAGCGGGCATAAGCAAGGCCATAATGGTAAAGCCGCGCGCCGAGCCAGATATTGCCATCGGCATTGCGCGCCAGCATGTTCTTTTCGACGAGATCGTCAATGATCACATAGACGGTGGAAAGCGGCGCCTTGATGGCCTTGGCAATCGCGTAAGCGCCCGCTGGCGATCCGGTTTCGTAAAGGTAATCAATAACCTGAAGCGCACGGTCGATGCCGCTGACGCGCGAGCGCTTGGCCGTCTTCGCGTCCGGATTTTCCTCCGTGGGAGACACGGCAGTTGAAGGCATTTCGTCCAGTCTATGGGCGTCCAATTTGGGCTCCTCATGGTTTTGAGAAGCTATTACATTATTATGGCATATATGTCGATGCCTATCGCATCGCAAAGACAGGAGAAAGACATGACCGAGGATATCAGAAGCAGGATCGGCCTTCGCCCGGTCATCAACGTCTCGGGCACCATGACCTCGCTCGGCGCGTCGATTGTCGTTCCCGAGGCCGTTCAGGCCATGGCGGCCATCCTGCCGCAATTCGTCGAGATCAATGATCTGCAACGCAAGGCGAGCGCGATCATTGCAAGGCTGACGGGCGGCGAGGCCGGTTTCGTCACGGCGTCCTGCTCCTCCGGCATCAGCCTTGCGGTGGCGGGCGCCATTACCGGCAATAATCTGCTGGCCATCGAAAAGCTGCCCGATGTCGCGCCTGAGAAGAACGAAGTGCTGGTGCAGATGGGGCATGTGGTGAGCTATGGCGCCCCGGTGGATCAGGCAATCCGCCTCGGCGGCGGCAAGGTGGTGCTGATCGGGCAGGCGACATCGACCCATCGTTTCCACATGGAAAACGCCATCACCGAAAAGACGGCGGCGGCGGTCTATGTCGTCTCGCACCATGTGGTGAATTACGGTCTGCTGCACCTTTCCGAATTCGTCGAGATTGCCCACGCCAAGGGCGTGCCTGTTATCGTCGATGCGGCGTCAGAATATGATCTGAAGCTGTTTCTGGCGACAGGCGCGGATGTTGTCCTCTATTCCGGCCACAAGTTCCTCGGCGGTCCCACTTCCGGCATCGTCGCCGGCAAAAAGGAACTGGTGCGCAATGCTTTCCTCCAGAATATGGGCATCGGTCGTGGCATGAAGGTCGGCAAGGAAAGCATTTACGGCGTCATGGCGGCGCTGGAAGCCTGGGAAAAGCGTGACCATGACGGCATTCGCGAGCGCGAAACCGGCTATCTCAACCTCTGGAAAAAGACACTGGACGGACGCCCCGGCGTGACGGCGCTGATCGAGCCCGATCCAACCAACAATCCGCTCGACCGGCTGCGCGTCATCATCGATGCCGAAGAAGCCCATATCACGGCATGGGACCTGACGACGGCGCTGGCCAGAGGCAATCCGCCGATCATTGCCCGCGATCATGAGGTGGAACACCGCTATTTCTATCTCGACCCCTGCAACCTGCATCCCGGCCAGGAAGCCATCGTGGCTTCCCGTCTGGCGGAAGAGCTGGATAAGGCACGCGCCTCCAACGAGGTGATCGCCACGCCGTTCGAAGACCGCAGCCGCCACCGTTTCGACGGCATGCTGCGCTGGCCGGACTGAGTGGAACGAGCGGGTGCGGCAGTTTTCTTCTCCCCGCCGGGGAGAAGAAACTCGCGGTAACTGCCCGCCCAAGCATTGCAACCAGAATAAAGAAAAGGGAACGATCATGATCATGCCGCAGGCAGCACCGCTTAGTGCCGAAGATGCCGTGCTTTCCGTCCGCAATCTCACCACGTCCTTTCACGTGGATGGCGGCTGGAAACCCGTGGTGCGTGATATTTCCTTTGATGTCGGGCCGGGCGAGACGGTTGCGATCGTCGGCGAAAGCGGGTCGGGCAAAAGTGTGACATCGCTTTCCATCATGCGGCTGCTGGACCGCGAAAGCAGCAGGGTGCAGGGTGAAATCCTGCTCGGAGGTCGCAACCTGCTCTCGCTTTCCGAAGACGCCATGCGGCGGGTGCGGGGCAATGAAGTGGCGATGATCTTTCAGGAGCCGATGACCAGCCTCAATCCGCTCTTCACCATCGGCGACCAGATTTCCGAGGCTCTGCTGTGCCATCAGCCGATGTCGAAAGCCGATGCGCGGGCCGAGACGATCCGCCTGCTGGAAAAGGTTCGCATACCCTCCGCCGCCTCGCGTTTCGATGAATATCCACACCGCTTTTCCGGCGGCATGCGCCAGCGCGTGATGATCGCCATGGCGCTAGCGTCCCGGCCGAAGCTCCTGATCGCCGACGAGCCGACGACGGCGCTCGATGTGACCATTCAGGGCCAGATTCTCGATCTCATCAAGACGCTTCAGGAAGAGGAGGGCACCTCCGTTCTGTTCATCACCCATGACATGGGCGTGGTGGCTGAGATTGCCGACCGTACCGTCGTCATGTATCGCGGCGAACAGGTGGAAGTCGGCGCGACGGCGGATATCTTTCACCGCGGCAAACATCCCTATACGCGCGCGCTTTTGTCCGCCGTTCCGGTTCTTGGGTCGATGACGGGTGAGGAAAGACCGCTCCGGTTTCCCATCGTCAACACCACCACGGGGGAAACGCAGGAGCCGGCGCGTCCGGCCGATACCGTTGACGCCAGCGCCCAGCCGGTGCTGAAGGTGGAGGGGCTGACCAAGCGTTTCGACATCCACTCCGGCCTGCTGGGACGCCTCAGCGGCCGCGTCCACGCGGTGGAAAACGTGTCCTTCGATCTGAGGGCTGGGGAGACACTATCGCTGGTGGGCGAGAGCGGCTGCGGCAAGTCGACTACCGGTCGTGCCATCATGCGGCTGATCGAGCCGGATGCCGGTTCGGTGGTGGTCAATGGCGAGAATATTCTCGCGCTCGACAAGATGGGCATGCGCGAAATGCGCAAGACGGTTCAGATGATCTTTCAGGACCCTTTCGCCTCGCTCAACCCGCGCATGACGGTGGGTGCGGCGATTGCCGAACCGTTTCTGGAGCATCGCATGGGTAGCGCCCGCGAAGCGAAGGATGTGGTGGCCGACATGCTGGAAAAGGTCGGCCTCTCGCCCGATATGGCGGCGCGTTACCCGCACGAATTTTCCGGTGGCCAGCGCCAGCGCATCTGCATTGCCCGCGCGCTGGCGCTGCAGCCAAAGGTCATCGTCGCCGATGAAAGCGTCTCGGCGCTGGATGTCTCGATCAAGGCGCAGGTCATCAACCTGATGCTGGATCTGCAGCAAAGCCTCGATCTTGCCTTCCTGTTCATATCCCATGACATGGCGGTGGTGGAACGCGTCAGCCACCGGGTGGCGGTGATGTATCTCGGCGAGATCGTCGAAATCGGCCCGCGTGCTGCCGTCTTCGACAATCCGCAGCACGACTATACCCGCAAGCTGATGGCCGCCGTGCCGGTGCCGGACCCGGACCGCCGCAATACGAGGCGCGGTGCTGCCAATGACGAGCTGAAAAGCCCGATCCGCGCCGTTGATTATGCCGTCAAGCCGCGTGAATATCGCGAGGTTTCGCCCGGCCATCTCGTCGCCTGTTAAAGTCCCGGCACGTCCGACGTTGCGAAGGGTACACGATAACCGCGCTTAAAACTTTCCCGCTGTCCAAGCTGGCGATACCACCGCTGTACCGCCGGAAAATCATCGAGATTGATTTTGTGGCGCGCGAAGCGCGAGACCCATGGCCAGATGGCGATATCGGCGATGGAAAAATCTCCCGCCACATATTCCCGCCCCGTTAAACGGTCGTTCAGTGTTCGGTAGAGGCGCTCCACATCCGCGGCAAAACGCGTTTCGGCAAAGGGGGCCTCTCCGGCATGATAGGTCAGGAAATAATGGGCATAACCGAGTGTCGGGCCGAAATTGGCGGCCTGCCACATCAGCCATTCGGTGACTGTCAGTCGCTCAGCGGTAGAGGCGGGCAGAAGTCGGCCGGCCTTTTCGGCGAGATAGAGGAGGATCGCGTTTGATTCCGTCAGGACGGTGCCGTTGTCATTGTCGATGATTGCCGGAATTTTCGAGCCGGGATTGATGCGGATATAACCGGCCGCGAATTGCTCGCCTTTTTCGATGTCGATGGCGTGGCTGCGATAGGGTAGGCCGAGTTCTTCCAGCGCAACCGAGATTTTGAGGCCGTTCGGCGTGATCCAGGTGTAAAGGTCGATCATGTCAGTCGAACATCGCCTCATCCAGCGGCAAGGCGCGACGGCCTTTCTTGCCCGTCACATCGGAAAGGTCCTTGTAAAGACCACGCAGGGTCAGAACCAGCTGGATAATGCGCGGATCGGTGACACGATAGATCACCGCCTTGCCTTCCCGTGTGCCTTCAATGATACCGGCGTCGCGCAATTCGGCGAGCTGCTGCGAAAGCGTTGGCTGCTGGATACCAAGTTCATATTCCAGTGCGGAAACAGACGCTTCCGTTTCCATGAGGTAACAGACGATGGCCAGACGGTTGGCGTTGGCGACAAGCTTCAAAAGCTCGCTCGCTTCCACCACGCTGCGGCAGATGAGATTGGAAACCGGTTTCGTCACAACTACTGGTCCCTGTTTCAGACTATAAAAAAGTAAATTGTATAGCGATAAATTTCAATGGCTTGATGCAGGTCGTTTTTAGTCAGCTGCAGAATTTTTAAAATCTACAGGATTAGTAGATTTCTCTTTCGCTTTCCGGCTGAGGATCGCCAAAGCGTTCCTCGAAAACACTCTATAAAAAAGTAGATTGATTGCGAAATGAGGTGTCGACATGAAAATCGGGGTCCATCCCAACAATCTGCATTTGCGGCTCGCCCGGCTCTGGCCCGGCGCTTTCGAGCAATTTAATCCGGAATTCGTGACCTATCGCGAAGGACGCGATACGGCGGCTCTGCTGGAAAAGGGCGACATCCATTTCGGTGGCACCGGCTCGACGCCGCCCATTGAAGCGGATGCGCGCGGGCTTTCGGCGGTCTATATCGCCGCTTCCGCGCCGAGGCCCGCCAATGGCGCAATCCTCGTGCGGCGCGACAGTCCAATCAGTTCTGCTGCTGATCTCAAGGGAAAGCGCATTTCGCTGATCGATGGATCGTTTCACACCTATCTTCTGGCCCGCAGCCTGGAAGGGGCGGGGCTTGGTCTTTCGGATGTGACGCGGATTGAAAGCGGTGACGGCGACAGCCTGCTCGACCTCGTGGAAGGCCGTGTCGATGCCTGGGTAACGATGTCGCCACGGCTGGAAAAGGCCCTGACCCATGAGGAGATCAGCCTTCTGGTCCGTTGCGGTTCAACCATTCCCAACCGCTCGCTGTTCTGGACGCTGGCGCGTCACAATATAGCGCAGGAGACACGACAGGCGATTGCGGCCGAACTGGACCGCGTCGGCCGCGCCGTCATGGCGGATATCGACAGGGCTGCGGCGCTGCTCGCTGCCGAACCGGGCAGTGAGGGTGATGCGGCATCCTGGGCGAAGGTGCTGCGCTCACGCGATCTTTCCGTGGTGCCCGCCGCTGAAAATATCCTTGCCGAACAGCAGGAGGAGGCCGATACGCTTTACAGGCACGGCCATTTCTCTTTACCGGTTCAGACCGGGCAAAGCCCGGCCCCGCAATCAGCCAGCGTCGGAGGCGACAGATGAATGTTTTCTGGTACATGTGCGCGCCCGACGGCGCCTATCCCTGGCAGCCGGAAGGCTCCCGCAAGGTCGATCTCGGTTATTACAGACAGCTGGCGCTGGCTTACGATCAGCTGGGTTACACCGGCGCGCTGTTTGCCACCGGCGCGCATGATGTCTGGGTTCTGGCGGGCGCACTGCTGTCCCATACCGAGCGGCTGAAACTGCTGGTCGCCATCCATCCGGGCCTGATCGCGCCGACGCTGCTTGCCAAGATGGCGGCGACGCTTCAGGAGTTTTCGCGCGGCCGCCTGCTGATCAATGTCGTCTCTGGCGATGCGAAAATGCTCGGCGCTTACGGCATGACCATGGCGCATGACGAGCGTTACGATATGGCGGATGAATATCTGCAGATCTGGCACCGGCTTTTCGCCGGCGAGGCGGTGGATTTCAAGGGGCGGCATTTCCAGACCGAGGGCGCGAAGCTCGCGCTGCCGGTGGGGCAGGGCATCGAGCCGCCGCCCCTGTGGTTCGGCGGTTCTTCGGACAAGGCCATCGATGTTGCCGCCAAACATGTCGAGACCTATCTCTCCTGGGGTGAAACGCCCGATCAGATCGGCGCGAAGGTCGATCTCGTCAAGGCGCGGGCAGAACAGCTTGGCCGCGAACTGGAATATGGCATTCGGCTTTATGTCATCGTGCGTGATACCGATGAAGAGGCCTGGGCCGCCGCCGCCGACCTTTACGGGCGAATGGATGAGCGCGCGATTGCCGCCAACCAGCGTTTTGTCGGCAAGACCGATTCCGTCGGCCAGCAGCGCATGACGGCGATGCATGGCGGGCAGAAACCGGAAAACCTGCGCGATCTGGAAATAGCCCCCAATCTCTGGGCCGGCATCGGGCTTGTCCGTCCGGGCCCGGGAACCGCGATTGTCGGTTCGCCGGATACTGTCATCCGCACGCTGGAGGCCTATAAGAAGGCGGGCGTGAACACCTTTATCCTCTCGGGCATGCCATTGCTGGAGGAAGCCTTCCGCTTCGGCGAAAAGGTCCTGCCACGCCTCGATGTATCGCGGGAAGTGTCAGCGGCAAAACAATTCAACTGGTCGACCCTGTTCGACCGCGACCTCTCGGCCAAGGCCTCCTGAGCATGGTGCGGGAGTGGAGAAGAACAACATGACGGCAAGTCCGGCAACAACAATCGCGCAACGGCGCTTCGGTCCACAACGCGTGGCCGAACGGGCGCTTGCCGTTCTGGACAAGGCGCTGGGCGCGGTTGCCGCCGCCATCCTCGCGACGCTTCTTGTGGTGGTGCTGGTCAATGTCGCCCTGCGATATCTGTTCCATACCGGTTTCATCGGCGCGGAAGATCTGGGCATCTGGCTCAATGTGGCGATGATCGCGGTCGGCGCGCCGCTCAGCCTCAAGAGCGCTCTGGCCATGCGGCTGGATGTATTCGTGCGCTTCCTGCCGGAACGCTTTCATGCCGCAACCGAAGTTCTGGCCGATGCGTTTTCCTTCGTCGCAGCCCTCATCCTCGCCTTCGGTGGGGTGGAGATTGCGGCCATGCTGGGTGGTACATCGCCAACGCTTGGTCTGCCGGAATGGGTGCGCTTCGGTTTTCTCGGTGCAGGCGGCGCGCTGATCTTTGTATATCTGGCGCTTCAACGGGTCGGTGAGGGCAAGGCGCTTGCCGTTCTGCTCTCCGTCGCCATCGCGGTCGTTTCTTATGTCGGCCTGCCGGAACTGTTTATCGATACGAGCCTGCCGCCGAGCCTGTTTCTGGCGCTGACGGCGGCCGTGGGGCTGGTTCTGGCCGCACCGCTTGCCCATGCCTTCCTCGCCGCCGCCTATGTGGCGATCGCCTTCGGCAGCACCTTGCCGGAGCCAGCCATCGTGTCTTCGACGGTGACGGGCATGTCGAAATTCCTGCTGCTGGCCATTCCCTTCTTCCTGCTGGCCGGCAGCCTGCTGACGGAATCAGGCGTCGCCAACCAACTGGTTCGTTTTGCCGCCTCCATGGTCGGCCACCGGCGGGCAGGGCTGGCGCAGACGACGCTTCTGACCAGCGTGCTGTTTTCCGGCGCATCCGGCTCCTCGGTCGCCAATGCCGCCTTCGGCGCTTCCACCTTCCAGCCGGAACTGGTGAAGCACGGCTATCCGCCGGCGCAGGCGGGCGCGATCATTGCCGCTACCTCGGTGCTGGACAATGTCATTCCGCCTTCCATCGCCTTTCTCATCCTTGCAACGGCCACCAACCTGTCGGTCGGCTCGTTGCTGGTTGGCGGCTTCTTCGCGGGTGGGCTTATGGCAATCTGCCTTGCGGTGGCGATCCATCTCAGCGTGCGCAGCGTCGATACCCTGCCGCGGGCGACAGGCAGCGAACGCTGGCGTTCGGCCGTGGCCGCCATACCCGCCTTCGGGCTTGGCGTCATCGTGGTGGTCGGCATCCGCATCGGTGTTGTCACCACCACGGAAGCTGCGGCCCTTGCCGCTCTCTATACGCTGTTTCTCGGTTTCGGTTATCGGCTGGGCGCGGGCCGCATTTTCGCGACCTTCCGCCAGTCGGCGGGTGAGGCGGCAGCCATCGGTCTTCTGATCGGCACGGCGGGGCCTTTCGCCTTCCTGCTGGCGGTGGACAATGTCTCCGGCCTCGTCACCGATTTTGTGACGCTTCTGGGCGGCAGCAAGATTGCGGTGCTCCTGCTCTCCAACCTCATCCTGCTCGTGGTCGGTCTGGTGCTGGATATTGGTGCTGCCATCCTGCTGTTCGGGCCGATCCTGCTGCCCGCAGCCGTGGCAGCCGGCATTGATCCCATCCATTTCGGCGTCATTCTCGTGGTCAATCTGATGATCCACGGCCTGACGCCGCCGCTCGGCATGCTGATCTTCGTGGTCAGCGGCGTCACCCGCATTCCGGCGACAGCACTTTTCCGGGCCGTCGTTCCCTATCTCGTCTCGCTTCTCGTTTCCCTCGCCATTTTGTGCGCCTGGGCCATTTTCTTCTAAATTTGGGGTTTCAATCATGACTATTATCGATCGCCGCAATCTCCTCAAACTCTCCGCCATCGGCGCCGCAACGCTCGCCGCGCCTGCCTTCGCGCGCACGGCAAATGCCAGAACCCGCAGCCTCACGGTTGCCTCGCTGTTTGCCGATGACAAGCCGGAGACGAAAATCTGGGTGAAGATCAGCGAGCTGGTGGAGGCGAAGCTGCCCGGCCGTTTCCGTTTCAACATCGTCAAGAGCGGTGCGCTGGGCGGTGAAAAGGAAGTGGCGGAAAATATCCGGCTGGGCTCGGTTCAGGCGAGCCTTTCGACAGTCTCCTCGCTCTCCGGCTGGGTGCCGGAACTGCAGATCCTCGATCTGCCTTTCCTGTTCCGCGATGCCGACCATGTGCGCAAGGTGGTGACGGGCGAGACTGGCACTGATCTGAAGACGAAGCTCGCCGCCCAGCAATTCATCGCCGCCGATTTCATCAATTACGGCGCACGCCATCTTCTGACCAAGGAGCCGGTAACCCGGCCGGAGCAGCTGGAAGGCAAGAAGATCCGCGTCATCCAGAGCCCGCTGCACACCAAGCTGTGGAGCGCCTTCGGCACCACCCCGGTCGGTATTCCGATCACCGAGACCTATAATGCGCTGGCAACCGGCGTGGCTGATGCCATGGATCTTACCAAGTCCGCCTATGCCGGCTTCAAGCTTTACGAGGTCGTGCCCTATCTGACGGAAACCGGTCACATCTGGGCTTCAGGCGTCGTCTATTACGGTGCGACCTTCTGGAACCAGCTGGATGACGAAGAGAAGAAGGTTCTCCTGGAAGCATCGAGCGAAGGCGCGCAATATTTCAACCAGCTGATCGTGGAGGACGAGGTAAAGTCCGTCGAGCTTGCGCTTTCGAAGGGCGGCAAGGTGCTGCAGCCGGAAGCGCTGGACGAATGGCGCAAGGGCGCGCAGGGCGTCTGGCAGGATTTCTCCGGCATTGTTGGCGGCATCGAGAAGATACAGGCTGTGCAGTCGGCCTGATAATACGGCCCATCAAAATCAGGAAACCCCGTGTGTCCTTCGGGCGCACGGGGTTTCTTCTGTTCGATATCAGTGCGAAGCGCCGGAGCCGCCAACGGCAACGATGGAGTAGGGCTGGCCTTCCACCGCAAGCGTGCGGGTTTCCTTCAGGCTTTCCGCATCCACCACGCGCACCAGCGAATGGCGCGGATCGGAAATTGCCACCTGCCCGTCGGCAACGGCGAGACGCGGACGCGGATCGCGCCAATGGCCATCCTTGCTGTAGGGTTCGGTCACCTTCGCCTTGCGGGTGATGGCGCCTTCCAGCACGTCAAGCACGTGCAGGTCACCATCTTCCGTCAGGATATAGGCATTGCGCGGATTGGCGGGGTCGAGGATGAAATCGACGCGCCGGGTCGGCAACTCCACCAGACGGAAGGCGTCCTTGCTGTCAGGATCGATCAGGACGACCTTGTCTTCACCGTAGTTTCCAAGGAAAAACTGCATGGATTTGCCGCCGACCAGCGTGCCGGTATAGGCTTTCGGGAAATCTTCCGGATAGGCCAGCATTTCGAGCTTCGGGCCATCCGTGCCGCCCGGCCGGGCAACGAGAATGCCTTCCTTGCAGCCAAAAGCCGCAAGCCGTGCGGATGTCGCCTCGCCATGCAGATCGGTGCATGTCGCCTGTTCACCAACCTGCTTGCCTTCCCTGTCAAGAACGCGCAACCCGATGCGGGGCGGCAGCGTGTCGGGTTTGGTTTCGATCTGCGTGTTGGGTACGGATACCAGAACGTAACGGCCCATCGTCACTGCCACGCCGTGATGCGGGGCGGTCGTATCGACAGTGCGGACCTTTGCCTTGCCGTCCAGCAGGGCGGCCTCGTCGATGATTTCAGCCTTGCCACCACGGTCGTAGAACAGGATGGCATGATCATCATGCGGCACGACGTGGAACGGGCGTTTGCCTTCGAAGGTAACGGGCAGCAGCGCCGCATCTTCCACATCCAGATCGCGATGTTCACCGTGGTCGGAAAAGACGATGCCGGTCTTGATCACATGCACGATATCCGAATCCGACTGTGTAGCGAAAACAGTCTTGCCTGATGCGCTGGCGGTCAGCGCCGCATAGCCCTTCAGGTCGTAGCGTCCGAGTTCCTTGCCGGTTTCGAAATTGATCGCGCGCACCACCGGCTGGGTGTGATCGGCGATGAAGAGACGCCATTCCTTGACGGTGTCGCCGCTTTCTTCCGCCTGCGCCACGCCAGAGGCGAGCGGCAGGGTGAGGGCAAGGCACGTGGCAAGCGCGCTCATGCCAAGGTGCTGTTGAAGGGAAAATCTCATGGTGTTCCTTCCAGACGTTATCATCCCCGTGCGGATAAGAACCGGTATCGGTTCTAAGGATGACTGTAATGTTATTACGTTACGAGATTACGTATTAGCATTACGTGCGGGGGCGATGTCAACCGATGCCGACGTCTTGGTACGGAAAAATCTGGATGGGGACCGTGAGGCGGGGGAGGGAGGCGGGCGACGCTTCAGCGTCAGGCCGTATTTCCGAAGGGCGGTAAAGCCGAATAAAAAGGGCAGGCGCATCGCTGCGCCTGCCTCAATCAGTTTTAGCGGATATCGTCAGGCAGAACATCCGAAGGGATGTTCTGATAGGAAACCGGGCGCATGAAGCGGCGGATCGACATGGTGCCAACAGAGGTTGCGCCGAAGTTCGTCGATGCCGGGTAAGGGCCGCCATGAACCATGGCTTCGGAGACTTCCACGCCGGTCGGGAAACCGTTGGCGAGAACGCGGCCGGCCTTGCGCTCCAGGATCGGCAGCAGCTTGCGGCCAAGCTCGGCGTCGCCGGCATCCAGATGCAGCGTTGCGGTCAGCTGGCCTTCGAAGCTCTTTGCCACTTCCAGCATTTCTTCCGGGCTATCGACCGTCACGATGAGGCCGAGCGGTCCGAAGACTTCTTCGGCAAGAGCGTGGTTGGCAACCCAGTCCTTGCCGGAGACCCGGTACAGATAAGGCGTTGCATTGCGCAGGTTGCAGGTGGTGGTCAGCACGTCGCGCACGCCGTTGCCGGCGGCGATACGGTCGCGGCCGTCGCGATAGGCAGCGGCGATGCCGTCGGTCAGCATGACCTGCGGGCCGACTTCGGAAAGCGCGGCACGTGCGGTTTCAGCAACCGCATCCGCCTGCTCGGAGAGAATGACGGCGATGCCGGGATTGGTGCAGAACTGGCCCGCACCCATGGTGAGCGAACCGGCCCAGCCCTTGGCGATGGCCTCACCGCGAGCGGAAACGGCCTCCGGCAGCAGGAACATCGGGTTCACGGAGCCGAGTTCGCCGAAGAAGGGGATCGGCTCAGGGCGCTGGGCGCAGAGATCGAACAGCGCGCGGCCGCCGGCAAGCGAACCGGTGAAACCGACCGCCTTGATGCGCGGATGCTGCACGAGCGCGGAACCGACATCGCGGCGGCCGCCCTGGATCAGCGAGAAGACGCCGGGATGCAGATTGTGCTTCTTGACGGCGGCGAGAACGGCTTCGGCAACGATTTCGCCGGTGCCGGGATGGGCGGAATGGCCCTTGACGACGACGGGGCAGCCGGCGGCCAGAGCAGCAGCGGTATCACCACCGGCCGTGGAAAAGGCGAGTGGGAAGTTCGACGCGCCGAAGACGGCGACGGGGCCGATCGGGCGCTGCATCAGGCGGATATCCGGGCGCGGCAGCGGCTGGCGATCCGGCAGCGCTTCGTCGTGCCGGCGGTCGAGATAGTCACCCTTGCGGATATGCGAGGCGAAAAGGCGGAGCTGGCCAACGGTGCGGCCACGTTCGCCCTGCAGGCGTCCTGCGGGCAGGCCGGTCTCGGACGAGCCGATTTCGGTGATGGCGTCGGCGCGCGCTTCGATCTCATCGGCGATGGTGTCGAGGAATGCGGCGCGCTCTTCGCGGGTGGTGTAGCCGTAGCTCCAGAAGGCTTCTTCAGCAGCTTCGGCAGCCTTGTTCACCAGATCGACCGTGCCGACCGAAAAATCGAAAGCCTCGCCATGTGCAGGCTCGCTGCGGAATTTTGCTTCCGTTGCGACCCATTCTCCTGCAACCAGATGTTTGCCGTGCGGCTTGAAACTCATTGTGCTCTTCCCTGAAAATCTGATCCTGCGTGGAAAATCCACCCGACACCGCGACATGGACCGAAAGGCGACAGCACAAACGCCATCAGCCGCGATCCTCGCCCGGTTGCCTTCTGCCTTAGCCCGTGCGGGGCCTGAGCGAAAGGCGGTTTCTCAACTATTTGACCAAAAAGTGTGATTAATCGGGCGAGACGTGAAAAACACCCGCTTCCGTTTACGCGCACGGCGTTTTATATGACGTCATGATGACAAATAGACTTCCGAAATACATCGCCTGGTCGGTTTTTCTGCTGATCGTGATCGTTACAATCTGCCCGATCGGCTTTCGGCCTCACACGCTGACGACGGTGGGGATAGACCGTGCCGCCGCCTTCGCTTTCTGCTCGGCGGCCTTCGTGTTTGCCTATCCGCGCCACTGGCTCGCCGTCATCGTTGCGGGCGTCACTGCGGCTTTTGGTATCGAGGCGCTGCAGTTTCTGTCGCCCACACGGCATCCGCATCTGATGGACGCCGCGGTGAAAGCCGCCGGCGCCATAGCCGGTGGGCTTTTTACCATTACCTGTCTGCTATTCAGGGGGCGACTGACCGCCGGCAGACGGGAAGCCCGCGGTCAATAGTCTCGCTCAGCCTTGCCTGCTCGCCAGCCCGAAACGGCCATGCGACAGGGTGCGTTCGATGCCGCGCAACTCCGCCAGCCCTTTCAGCCGGCCGATGGCGGGATAACCGGGCTGTGCGCCGCGCGTCAGGTCATCGAGGATTTCCTGTCCGTGGTCGGGACGCATCGGAATGGTGTGATCTTCACGGCCTTCGGCGCGACGGCGGGTTTCCTCCGACAGAAGTGCGGCGATGACGGCGACCATGTCGGTGCCGCCTTCCAGATGTTCGTCCTCGAAGAAGGAGCAGGGCACGGTATCGGTGTCGCGCGTCACATTGCGCAGATGCACGAAATGGATGCGATCGGCAAAACGGCTGGCGATGAAGGGCAGGTCGTTATCCGCCCGTGCGCCGAGCGAGCCGGTGCAGAGCGTCACGCCATTGGCGCGGCTATCGACCTGCGACAGCATATGGGCGTAGTCGTCTTCCGTTGAGAGAATGCGCGGCAGGCCGAGTAGCGGCCATGGCGGATCATCACCATGGGCGCAGATATTGATGCCCACTTCCTCGGCAACCGGTGTCACCTCGGAGAGAAAGTCGATCAGGTTCTGCTGCAGCCTTTCACGGTTGACGCCGTGATAGGAGCGCAGTTTTTCGAGCAACTGGGCGAGTGTATAACCATCCGCCGAGCCGGGCAGGCCAGCGTCGATATTGCGCCCGAGCGCGGTGATTTTTGTATCCGGCATTTCGGCGAAGCGTTTTGCCGCTTCCTCCAGCAGCCAGTCCGGATAGTCGGCCCTGGCATCTGGACGTTTCAGAATATGAATGTCGAAGGCGGCGAAATCGGGAAGATCGAAGCGCATCGCCTTTGCGCCGTGTCTGGTTTCCCAGCGCAGATCAGTGCGGGTCCAGTCCAGCACCGGCATGAAATTATAGCAGACGGTGCGGATGCCGGAGGCGGAGAGGCGGCGCAGGGTTTCCTGCCAGTTGGCGATGTGATTTTTCCAATCCCCGGTCTGGGTCTTGATATCTTCGGAAACGGGCACGCTTTCAACCACGTCCCAATAAAGCCCGCCGGCCTTGATGGCCTCATGCCGTTTGGTGATTTCGTCCACCGGCCAGACATCGCCGGTGGCGATGTGGTGCAACGCGCTGACGATGCCTTCCGCACCCGCCTGAGCCGCATCCTGAACCGTGACCTTGTCGACCGGGCCGAACCAGCGCCATGTATGTCTCATCTTAAATCCTCAAATATCAGTCTGCTGAAAATGTCAGTTGCACCTTGCAGGCGGCGGAGCGGTCTCCGGCCTGTTCGAATGCGGCTTTTGCCTCGCCAAGCGGGAAGCTGTGGGAAATGATCGGCCGCACATCGATCCCGCGCGTGGAGATAAGCCCGGCGGCGATGGCGAATTCATCATGGAAACGCTGCGAGCCGCGCCAGAGGATTTCCTTGCCCACCAATGCATTGAGCGGAATGGTGATGTCGCCGGTGACCCCCACCTGCACGATGGTGCCGCGCGGGCGCACGCAGGCAAAGGCGGTGCGAAGCGCGGGCGCTGCGGCGGAGCAATCGAAAATGACGTCGAAATAACCCTTGTTTTCCTGATAGGGCAAAAGCGCCTCAGTGTCTTTTGCGACATTGATGGTGCGGTCGGCGCCCATGGCGGGTGCGCGTTCCAGCGCGGCATCGGTGAGATCGGTCGCGACGAGGGTGTCGGCGCCGGCATGGCGTGCGGCGGCGATGGTCAGGAGGCCGATGGGGCCTGCGCCCGTCACGAGTACGTTTGCACCCTTCAGATCGCCGGCCTGGGCGACTGCATGCAGGCAGACGGCGAGCGGTTCGGTGCAGGCGGCCTCGGCGGGTGAGGTCGCGTCTGAAAATGTTGCGCATTGTTTTGCCGGAACCACCAGCCGGTCGCGGAACATGCCCTGCTCATGCGGCAGACGCATGGCGCTGCCCATGAAGCGCATCTCGAGGCAATGGATCGGCTGACCCTTCAGGCAGAACCGGCAATGGCCGCAGGGCTGCGACGGATTGACGGCGACGAGCTGGCCGATGGCAAGCCCGCTGACACCTGCGCCCAAAACCGCGACACGGCCGGATGCCTCGTGGCCGCAGATGATCGGCTCGCGCACCCGCACCGGGCCGAAACCGCCATCCTGATAATAATGCAGATCGGAGCCGCAGATGCCGCCTGCGGCCATGGTGAGCAGCACTTCGCTGGGGCCGGGAGCCACAAGCTCCTGCGTTTCGACGCGGATGTCCTTAACGCCGTGTAGACGTGCCACGCGTGTCTGCATGACGATGCCCTCATTTATGGGTGTTTTATGGATGGACCCGCGCGGGAAACCGCGCGGGCAATGATGTTTTCGTCAGCGGATCAGGCCCATTTCGGTCGGCAGCCACAAGGTGATGGCCGGAACGAAGGTGATCAGCAGCAGCGCTATGAACAGCGGCACCAGCCACGGCAGAATGGCCATTGTCGTGCGCTCGACGGAGAGTTTCGCCACACGCGAGAGCACGAACAGCACCATGCCGAGCGGCGGGTGCAGCAGCCCTATCATCAGGTTGAGCGTGATGATCAGGCCGAAATGCACCGGGTCGATATTGAATTGCAGCACCAGCGGCAACAGGATCGGCACGAGGATGGTGATCGCCGCGATCGTATCGAGGAAGCAGCCGACGAACAGCATCAAGAGATTGACCAGCACGAGGAAGATCCACTTGCTGTCGGTGATCGTCAGGATCGCCGCCGACAGAATCTGTGCCGCCTGACTGACGGTCAGCAGCCATGCGAAGACGGAGGCGGCCGCGACGATGAAGAGCACCGAAGCGGTCGTTTCGATGGTGTCGAAGGTCGATTTTGCCAGCGTCTTGAAGGTCATCGTCCGGTAACGGACAAGCCCGAGGAACAGCGACCACAGAACGGCCGCAACAGCTGCCTCCGTTGGCGTGAACCAGCCCATGGTCATGCCGCCGATCAGGATGACAGGCGTCATCAGCGCCATCACGGCGGAGAAGTCGAAATACCAGTCGCAGGCGAGCAGGATGACCAGCACGATCAGGATCGACAGGTTGAGCGACAGGCCGAATGCCGTGAGGATATAGATGCCGAGCGGCACCATCATGACGACGAGGACTTCAAGAGATGCGCCGAAGATGGTTCTGAGATTGAACGGTGTATCGGAGCCCCAGCCCTTGATATAGGCGAAGACCGCAACCGTGATCATCATCAGAAGCGTCATGACGACGCCCGGGACGATACCGGCCATGAACAGCGCGCCAATCGAGACATTCGCCATCATGCCGTAGATGACGAAGGGCAGCGATGGCGGGAAGATCGGCCCGAGCGTTGCGGAGGCGGCGGTGACGCCGACGGCCGCTTCGACCGGATAACCGTGATCCTTCATGGCCTTGATTTCGATGGTGCCGATACCGGCCGCATCGGCAAGCGCGGTGCCCGACATGCCGGAAAAGATCACCGAGCCGATGATGTTGACCTGTGCGAGACCACCCTTCATCCAGCCGACCAGCGCGACCGCAAAGGAATAGATGCGTCCCGTCACACCCGCCGTGTTCATGAGATTGCCGGCAAGGATGAAGAAGGGAACGGCCAGAAGCGGGAAGCTTTCCACACCCGCGATCAGGCGCTGCGCCGCGATGATATCAGGCGCGACGTTGTAAAACACGATGTAGAGCAAGGAGGCCGAGGCCATGGAAATGGCGACCGGCAGGCCGATCAGCATCAGCAGAAGAAATGAGCCGATAAGAAGCAGCATCTGATCAATCCCCCGCGCTCTGGAATTCTTCGGGCCGTTCCAGAACGGAATAGCCTCGCTGCATATTGGCGATGAACACCTGCACGGACCGGAAGAACATCAAGACAAATGCCGCCAGAACCGTGTAGAAAACGATGTTGCGCGGCAGCGCCACGGTGACCATTTCCTCATCCGCGACGATTTCCAGATAACGCCACATCAGCCAGGATGTGTAGGCGAAGAACAGGATGCGCAGCACATCGACGAGGATCGACATGGCGCGGGCCACCTGCGGCGGCACGTAGTGATAAAGCACATCCACCTGAATGTGGCGCGACATGCGCACGCACATGACGGACCCCAAAAACACCACGCCGATCAGGCAGTTGACGGCGATTTCTTCCGTCCAGGCGTAACTGTTGTTGAGCACGTAACGAGTGAAGAACTGAAGGAACACGCAGCCCGTCATCAGCCAGAAAAGGCCGAGCGTGACCCAGTCCTCGAATGAGTAGACCTTGAGATCGACCTCGGGCGGCGCCTCATCGAACGTATGGGCGAGTTCCTCAGGGGTGACCTGAGTATGGATTTCCTGCGACATTGAGATATCCCGTCTGGAGAGAAAGGGCGGTGCGGCAAAGAAGCCGCACCGGATCTTGGCTCACTTGACGGCGCGAATGGCTTCCCAGTCGGCCTTGTCGTAACCGAAGTCCTCGAACTTCACTTTTTCGATGACGTTCTTCTCGAAGTCGGCCTTGTCGACTTCGGCAACGGTCAGGCCGCGCTTCTTGAAGTCTTCGACGAGGCTTTTCTCGCGTTCATCGATGGTCTTGGTGGTCCGCTCGGCGGCTTCCTGCATGACTTCGGTGAAGATTTTCTTGTCGTCATCCGAGAGCTGCGACCACAGGTTCTTCGAGATCACCGTGTTGAGGTGGTCAACGATGTGGCCGGTCAGGACGATGTTCTTCTGCACTTCGAAGAACTTCTTGGCCTCGATGGTGGTCAGCGGGTTTTCCTGCGCATCGACGGTGCCGTTCTGCAGCGCCAGATAGACTTCCGCGAATGCAATCGGCGTGGTGTTGGCGCCGCAGGCGCGCGGCATGGCCAGATAGGCCGGAACGTCGGGAACGCGCATCTTCAGGCCCGCCATGTCGGCGCAGGTGGCAATCGGCTTGTTCGACGTGGTGTGACGCGTGCCGTAATAGCTGACGGCGGCGATGTGGTTGCCGGTCTTGTCTTCATAACCCTTGGCGAGACGCTTGAAGATATCGCTCTTGGTATAGGCGATCAGATGGCTCGGGTCGCGGAAGATGTAAGGGAAATAGGTGACGCCGATCGGCTTGAAATCACGTGCGGCAAAGCTCGAACCGGAAATGATGATGTCAACTGTGCCGATCTTCAGGCCCTGGTTGATATCGGCTTCCTTGCCAAGCTGCGAGGCGGGGAAAACATCCACCTTGTAGCGGCCATCGGTGCGCTTGGCGATCTCTTCCGCCGCCCAGACCGAATCGGTGTGGAACGGTTCGGAGGTCTCGTAGACATGCGCCCATTTCAGTGTGGTCTGCGCCTGCGCCGCCAGGGCGGAAAGCAGGATGGCGGCTGTTGCGCCCATCAAAGTCGACAATCTGATTTTCATTCTTAACTCCTCCCGAATTAAAGCCAGATGTGCTGTTTTTTCCGTTGCCAGCTGCGGCGACGGTCACTCTTCTCCGATCGTTTCCTCCCCGAAACTTTCGGAAAATCTCTTTTGCGACAGCGTCAGATGCTGCCGCATCGCCTCACGCGCTCCTTCCGGATCGTTGGCGGCAATGGCGTCGCGGATCACCCGGTGCTCCTGCACGGCGAGGTTCCAGGTGTGCGGGCCCTCGAAATAGCTGGCGAGCTTTTCGAAAAAGGGTGACAGGCTGCGCTCGTCATAGATCAGGCCGGTAAAGCGATTGAGCGCCGAATTGCCGATGATATCGGCAATCGCGGTATGGAAGGCCCGGTCGAAATTGAGTGCCTGAGGCGAATTGTCGAGCGCGCCGGCCATACGCTCGATGATGTCATCGAGTTTGGCGATGCATTCCGGCGTGGCAAGCCGTGCGGCCTCTTCCGCAATCGCGCTCTCGATGATGCAGCGCGCCTGCAGGATTTCGAACGGGCCATGGGCATCCGGCACTGCCGGCTTTTCCTTGGCCTGCTTGCCGGCTGCGCTGACATAAACGCCCGACCCCATGCGGATATGGATATGGCCTTCCACTTCCAGCACGATCAGTGCTTCACGCACCGTGGGGCGGGATACGCCGAAGCGTTCCGCAAGGTCGCGTTCCGCCGGCAGACGCTGACCTTCGGTCAGTTCCCCGCTTTCGATGAGCAAGCGAATTTGTTCCGCGACCAGCCGGTAAAGGCGGCGCGGCTCCAGAGCCACAAACATGATGTCCTCCCAGCGTGAAAGTCTCCCCCGATCACGCAAGCGGTAAGATGGTCTTACCAATTTTATTAGGACGCATTTGTGCGGCGCTGTCAATTGGCCGTTTGTGGAAATGTCTATGGGCTACGATTGCGAGCGGTTCGGCAGATTGGGCGGTTGTCGCATCCCACGCTTTCGCCATTCCGGCGTTGAGCGACCCCAGGTGTTTGCCTTGAACGGGCTCTTTTCGCTGCGCGGACGCGTCTCGGCCTGTTTCCGGCTTTAGGCCGGAATGGCGGGAAAAAGTTCATTCCGGACAGTTGCGGCGGCTGACTTGTTTGCCGGGAGGTTGAGAATAAAGCCGCGGCATCCAGCACGCGGCTCGCATCAGTTCCCCGTGCCGGCGAGCTTCAGATTGCCATTTTCGGCAACAATCACATCCAGCTCACCATAGCCACCGATGGAAAGATGCGGTGTTTCGATCGGGTGGGAATGGGTCACATTGATGACCACCACTGCGGCTCCCATGCGTTCGCCGGCCTGAATGCCTGCGGGAGCATCCTCGAAGACAACGCAGTGCTCCGGCGCAACGCCCAGCCTTTCGGCGGCCTTCCTGTATCCTTCAGGGTCTGGCTTGCCGTTGACCACATCGTCTGCACAGATCATGACGGGTGGCGGTGTAATGCCGGCCGCGGCGAGCCGGCGCTCGGCCAGTTCCCGCACGGCTGATGTGACGATAGCCCATTTTCCTGCCGGCAAAGACGCAAGAAAGGCTGCGGCACCGGGTATCTGAATGATGCCCTCCACATCATCCATCTCGGCGCGCAGTATCATGTCGGCCTCCTTATCCACATCGAGGCCGGGAACGGCCTCGCGGCGGATCACCTCCGAGGCCCGCATGCCGTGAATGCGCTGCAGGAAGGCATCAGGTTCTATGCCGTTTGCAACGGCCCACTCCCGCCAGACGCGCTCCACAACCGCAATCGAATTGACCAGTGTTCCGTCCATGTCGAACAGGAAGGCGGCGTAATCCTGCGAAAATATCTGGTCCTGCGGCGGGACTTTGCTGTGCATCTCATTCTTCCATTGGAGGTATCGGGATCGCCTGTCTCTACAGCATCAAAGGGCATAACGGAATCGCTTTTCCATCTGGAAGGCAGGGAATGGCTTTCCGGCAGCCAACGGGAGTGTCCCGGAATCGGACGCTTCATGTGTTTCGCGACTCGCCGGGTTAGGGTAGGGGCATGACGTGCCTTCCCGGCGCCGCAGGGCGTCAGGTTGCAGCAAGGATGAACTGCTATCGTGAGTTTTTACCAGCGATAGAAGTATGTGAAATCAAAAGATAATGGATGGATTTGAATGTTTCGGTTGAGAATTTTCGCGTTGGAATTTTCTTAACGAAACCGCCGCCCGAGGGGTGGCGTTAACCATTTGTTAACCATATTCGAGGTACCTAATTGTCAACGATTTGTTTACCAAGATGACCAAAGTGCTAACAGACCAGCGTTCGATCCGTATCAAAGGCCGCTCCTTCCTCGCAGTCGTGCTGTCCCCCGAATCTCCGGTCGATCAATGGCTGGAAAAGCTCGATGATCTTGCTGCCCGTTCCGCGGGCTTCTTCCTGTCGCGTCCGGTGGTGCTGGATGTGACGGAACTGACGCTCGACAAGGCCGGACTGAAGGCGCTGCTGGCGGCGCTGACGGAGCGCAATGTCGGTATCATGGGCATTGAGGGTGTTCGCCCCTCGATGATCGAGCCCGGCATGCCGCCGTCGCTGAAGGGCGGAAAGCCGGCCTCCGATGTCGAGGTTGAGCCGGTTGCTGTCGTCGCCGACGTGTCGGAGGCAAAGCCGCAGGCATCGGGTGAGGTTCGCGCGGTGGTGCAGTCGCTGGTCATCAATGAACCGGTGCGCTCCGGCCAGTCGATCATGTTCCCCGAGGGGGATGTCACCGTCATCGGTTCGGTTGCCTCGGGTGCGGAAATCATCGCCGGCGGCTCGGTGCATATTTACGGCGCCCTGCGTGGTCGCGCCATGGCCGGGTCGCTCGGTAATGTCTCGGCGCGCATCTTCTGCCGCAAGCTCGAAGCCGAGCTCCTGGCCATCGATGGTGTCTACAAGGTTGCCGAAGATATTGACGACAAGCTGCGCGGCCAGCCCGTTCAGCTGTGGCTGGAAAACGATACGATCAAGGCCGCGAAGCTCGGCTGACAACAGAGAAACACACAGGAACAGGAGAGAGCCATATGGGGAAGGTAGTCGTTGTAACTTCCGGCAAGGGCGGGGTCGGCAAGACCACCTCGACCGCAGCGCTTGGCGCCGCGCTGGCGCAGAACAAGCAGAAGGTCGTGGTCGTGGATTTCGATGTCGGCCTGCGCAACCTCGATCTCGTCATGGGTGCGGAACGCCGGGTGGTTTACGATCTCGTCAACGTCATCCAGGGCGATGCCAAGCTGACGCAGGCGCTGATCCGCGACAAGCGCCTCGAGACGCTGTTCCTCCTGCCGGCCTCGCAGACGCGCGACAAGGACAATCTGACGCCGGAAGGTGTGGAATGGGTCATCAACGAGTTGAAGAAGCACTTCGACTGGGTGATCTGCGACAGCCCGGCCGGCATCGAGCGCGGCGCGACTCTTGCCATGCGCCATGCGGATGTGGCCGTCGTCGTCACCAACCCGGAAGTCTCTTCGGTGCGCGACAGCGACCGCATCATCGGCCTGCTCGATTCCAAGACGCTGAAGGCCGAACGCGGCGAGCGCATGGAAAAGCACCTGCTCCTGACGCGGTATGATTCCGCCCGCGCCGAACGCGGCGACATGCTGAAGGTGGATGACGTTCTGGAAATCCTCTCCATCCCGCTGCTCGGCATCATTCCGGAAAGCACGGATGTGCTGCGCGCCTCCAACGTCGGTGCGCCGGTGACGCTGGCGGATGCACGCTGCGCGCCGGCCATGGCCTATTTCGACGCCGCCCGGCGCCTGTCCGGCGAGGATATCCCCGTCGTCATTCCGGGCGAGAAGCGCGGCATCTTCTCGAAAATCTTCGCAAGGAGGGCTGCATGAGCATCTTCAGTCTCTTCCGCAAACAGAAGTCGGCCCCGCTTGCGCGTGAGCGCCTGCAGGTGCTGCTCGCCCACGAAAGGGCATCGTCGGGTTCGGATCTCGTCGCCATACTGAGGGAAGAAATTCTCGGCGTCATCGCCAAACACGTGCAGATCGACAGCGACAGGGTGCATGTGAAGATGGATCGCGACGAACACGTTTCCATACTGGAGATCGACGTCGAAATTCCGCTGGGCGCTGATCTGCGCGCTGCCTGAGCTATTTTATGAAGACGCCGCCCACCCCACCGGGCGGCGTCTCTACTCCGCCGTCGTATCGACCGGCCTGCGGAACGCTTCGGCCAGATCGCCGGGCAGGGCCCGCTTCAGGTTGATGCCGTTCGGTGGTATCGGCGCATTGAACCACTTGTCATAGATTTTTTCGATTTCGCCGCTGGCATAGATTTGCCCCAGCGCCTCGTTGACTGCGTCCCGGAAACCGGTATCGCCATGGCGGAGCATCAGGCCATAGGGCTGCGGCGGGGCAAGATATTCGTTTGAAATGGTATAGTCGTCCGGTCGCCCGGTTTCGGCGACGAAGGATCGCAGAAGAATATCGTCCATGACGAAGGCCGAGGCGCGGTTTTCCGTCACCATGTCGAAACCGCCTTCGGTACTGTCATTCTGCAGAACGGCGATATTCAGCCCCAGCTTGCGGTTGAGAACGTTCAATTGGCTGATATTGATGGTTCCCGTCGTCACCACCACCGTGCGGCCGGCAAGATCGGCAACCGTGTTCAGGCCGCTTGCCTTGAGCGCGACATAACGGGTGCCGGTGATGAAGTGGCTGTAGGAAAACCATACCGCCTTGCGCCTCTCCTCCGTATTGGTGCTCGCCACACATTCCATGTCGATCGTGCCGTCATTGAGAAGCGTGATACGGTTGCTTGGCGTGCGCTTGACGAACTCGGCCTTCAGTTCCGGCAGGCCCAGTTTCTTCTTGATGGAATCGGCCACCCTCAGGCAAAGCTCGATGCTGTAGCCGATCGGTTCCGGGCCACTCCCCAGATAGGAAAAGGGAATGTTGCGGTCGGCATAACCCAGCCGGATGATGCCGGTTCTGGCAATGGTTTCGAGCGTTGGCGGCTGGTTGTCCTCGCTCACGGCCGGGGTGGATAAAAGGCTTAAAATCCCGAATGCAAGCCACAATGTCGATCTCTGCATCGCGCATCTCCAGCTAAAATGGTCTGTCAAAACGTGTCTTCATAAAAGTCGAGGCGGGAGGGGAGACCCTCAGTCCCGGTATTCATTCGGGTGTTCGTAGGCCTGTTTCAGGGTGGCGGCCATTGGCAGGTTCAGGTTCATGCCGTTGGGCGGAATGGGTCTGGTGAACCATTTTTCATAGAGTCCGTGAATGGTCGGGCCGGTGAAGATCTGCCGCAGGCTTTCATTGACGACAGCCTTGAAGGCCGGATCGTCGCGCCGGAAGACCAGCCCATAGGGCTCGGGCGCGCTCAGCGTTTCCTCGGACAGCGCGTAGAGGTCCGGATTGTCGGATGTCGCCGCCAGTGCCGCCAGCAGGATACCATCCATGACGAAGGCGGAAGCCTTGCCGGAAACGACGAGTTCGAAGGCCTCCTCGTTGGTTTTTGTCGGCATGACCGAGATATTGAGGTTCTTTTCGCGGTTCACGGCATTCAGCTGTTCGATATTGACGGTGCCGGAGGCGGATGTGACGGAACGGCCCGCCAGATCGGCAAGGCTTTTCAGATTGTCCTGCCTGCGCGAGAGAAACTGGGTGGCGGTCATGAAATTCGGATAGGAAAAATCCACGATTTTCCGGCGCTCGCTGTTATTGGTCGTGGCGGCGCATTCGATATCGATCTGGCCGCTGCGCACGAGGATGAAGCGGGTGGCGGGCGTGGCCTTGACATATTCGAGGTCGATCCTGTCGAGCTTCAGCTGCTTGCGGATATCCTCGCTGATCGCGCGACAGAGATCGGTCGAAAAACCCGTTACCTGCCCATCCGGCAACTGGTAGGAAAAAGGCGGTTCGGCTTCGCGATAACCGATGCGGATTTTCGCGGTCCTGGCAATCTGCTGCAGCGTGTCGCCTTCGCCGGCGGCCTGCAGCGGGGTGATGGGGGCAAAGCATGTGAGGAAAAGGCAAAATACTGCAAGACGCATTTTATGTCCTTTTGGCCGGCGGCCGGTTTCTCAAATCGCTTTTTGTGGTGGGCAATAATTGTCCTGGGTCGGTTGTCCAGCGCCGCCAAATTCGTCGTTCCCGATCGGAGCGATGACGGCGCGGTTCTTGAGTATCCGGGTAAGCGGGGCTGGCTCGGCGAAATAATAGCCCTGCGCTTCGTCGCATCCGGAAAGTTTGAGGGCCTCGAGCTGCTGGCTGTCTTCCACGCCCTCGGCCGTCACCTTCAGGCCGATCTGCTCCGCCATGTCGATGATGGTGTTGACGATCGCCGAACACATGGGATTGGCGGGCAGGCCGGAGACGAATTCGCGATCGATCTTGATCTTGTCGAAGGCCACATGCGTCAATGTGCTCAATCCGGCGTAACCGGTGCCGAAATCGTCGAGGACAAGGCGGACGCCCCTTTCCTTCAGGAGCTTCAGGGCTCTGGCGCTGCTGTCGCGCTCCAGCATCGCCGTTTCCGTCACTTCCAGCTCCAGCCGCTCCGCCGGGAAGCCGGATGTTTCAAGTGCCCGGTCGATGACGGGAACGATGTCGTCATTACAGAGCTGGACTGCGGACAGGTTGACGGCGAGCCGGATGTCCTTCGGCCAGCTCATGGCATCCGCGCAGGCCTGCGAAAGAACCCACTCACCCAATGGCTTGATGAAGTTGTTTTCTTCGGCAAGGGTGATGAAGCGGTCCGGGGAGATCAGGCCAAGCTTGCTGTGCCGCCAGCGGGCAAGTGCCTCATAGGCAACGATACGGCCGCTCTGCAGATTGACCACGGGCTGGTAATGCAGCTCGAATTCATGGTTTTCGAGGGCGGATTTCATGTCTATTTCCAGCGCATGCTTGTGCTGCGCCACCATGTCCATGCCCGCCTCGTAAAAAACGAAATAGCCGCATCCCATGGATTTAGCCCGGTAAAGGCCGAGATCGGCATGTTGCAGAAGCTGCGTGGCGGATGTGCCGTGTCCTGGCGCGCAGGCGATGCCGATGCTAGTATCGATGCTGATGTCGCTGCCTTCGAGGTGGAAGCTGCGCGAGACCGCGTGCACCACCCGGGCCGCGAGCATCGCCGCATGGCTCTCGCAGTCTGCGTTTGTCGATTGTATGATTGCGAATTCGTCGCCGCCAAGCCGGCTCACCATGTCGTCTTCGCCGAGCACGGAGGAAATCCGCGAGGCCACCGCCACCAGCAGTGCATCGCCGGCCGCGTGCCCTAGCGTATCATTGACGGCCTTGAAGCGGTCTAGGTCGAGCAGCATGACATTGAACGGCTGGCCGGATGCGACAAGATGTTCAAGGCGGTTTTCCAGCGTCTTCATCAGCAGCACGCGGTTGGGAAGGCCGGTCAGCGCGTCATGGTGCGCCATGTGTTCCAGCTGTTCCGCCATGTCGCGTATCTGCCTCAGACGCCCGCGCTCCAGAACCGCTTCACGCAGCGTTTCGATGGCGGTGGCCATGTCGCCGATCTCGTCCCTGCGTTCCTGAAACGGCGTGACGGTATCGGTTTCCTCACGGGCGATCCGCAGTGTCGCCTGCACCAGGGCGGGGACGGGCTTCAGGAAATGCCTGGCAATCAGTGTCACGAGTACGCCGGTGACAGTCAGCACCACGATCAGCGCGGCGAGCGAATTGTAGATCAGCTTGCGTTGCGCGCCATAAAGCGCGTCCGAACCGCCGATGCTGACGGCAACGGCGCCGATCGGTTTTTTCGTTTCCGTGCTGATGATCGGCAGCAGGCCAATATAGTGGCTGGATTCGCCAATCGTGGCAAAGCCGGTGGCAAAACGTGCCGCTACGGCATCCCGGGAAAAGATCGGATCGGTGGCAAGCGGCTTTTCAGCATCATCGGTGGCGTTGTCGAAGGCCGCGGCGATCTGCCGGAAACCGGAATCGGCTTCGTCATAACGGAAAAGCCAGACGGCATTTTTGGTCTGGGCGCCGATGAGGGCAAGAACGTCGCTCGGATTGAAGCCGGTAACGAGAATGGATTCGTCGTCGCCGATCGGTTTGTCGGTCAATATGCCGTTGACCTGCCCGTCGGCATCGGCGGTGACGCTGACATAGGTATAGATGCTGCGCAAGGTGGCGCTGGCGATCTGCGAATTGACGCGGGCCTGGTTAAGCCATTGCTCGCTAGCGGCGGCAACGAACATGTACCAGCCGACGAGCGCGCCGATGCTGTAGGAAAAGATCACGCCGCCCAGAAATATCAGGGTTATCTTGCTGGCAAGCGAGCGCCGCCGCGACAACCGGCCCGCCTCCGGCTGCGTCGTTGAGCGAAGCATGTGCCCGGGTTCAACCTGTCTATCCGTCCCGCGATAGGCAGTCTCTTCCATTCGCGATAGTCCCCCGCGATGTCGCGTTATGATTGTTTTATGGAATTTTTATAGGGCATGTATTTCAATGGTGTCTGCTAAATAATTCAACAAAGTTTAGATGCGATTAAGAATTAATCCGTCTTTTTATAGTCGTCGCTGATATAAGGCGCGGCGATCTTGCACCTCAGGTTGAAAAAACAGCCGCCGTCGGTGGGCGTTCATGTGCCAGATTCAGCCAGCCTGCTTGCAGCTGTCCCGCACCCCGGTACCGATCTTTCGCCCGCAAACGAGCTGTGGCCGGCCTTGCCAAGCCGCGGATAAACGGCATGTTGGACGCAATATGCCGATTTAAGGGAATGTCATCATGGCTCACACGGGCAAAAACATCGCGCAGCTTTCCATCCTCATCCAGAGCGGCCATCTTAATCCGCGCGCCCTGGCGGAAGAGACGCTCGACGTGATCCGCGGGCAGGACGATCAGGCGATTTTTGTCGGGTTGACGACAGAGCGCGCCGTGGCGGAGGCGGAGGCCGCCTCGAAACGCATTCGCGAAGGCCGCTCCCGTGGTCTGCTCGACGGTATTCCGGTTGCCTGGAAGGATCTTTTCGATCTCGAGGGCATGGCGACCACGGCCGGGTCGAAGGTGCTTGCAGATGCCACCGTTGCGGCCCGTGACGCGGATGTGGTGTCGGCGCTGAAGCAGGCGGGCATGGTTTCCGTCGGCCGCACCAATATGAGCGAGTTTGCTTTTTCCGGCCTCGGCATCAATCCGCATTACGGCACGCCGCGCAACCCCGCCGCGCGGGACGGTCACCGTTTGCCCGGCGGCTCGTCCTCCGGCGCGGGTGTGGCCGTGGCTGCCGGCCTTGTGCCGGTGGCGATCGGTACGGATACCGGAGGATCGGTGCGCATTCCCGCCGCCTTTAACGGCGTGGTGGGCTACAAGGCAAGCCGCGACCGTTATTCGATGCGCGGCGTCTATCCCCTGGCGAAAAGCCTCGATTCGCTCGGACCGCTCACCCGCACCGTGCAGGATGCCGCCTGGGTGGATGCCGCCATGCGCGGCAAGGCCACGGCTGATGTGGCGCGCGCACCTCTTTCCGGCCTGTCGCTGGTGGTGCCGGAGACAGTGTTTTTCGATGGTATCGAGGATGGTGTTGCTGCCGCCTTCGAGCAGGCGGTGGAGCGGCTGGTGCGTGCCGGCGCTTCGGTGCGGCGGCAGGCATTTCCGATTTTTTCGGAGTTGTTCGACCTTATCAGGGAAAAGGGCGCGCTGGTAACGGCGGAAGCCTTTGCACTGCATAAAGTCCGGCTGGAAGGTGAGGACGCCGCGCGTATGGACCCGCGCGTCGTTGCCCGAACGAAGCTTGGTGCGAATATCTCCATGCCTGACTATATCGCCATTCTCGAGGCGCGCGAACGCATGACGGCGGCGTTTTCCGGCATGGTCGGCAGGCACGAGCTTCTAGTCTCGCCAACATTGCCGCACGTCGCGGCAAAGGTCGCGCCGCTCATCGATGATGACGATGCCTTTTTCGCCATGAATGCGAAAACCCTGCGCAACACCCAGATCGGCAATTTCTTCGATCTCTGTGGTGTTTCGATCCCCTGCGGAACAGGCGAGGCAGAAATGCCGGTCGGCCTGTTGCTTTCCGGCCTGCATGGGACGGACGATCATGTTCTCAGCGTGGCGATGGCGGCGGAAGAGATTGTTCGGGGTTGAGGGGGATTCATCCCCTCGGGTTGTCGGTAACGTAAAAACCTATCCTTCGTCATCCTCGGGCCTGTCCCGAGGATCTGCTGCCGATTGATTTTTGATACGTGGTTAGATCCTCGGCACAAGGCCGAGGATGACGTCGCGTGGGGAGAGGACTCCCGACAACCTCAACGCGCCGCCCAATTGGCACCGCGGCGGAACATGGTTTTCATCTGCGGCACGGAAAACTCCTTGGCCTGATGGCCGAGCGCCGAATAGAAAACCCGGCCCTTGCCGTATTTGCGTTTCCACACCACCGGCATCACTACGCCGTCGATCCACCAGGCATGGTCGCCGGTGAATTTCGTCGTCGCCAGCACCTCGTTGGAGGGGTCGACATGCATGTAATATTGCTCCGACGTGTAGGGGAAATCGGAAATTCCCTCCATCAGCGGGTCATCGGGGCGGGTGATGTTGACGTGATAGTCGATGATGTTGCCGGGATGGGCGACCCACTGGCCACCGATCATGAACTGGTATTCCACACATTCGCGGAAACTGTCGCCCGCGCCGCCATGGAAACCGGCAATGCCGACGCCGTTTTCGACGGCGGCCGTGAGGTTCTTGATCTCTTCCTTCTCGATCTTCGACATGGTGACGATGGGCACGACGAGGCTGAGATCATGTACCGAAGGATCGGCGAAGGCCTCGGTTGAATGCTCCACATAGACCTTGAAACCGTCCTCCTCCAGCATGTCCTTGACGATGGTGGCGCATTCCTGCGGCTCGTGGCCGCTCCAGCCGCCCCAGACGATGAGTGCTTCGCGCATTTATTTTCTCCTCCGGATTATTTACCGAGCTGGCCGTCGACCAGCGATGTTTCAAGCGGAGCAGGGCGCTCTGCCTTGGTGGTGATGGAAACGGTCGTGCCGCTGTCGGATGCCGTCTGGAAGGCTTCCATGACCTCCAGCACATGCAGGGCCAGATCGCCACTGGCGCGATGCGGGCGGTTCTCGCGGATCGCATGGGCCATGTCGGCGACGCCGATGGAGCGGTAATTGCCGTCGGCATAGGGTGACGACAGCGCCTGCGGCTCGAACTGGCCGCCCTTTTTCAGCAGTTGCACTTCGCCGCCGAAATGGTTGGGATCGGGCACGATCAACGTGCCTTCGGTGCCGTAGAGTTCCAGCGGCACGTGTTTGTGGCCCGCCACATCGAAGCTCATGCCCACCTGCACCACGGCGCCATTCTCAAAAGACAGCACGCCGGAGACATGGGTGGCAACATGAACGGGAATTTTTTCGCCGTTCTTCGGTTCGCTAGTGATGAGGCGTTCATTGCGCGGCGCGATGGCGAAACCCGCAACCTTGGCGACCGGGCCGAACAGGTTGACGAGATCGGTGATGTAATAGGGACCCATATCCAGCATCGGCCCGCCGCCAACCTCGTAATAAAAGGCCGGATTGGGGTGCCAGCGCTCATGGCCGGGGCACATGAAGGTGGCCGTGCCGCCAACCGGTTGGCCGAGCACGCCCTCGTCGATCAGCCGACGCGCGGTCTGGTGGCCGCCGCCGAGGAAGGTATCCGGAGCCGAGCCGATGCGCAGGCCCTTGGCCCTTGCTGCATCCGCAAGCCGTTTGCCCTCGGCGAAATTGATGCCGAGCGGCTTTTCGGAATAGGCGTGTTTGCCGGCGTCCAGCGCGCGCAGCCCCACCTCCACATGCGCCTTGGGGATCGTCAGGTTGACGATGATCTCCACGGAAGGATCGGCGAGAAGCGCGTCGATGCTGGTTGCCTGAAGGCCGAACTCATCGGCGCGGGCTTTCGCCGCCGCCTCGTTCATATCCGCAAGACCGCGAATGTCGAGAATGGGAAACGACGCCATGGCCTTGAGATAGGCGCTGGAGATGTTGCCGCAGCCGATGATGCCGATGCCGACCCTGTTCATGTGATTTCCTCCCGTAAATCAGAAATGTCTAAGCGCGCTGCTCTGCCTGTCGGCTAGAGCGCCGGCCCCGTCGTGTTCCAAGGCGATTCGTAAAGCTCGTAGAGTGCTACGGCTGCCGCGCCCTGCGCCCACAATTCATCGCTCGCAACGTCGAAAACCAGCTCCGCGACGCCGGCCAGCGAAGGCGGCACGGCGGCGTTGTAGCTGTCGCGGATGCTGGTGATGAAGGGTTCGCCCAGTTCGAGGCTGGAGCCGGTGATGATGACCAGCGGCGGTGCAAACAGCGTGACGATATTGGCAAGTGTCAGGCCCAGCGCCGCGCCGGCGCGCAGGGCTGCCGCAATGAGATCGTGATCTTCAGCCGCAATCAGCGCATGGGCATGCTGCATGCCGCGACCGAGCCGGATCGCCTCGGCAAATCGCCCGTCCACGGGGCGCGAGCCTAAAATAGCGTTTTCGCCGGCCTGGCTCGCCAGCCGCACTGTGCCCTCATTGGCAAGACCGATGACAAGGTCGCCGAGATTGTGGCTGAGGCCGCCGGCACCGCGAAACAGCTGGTTCTGGTGCAACACGCCAAGCCCGAGCGTCTGCTCGAGCGAAATCAGCACCATGTCTTCGAGATCGCGGGCATGGCCGAACCAGTGGTGGGCAAGGGTAATCGCATGAGCGTCGCTTTCGATGATGGTCGGCGAGCTCAGCCGCGCCGTCATTTCCTCGGCGAAATTGACGTTCACCTCACGCAAAATCGGGCTGCTGCGGATTTTCCCGGTGCGGTGTTCTATGACGCCGGGAAGTCCGAGGCAGACCATGTCCACATCTTCCAGCGACAGACCGGCATCGACCACGCAGCGGCGAACCCCGTCCTCCACCAGATCGGCGATGACGCCAATCGGCTGGCGGTCGACACGGATCGGCAGGGCGAGGGTGGAAAGCACATTACCGCAGAAATCGGTGACAACGAAAACCATGCGGCTTGCAGCGATCTTGGCGCCCACCACGCGGGCGGCATCCGGGTTCAGCTCCAGCATCACCCGCGGCCTGCCGCGTGCACCTTCGGTGCGGATGTCACCGAGATGACGGGTCAGTATAAGCCCGTCATCAAGCAGCGAGGCTGTAATCGCCGAAACGGTGGTGGTGGAAAGTTGCGTTCTTTCGCTGATTTCCACCCGCGAGATCGGGCCGTGGCGGCGGATGCTGTCCAGCACGCTTAGCCTGTTGATCGCGCGCATTAATTCGGGGTCTGCGGTCTTCATGGTGTCCTGCTGCGATCGATGCCGGTTCGAGAACCGATTTATGTCGGGTTGCGGATTAAATAACGGTGTGGGGGAGGGGTATGTCAAGCGGTTCGCGCAAAAAATCGGCATGGCGCCTTGACATTGGGCGAGGCCTAATGTGAATTAATCCGCATTGGGGAATAAATGAGGAAATCCCCGAGGGAGGATCACCATCATGACGATTTGGCACGCAGGCGCAAGCCTGAGCGGCAGGCTGACAGGCTTTGCCGCAACGACAAGCATTGCTCTCATGCTCGGCGCCGCCAGCGCCTCGGCCGCGACGGTCGTTAAATGGATGCATGTGGAACTGGACCCGAAAGCCGTGGCCGTCTGGGAGGAGATTGCCAAGGATTTCGAGACCAAGCACCCTGATGTGGATGTGCAGTTGCAATTCCTGGAAAACGAAGCCTTCAAGGCGAAGTTGCCAACCCTCCTGCAATCCAATGACGTGCCGGATTTCTTCTATAGCTGGGGCGGCGGCGTTCTTGAGGAACAGTCCAAGACCGGCGCGCTGAAGGATCTGACCGAGGTTTTCGACGCCGATGGCGGCAAGCTGCGGCAGGCCTATAATGCTTCCGCGATCGACGGACTGTCTTTCGACGGCAAGGTCTGGGCCGTGCCTTACAAGGTCAGCCTCGTCAGCTTCTTTTATAACAAGGAGCTGTTTGCCAAGGCCGGCGTGAAGGCGGAAGACATCAAGAGCTGGGACGATCTCGGCGCCACGGTCAAGAAGATCAAGGAAGCCGGCATCGTGCCGATTGCCGGTGGCGGCGGTGAAAAATGGCCGATCCATTTCTATTGGAGCTACCTCGTCATGCGCAATGGCGGGCAGGCCGTGTTCGATGCCGCTCGCAAGGGTGAGGGCGAAGGTTTCATGGATCCGGCCATCATCAAGGCCGGCGAGCAGCTGGCCGAATTCGGCAAGCTGGAACCCTTCCAGCCCGGTTATCTCGGCTCCACCTGGCCGCAGGCGCTCGGCGTCTTCGGTGACGGCAAGGCGGCGATGATCCTCGGTTTCGACAATACCGAAGCCAACCAGCGCAAGAATGCCGGTGATGGCAAAGGACTTGCCGCCGACAATATCGGCCGCTTCGCATTCCCCGCTGTCGAAGGCGGTGCCGGTAAGGCAACCGATACGCTGGGCGGCCTGAACGGCTGGGCAGTCACGAAAAACGCTTCCAAGGAAGCCATCGATTTCGCGACATTCCTGACCAGCAAGGAAAGCGAAGAGAAGATGGCGGCAGCCGGCATGATCCTGCCCGTTGCGACGGGTGCTGACGGTGCGGTGAAAAACCCGCTGCTGGCGGATTCGGCCAAGCAGCTTGCCGGCTCCACCTGGCACCAGAACTTCTTCGACCAGACGCTGGGCGCTGCCGTTGGCCGCGTCGTCAATGATGTCTCCGTCGAGATCGTCTCCGGCCAGATGAGCGCGGAAGAGGGCGCCAAGCAAATTCAGGACGCTTTCGAGCTTCGCTGATTGTCACCTGCATTGCGGCCGCCGCGCTAAAACGCGGCGCCGCGATATCTGCATAAAAGAAAGCGGATAGAGATGACGGATATTTCCATGACTTCTGCGTCCATACCGGCGCGCGGCGCGGCAAAGGCGAAGCGCAAGCAAAGTTCGGTTGCGCATGACCGGGCGCTGACGCTTCTGGTGTTTCTGCCGCCGGCACTGTTGCTCTTTACCCTGTTCGTCATCCTGCCCATGGGCGAGGCGGCGTGGTACAGCCTTTATCGCTGGAACGGCTATGGCACGCCGACGGATTTCGTGGGTTTAAGGAACTTTCAGGTCCTGTTCGGCAATGCCGCCTTCTCGCAGGCTCTGCTCAATAACGGCCTCATCATCCTAATCTCCATCCTGATCCAGATCCCACTGGCCATCTGGCTCGCCACGATGCTGGCGCACCGCATTCCGGGCGTCGTCGCCTTCCGGCTGGTGTTCTTTCTGCCCTATGTGCTGGCGGATGTGGCGGCTGGTCTGATCTGGCGGTTCGTTTATGACGGCGATTATGGCCTCTTCGCCGCCATTTCCAATTTCTTCGGCTTCGCCAACCCTTACGTGCTGGCCGACAAGGATGTGGCGATCTATGCCGTGCTCGGCGTCATCGTCTGGAAATATTTCGGTTTCCACATGATGCTGTTCATCGCCGGCCTTCAGTCCGTCGACAAGAATGTGCTGGAAGCAGCCGAAATCGATGGCGCTTCCGGCTGGCAGAAGTTCCGTTATGTCACCTTGCCGATGCTCGGCTCCACCGTTCGTCTTTCCGTCTTCTTCGCGGTTATCGGCTCATTGCAGCTGTTCGACATGATCATGCCGCTCACCGGCGGCGGTCCGTCCAACTCCACGCAGACCATGGTCACGTTCCTCTACACTTACGGCGTCATGCGCATGCAGGTGGGGCTTGGCAGTGCGGTCGGCGTCGTTCTTTTCGTCATCTGCGTGACGCTCGCCTTCGGTTACAAAAGGATTTTCATGCGCCATGACTGACACATCCACCTCCGTCCGCATGCCGCTGCAAACCAAGCTTTATCTCTATATATCGCTGAGCCTGATCGCGGCCATCGTGCTCATCCCGTTGCTCACCACCGCACTTGGCGGCTTCAAGACGCTGGGAGACCTGCGCGTCAACCCGTTCGGCATTCCGGCGGAATGGCAATGGGCCAATTACGGCGATATTCTCTTCGGCAAACGTTACTGGCTGCAGATTTTCAATTCGCTGGTCATCGCGCTGTTGACGGTGTTCCTGACGCTCACCGTTTCGGCCATGGCGGCCTTTACCTTCGCGCATGTGAAGTTCTTCGGCTCGTCCTTCCTGCTCAATTATTTCCTGCTGGGGCTGATGTTCCCGGCGGCCACCGCCATCCTGCCGCTGTTCATCCGCATCCGCGATCTCGGCCTGCTCGATACCTATTGGGGTGTGGTGCTGCCGCAGGTGGCCTTCGGGCTTGGCATGAGCATTCTTCTGTTCCGCAATTATTTTCGCAATCTGCCGGAGGAGCTGTTTCAGGCCGCCTTCGTGGATGGCTGCGGGTATCTGCGCTTCTTCTGGCACATTTCCCTGCCGCTTTCTCGACCCATCGTCGCCACCGTGGGCATCGTTTCCTTCGTTGGCAGCTGGAACAGCTATATCCTGCCGCTGATCATGCTGAATTCGGAATCGAAATATCCCTGGCCGCTCGGCATCATGGTTTATCGTGGCGAATTCGGCACCGAGTGGCAGCTGGTGCTCGCCTTCATCACGCTGACGATCCTGCCGACCGTCATCGTCTTCTTCCTCGCACAGAAACACATCATCGCGGGCCTGACGGCCGGTGCCGTCAAATCGTGACCTGAAAGGAGCAAAACATGGCTTCCGTCGAACTTAAGGATATCGCCAAGTCCTATGCCTCGCTCGATGTCATCCACGGCATCTCGCTTGATATAGCGGATGGTGAGTTCATCGCGCTGGTCGGCCCTTCCGGTTGCGGCAAGTCCACGCTTCTGCGCATGATCGCCGGGCTGGAGGAAATCACCGGTGGTGATATCCTCATCGGCGACAGGGTGGTCAACGGCATGACGCCGCGCGAGCGCAACATTGCCATGGTGTTCCAGTCCTATGCGCTTTATCCGCATATGACGGTGGCCGAAAATATGGGCTTCAATCTGAAGCTCGCCGGCCAGCCGAAAAACGTCATAGAGGAACGCGTGGCGGAAGCCGCTCGCATGCTCGATCTCGGCAAGCTTCTGGATCGCAAGCCCTCGCAGCTCTCAGGTGGCCAGCGCCAGCGCGTCGCCATGGGCCGCGCCGTGGTGCGTAACCCGGCGGTCTTCCTGTTTGATGAGCCGCTCTCCAATCTGGACGCCAAGCTGCGCGTGCAGATGCGCAGCGAAATCAAGGCGCTGCATCAGAAAGTTGGCACGACGTCGATCTATGTCACCCATGACCAGATCGAGGCCATGACGCTGGCGGACCGGGTGGTGGTGCTTAATCACGGTCGCATCGAACAGCAGGGCACGCCGCTGGAACTTTACAAGACGCCCGCTAATCTCTTCGTTGCCGCCTTCATCGGCTCTCCCGCCATGAACCTCATTGAATGCGTGGTCGATGGCGAGGGCGATCAGCCCGCCGCGCGGCTGAAGGACGGCACCGCGATCCGCATTGCCGCGACACGCAAGGTCAAGCGCGGCCAGCCGGTGACGATCGGGCTTCGCCCCGAACATATCGGCTCGACCATTGGCGGTGATATCTCGCTTTCCGGCCGCACTGTACTGGTGGAACCAACCGGTGCGCAGACCCATGTGGTCTTTGAACTGGCGGGTGATCAGGTGACGGCCGTGGTGGATGGCGAGCAGCTGGTGAAGGTCAACGCACCCTTTGCCGCCACCGTGCATCATGAGCGCGTGCATGTGTTCGACAGGGCCAGCGGGCTGGCGCTTTAAACCTGTTTCGCTTTTTTAGTGAAATAGCGAAATTCTCTCGTCCCTCCGCTTTTGGGGCTTGTCTGAAAATTACGAGCGGTTAGCTTGGCGCTGGGAGTCAAAGCGGTTTTACCGCTCAACTGTATCGATACAGGGAGGTTATTTTATGAGAACGATCAAGGGACCGGGTCTTTTTCTCGGCCAGTTTGCCGGTGATGCTGCCCCCTTCAACAGCTGGGATGGCATTACCAAATGGGCGGCGGAAAAGGGTTATGCCGGCGTGCAGGTGCCGACATGGGCCGGGCAATTGATCGATCTCAAAAAAGCGGCGGAATCGAAGGATTATTGCGATGAGTTCGCCGGCGTGGCGCGCCAGAACGGTGTGGAAGTAACCGAGCTTTCCACCCATCTGCAGGGCCAGCTGGTTGCCGTTCATCCCGCTTATGACGAGGCCTTCGACGGCTTTGCAGCGCCTGAAGTGCGCGGCAACCCCAAGGCCCGGCAACAATGGGCCGTCGAGCAGGTGAAGCTTGCGCTGAAAGCCTCGAAAAACCTCGGCATCAAGGCACATGCCACATTCTCCGGTGCGCTTGCCTGGCCGTTCGTTTATCCGTGGCCGCAGCGTCCGGCCGGGCTGGTGGAAGCCGCCTTTGACGAGCTGGCAAAACGCTGGACGCCTATCCTTGATTATGCCGATGAGCAGGGCGTGGATGTCTGCTACGAAATCCATCCGGGCGAAGACCTGCATGATGGCGTTACCTTCGAGATGTTCCTGGAACGCGTAAAGAACCACAGTCGCGCCAACATGCTCTACGATCCGTCGCATTACGTGCTGCAATGCCTCGATTATCTCGACAATATCGACATCTACAAAGACCGTATCAAGATGTTCCACGTCAAGGATGCGGAGTTCAACCCGACCGGCCGGCAGGGCGTTTATGGCGGTTATCAGGGCTGGGTGGAGCGCGCCGGTCGCTTCCGTTCGCTGGGCGACGGGCAGGTGGATTTCGGTGCGGTCTTCTCGAAAATGGCGGCCAATGATTTCGACGGCTGGGCCGTGGTCGAATGGGAATGCGCGCTGAAACATCCCGAAGACGGTGCCCGCGAAGGGGCGGAATTCGTCAAGGCGCATATCATCCGCGTCACGGACAAAGCCTTTGACGATTTCGCATCTGGTGGCACCGACGATGCGGCCAACCGCCGTATGCTTGGGCTTTGAAAGCATTTCAGGGGAGATATTATGGCTATTGAAGGAAAGACAACCGACAAGGCGAACAGGCGGATTCGTCTTGGCATGGTCGGTGGCGGCTCGGGCGCATTTATCGGCGGCGTCCATCGTATGGCAGCAAGGCTCGACAATCGCTTCGATCTTGTGGCGGGGGCCCTGTCCTCCACGCCGGAAAAATCCCTCGCATCCGGCCGCGAGCTGGGACTCGATCCCGAGCGCTGCTACGGCTCTTTCGAGGAAATGGCCGAAAAAGAGGCTCTTCGCGAAGACGGCATCGAGGCGGTGGCGATCGTCACGCCCAACCATGTGCATTATCCGGCCGCCAAGGCGTTTCTGGAGCGCGGCATCCATGTCATCTGCGACAAGCCGCTGACCTCCAACCTGGAGGACGCCAAAAAGCTGAAGCAGGTGGCCGACAAGGCGGATGCGCTGTTCATCCTGACGCATAATTATACCGGCTATCCGATGGTGCGGCAGGCGCGGGAACTGGTGGAGGCCGGTGAACTCGGCACGATCCGTCTGGTGCAGATGGAATATCCGCAGGACTGGCTGACGGAAGCGGTGGAGCAGACCGGTGCGAAACAGGCCGTCTGGCGCACCGATCCGGCGCAATCCGGCGTCGGTGGCTCCACCGGCGATATCGGCACCCATGCCTATAATCTCGGCTGCTTCATTTCCGGTCTGGAAGCGGATGAGCTGGCGGCGGATGTGCACACCTTCGTCGAAGGCCGCCGTCTGGATGACAATGCCCATGTGATGTTGCGCTTTAAACCAAAGGGTGGCAAGCAGTCTGCCAAGGGGTTGCTCTGGTGCAGCCAGGTTGCGGTGGGTCACGAAAACGGGCTGAAGGTTCGTGTTTATGGCGACAAGGCCGGCCTCGAATGGACGCAGGCCGATCCCAATTACCTCTGGTTCACAAGGCTCGGCGAGCCGAAGCAGCTGATCACCCGCGGCGGTGCTGGCGCTGGGGCCGCTGCCGCCCGTGTCACCCGCATTCCCTCCGGCCATCCGGAAGGTTATCTCGAAGCCTTCGCCACCATCTATACCGAAGCGGCGCATGCCATCGAGGCCCGCCGCACCGGCTCGGCGCTGGACAAGGCGGTCATTTACCCGACCGTCGATGACGGCGTTAAAGGTGTCGCCTTCGTCACCGCCTGCATCGAGTCCGGCAAGAAGAATGGCGGCTGGGTGAAACTGTAAAACGAGGTTGCCGCGTATTCTTCTCCCCGTCGGGGGAGAAGGTGGCCCGAAGGGTCGGATGAGGGGGCAAGCTCTCGGTTTATCGCTGGCCGCGCCCCCTCATCCCGCTGCCGCGGACCTCTCCCCGACGGGCAGAAGAAACAAGCGGGATGCGCTCGCTCCTTCGTGGACTGGGGTGCAAGACTTATTGATAAGCGCTGGACGATGTCGACTGCGCCCGTTCCGTCACGGGGCAACCGTCCTGAACCTTGGTCCAGGAGGAGACATTGAGCTTCATTTCGCAGCGCGCGAGATAAGAGCCGCCGTCAACCTTCAGGCAGGATGTCTGGCCAAGCTGGAACATGACGCCGCGATTTCGGCATTTGCAATTATGGGCATCCGCCAAAGTTGGAACAAGGGCTATGATCAGGCCAGATATGAGCACTCCAGAACGCATGGCTGAGGCTCCAAAGGATATCCCGTCAGATTACTCCTGTCCGAGGGTATAGTCAAAACGGCTCTCCTCCGTGATGCGCGCACCGGAGGGGCACCAGCCGGCTCGAACGCTCGCGGATTTCACCCGATCAAAATCGCCCTGATATCATTCACATTCGTCAGCGTCGGCCCCGTCACGACAAGATCACCGACCCCTTTGAAAGCCGTGTAGCTGTCGTGGCCTACGAGCGACTGGCGCGGATCGACACCGGCAGCCCGCATACGGGCAAGCGTATCCGGTGTCACCACCGCGCCCGCCGCATCCTCCACGCCGTCTATTCCGTCGCTGTCACCGGCAATGGCCCAGATGCCGTCCGCACCCTTCAGCGTCAGCGCGAGGCTCAGCAGGAACTCCGTGTTGCGGCCGCCCTTGCCGGCCGGTCCCTTGCCGCCAACTCCCCTGTTCAGCGTGACCGTGGTTTCGCCGCCGGAAAGCAGCACGGCCGGGCCTTTGACCGGCAGGCCCTTACGGTTGGCGGAAAGGGCGATGCCGGCCATGACGGCGCCGACATCCCTGGATTCGCCTTCAAGGGAATCGCCGAGGATGAGCGGTGTAAGGCCGAGTTTCACCGCCTCTTCCGCTGCCGCCTGCAGGGCAAGCGAGGGGGCCGCGATCATCCTGACATCCTCATCGATATCGCCGGCCTTCGGTGTCTCCTCACCCTTTTCCAGTACCCTGCGCACGGTTTCGGGAAGATCGAGTTCATAACGCGAGACGATTTCCCACACGGTCTGAATGTCGCTCGGATCGGCAACCGTCGGGCCGGAGGCGATCTCGGAGGGGTCGTCTCCGGGCACGTCGGAAATCAGCAGTGAAACAACCCTGGCCGGCTTGGCGGCCAGCGCCAGCCGTCCGCCCTTGATGAGGGAGAGGTGCTTGCGCACGGCGTTCATTTCGGAAATCGTCGCACCGCTGGCCAAGAGGGCACGGTTGACGGCCATCTTGTCGGCAAGCGTCATGCCTTCGGCGGGGGCGACCATCAGCGCCGAACCGCCGCCGGAAATGAGCGCGATGACCATGTCGTCGGCGGTCAGGCCCTCAACGGCGGCGAGAATACGTTTTGCCGCCTCAGCACTTTTGTCATCGGGCACGGGATGCGAAGCCTCGATGATCTCGATGCGACCGGCCGGAACGGCATGGCCATAGCGGGTCACCACCACACCGGAGAGATCGACATCCGCCCAGGCCTTGTCGAGCGCTGCGGCCATGGCGGCCGAGGCTTTGCCCGCCCCCACCACCACGCAGCGGCCTTTGGGCGGGGAGGGAAGGTGGTGTTGCAGCACCTTTGCCGGGTCGGCGCTTGCGACCGCCGCCATGAAAATCCGGTTGAGGGCGTCTTTGGCGCGGCTGTCATTCCATGCGGTCATCGGTTCATACTCCAATCCAGAGCGCGCCAAGCGCCAAAAGGGCGGGCAGCGCCTGAATGAACAGGATCTTCATGGTATTGGCGGTAACGGCACCGAAAATACCGGCCACCAGAACGCAGGTGAGGAAGAAGACCTTGAAGCTCAGCCCGGTATCGCCCTGCATGAGCCCATAGATCAGCCCGGCTGCCAAAAACCCGTTATAAAGCCCCTGATTGGCGGCCAGCACTTTCGTCTGCCGGGCGAAATCCGCCGAAAGACCAAAGGCCTTGCGGCCGGCCGGCTTTTCCCACAGCAGCATTTCCAGAATGACGATGTAGATATGGATGGCCGCAACCACGGCAATCAGAATGCTGGCGATCATCGGCGGTTTCCTCCAAAACCCTGATGTCCGTGGCGCATCGGTTCTCGTGAGAAGAACGGCAGCGAGCGGACAATTCCGTTTTAACGGCGGGACGAAGCGCTGCAAGGGCTTAATCCTCTCTTCCCGTGCAAACTGTTGATGAGCGGCAGCCTGTTGCTTGACTCTTTGCTGAAATAGGAACAAAACAAGAACAATAAAGATGAATAACCGGAATTGAAACCTGTCATGCCATGCAAAAGCGCGCGGATCAGTTGCTCGTTGTCGAAGAGCTGCGTGAAAGGCTGGAAAGGATCGGTAACGGTCCTGAGCGGCTGCACGAGAGCTTGCCTTTCGGCGTGGATGCCATCGACCATCACCTGCCGGGAGGCGGGCTGAAGCTCGGTTGCCTGCATGAGCTGAGCGGCGGCGGCAATGGCGCTGCCGATGGTGCAGCGGCAGCGCTGTTTGCTGCCGGTGTGGCGGCGCGGCTTTCCGGCAAGGTTTTATGGTGTGTCACCCGGCGGGATCTGTTCATGCCGGGTCTGACACAGGCCGGCCTGTCGCAGAACCGGCTTATCATCGTTGAATGCCGCGATGAGAAAGGCGTGCTCGACTGTTTCGAGGAGGGCTTGCGCTGCAACGGTTTCGGCGCGGTGATGGGTGAAGTGGCGAAACTGCCGATGACCGCCTCGCGGCGGCTGCAGCTGGCGGCGGAAACCTCTGGGGTTACCGGCATCGCCATCCGCCGCTTCCGGCGTCAAGCCGATGCGGCGCTGTTCGGGGAGCCGACGGCGGCGGTGACCCGCTGGCGCATCTCCGTGCGGCCCTCTTCGCCCTTGCCGGTGCCGGGGGTGGGCAGGCCGCGCTGGTTTCTGGAGCTCTTGCGATGTCGCGGCGGCGAAAGTGCCGAATTTGAAGTGGAAGCCTGTGATGCAAAGGGTCGTCTCGCTCTACCTGCCGACATGGCCGACGGATCGTTTCCGGCGTCTTTCGGGCAAGAACGCGCCGCCGGTTGAAAAGCCGCTGGTCATGATTGGTCGTCAGGGCAGCCGCCGGCTGGTGCTGGCGCTCGACAGGGCGGCAAAGGCGGCGGGCATCCGCCCCGGCACGCCGGTCAGCAAGGCGCAGGCGCTGGTGCCGGGCCTTCTCGTTGAAGATCTGGATGCGGCTGATGATGCCCGCGCCCTGCAGCAACTGGCCTTTCATTTCCTGCGCATCTATGCCCCGATCGTCGCCGCCGACCCACCCGACGGGCTGGTGCTGGACACGGCGGGTGCGGACCATCTGCATGGCAATGAGACGCTGATGCTGAGCGGCATGGTCAACCGCCTGCATGCTGCAGGCTTTGCCGCCCGCGCCGCCATTGCCGATAGCTGGGGGGCGGCCCATGCGCTGGCGCGTTTTGGCCGTGACGCAATCAGCATCGTGCCGCCGGGCGGGCAGCGTGTGGCGATCAGCGGCTTGCCGCTTGCTGCGCTCAGGCTGGAGGAGCGTATCGTTTCCGGGCTGAAGGTGCTCGGTTTCCGCAGCATCGGCGAGCTTGCCGAAGCCCCGCGCGCGCCGCTGACCCTGCGTTTCGGCCCCGAGCTCGTTCGCCGCCTTTCCCAGGCGCTCGGGGAGATCGGCGAACCCATCGAACCGGTGCGTGTGGCTGAACTGGTGGAGGTGCGGCGCGCCTTTCCCGAACCCATCGCGGCGGCGGAAACGATTGCCCGTTATAGCCAAAAGCTGGTTGCCGAACTTTGCATCGCGCTGGAAAAGCGCGGCCTCGGCGCACGCCGGGTCGATCTGGTGCTGCACCGGGTGGATAGCGGTCTGCAGGCCATACGGGCCGGCACGTCCAGACCGGTGCGCGATGTCAAACAGCTTGTCCGGCTTTTGACCGACCGCATCGACACCATTGATCCCGGCTTCGGCATCGAGATGATGGTTTTGACCGCCACCCATGCCGAGCCGCTTGTCGCTGCGCAGGCCCGTTCTTCGCTTCTGGAGGAAGGCCGTGCGGAAATCGCCGATACGGTCGATGTCATCCTCAATCGCGGCCACCGGGTCTATCGTTATGCGGCGGTGGCAAGCGATGTGCCGGAACGCTCCCTTACTTCAGTTGCGGCGCTGGCGGCGGAGGATACGCTCGGTTGGCCCGGCCATTGGCCGCGTCCGGTCAGGCTTTTTGCAAGGCCGGAACCCATCGAGACGCTGGCGCTGCTGCCCGACCATCCGCCGCGTTATTTCCTCTGGAAAGGCGTGCGCCATAATGTCAGGCGCGCCGACGGGCCGGAACGGGTGTTCGGCGAATGGTGGAAACGCGACCGGGAAAAGGCCGCGGTGCGCGATTATTTCATGGTGGAAAACGAAGGTGGCGAGCGCTTCTGGATTTTCCGCTCCGGTGATGGCGAACATGCCGAAACGGGTTCGCAGGGTTGGTTCATTCACGGGGTCTTCGCATGAATACGCCCCGTTATGCCGAGCTGCAGGTGACCACGCATTTTTCCTTCCTGCGCGGGGCAAGCTCCTGCGAAGAGCTTTTCGAACAGGCCAAAAGCCTCGGCATCGAGGCGCTTGGTATCGTGGACCGCAACAGTCTTGCGGGCATTCCCCGCGCTTATGAAGCCGCCAATAATCATGGCATCCGCCTCATCATCGGCTGCCGGCTCGATCTGGACGATGATCTTTCCGTGCTCGCCTATCCCATGGATCGTGCGGCTTACGGGCGGCTTTGCCGGCTGCTTTCCGTCGGCAAGAAAAGGGGCGGCAAGGGCAAATGCCGTCTTGCTTGGGACGATCTCGTTGCCTATGGCGAAGGCCTGATTGTGGTGCTGCTCGCTGACCTCGCGGATGATCTTTGCGCACTTCGCCTGCGGCGGCTCAAAGCCGCCTTTGCCGACCGGGCCTATATGGCGCTCAGCCTCCGAAGACGCCCCAACGACCAGATGCGGCTTTTCGAGCTATCGGAGATGGCGCAGGTCGCAGGTGTACCGACTGTTGTCACCAATGACGTGCTCTTTCATGTGCCCGAGCGGCGAATGCTACAGGATGTCGTCACTTGCATAAGGCACAATTGCACCATCGATGAGGCCGGTTTCCGCCGCGAGCGCCACGCCGACCGCTATATGAAGCCGCCGGAAGAGATGCACCGGCTGTTTGCCCGTTACCCTGAAGCGCTTGCCCGTAGCCTCGAAATTGCGAAACGCTGCAAATTTTCGCTGAAGGAACTGGTCTATCAATATCCCGAGGAGCGTAGCCTGCCGGGACTGACGGCGCAGCAGGCGCTGGAGAAGATGGTATGGGAAGCGGTGCCGGGGCGTTATCCGAAGGGTTTACCTGAGAAGGTGGAAAAGGCGTTGCATCATGAGCTGGCGGTTGTCGGCAGGCTGCAATATGCCTCCTATTTCCTGACCGTGAATGCCATTGTCCGTTATGCGCGTTCAAAAGATATTCTATGTCAGGGGCGTGGTTCGGCGGCCAATTCGGTTATCTGTTTTGTGCTTGGCATCACCGCCATCGATCCTGCCCTTTTCAGCAATCTCGTCTTCGAACGTTTCGTTTCCGAAAACCGGGGAGAACCGCCGGATATCGACGTGGATTTTGAACACCAGCGGCGTGAAGAGGTCATTCAGTGGGTCTATGACACCTACGGCCGTGACAAGGCCGCACTCTGTTCCGTCGTTACCCGTTATCGCGGGCGTGGGGCGCTGCGCGATGTCGGCAAGGTTCTGGGCCTGCCGGAAGACCTGACGAAGCTTCTGTCCTCGCAGGTCTGGCGCTGGAGCGAGGGTGTGGATGAAAAGCAGGTGAAGGAGCTGAACCTCAATATGGAGGATCGCCGCCTGAAGCTTGCCTTCGAACTGGCCAACCAGCTTGTCGGCACACCGCGCCATCACAGCCAGCATCCGGGCGGCTTTGTTCTGACCCATGACCGGCTGGACGAACTGGTGCCGATCGAACCCGCCGCCATGGACGACCGCCAGATCATCGAATGGGACAAGGACGATATCGATGTCGTGAAGTTCATGAAGATGGATTGCCTGGCGCTTGGCATGCTCTCCTGCATGAAGCGCGGCTTCGACATGCTGGAGGCACGCACGGGCGAGAAATACGATCTCGCCGCCATGCCGCCGGATGACGGGCCTACCTACGCCATGATCCAGAAGGCCGATACGCTCGGTACGTTCCAGATTGAAAGCCGGGCGCAGATGTCGATGCTGCCGCGCCTGAGGCCGAAGGAGTTTTACGACCTCGTCATTCAGGTCGCCATCGTTCGCCCCGGCCCCATTCAGGGGGATATGGTGCATCCCTATCTACGCCGCCGGCAGGGAAAGGAGCCGGTCCTTTTTCCGAAAAAAGAACTTGAAAGCGTCCTGGGAAAGACGATGGGTGTTCCGCTGTTTCAGGAGCAGGCGATGCGGATCGCCATGGATTGCGCCGGTTTCACCGCGGATGAGGCTGACCAGCTGCGCCGCGCCATGGCGACTTTCAAGAATGTCGGCACCATTTCCAAATTCAGGGAGAAACTGGTCACGGGCATGGTCGTGCGCGGTTATGAGCAGGAATTCGCCGAACGCATCTTCAAACAGCTGGAAGGTTTCGGCAGTTATGGTTTCCCTGAAAGCCATGCGGCTTCCTTCGCGCTGATTGCCTATGCCTCCTCATGGCTGAAATGCCATCATCCCGATATTTTCTGTACGGCGCTTCTCAACTCGCAGCCCATGGGTTTTTACGCCCCGGCGCAGATCGTGCGCGATGCGCGTGATCATGGTGTCGAGGTGCGTCCGGTCTGCGTTAATAACAGCCGCTTTGATTGTACGCTTGAGCCTACGGGCAAGAAGAATGGCAAGGGTGAGGAGCGCTTTGCCGTGCGGCTTGGCCTGCGCATGGTGAAGGGGCTTTCCAATGATCATGCTGCAAAAATCGTCGCCGCCCGGCAGGATCGGCCTTTTGCCTCCGTCGACGATCTGTGGCGAAGGGCGGGTGTTCCGGCCGCCGCCCTTGTCTGTCTCGCCGAAGCCGATGGCTTTCTGCCGTCGCTTTCGCTTTTCAGGCGCGAGGCGCTCTGGGCCATCAAGGCCCTGCGGGATGAACCGCTGCCGCTTTTCGCCGCCGCTGCCATCAGGGAAAATGCCGTTATCGAAGAGCTTCAGGAACCCTCCGTTGCGCTCAGGCCCATGACTGATGGTGGCGAGGTGGTGCAGGATTACGGCCATGTGGGGCTGACGCTGCGCGAACACCCCATGACCTTCCTGCGGCATGATCTTTCCCGCCGCATCGTCACCTGTGCGGAGGCGGTGTGCGTTCGGGATGGCACATGGCTGGAAACGGCCGGTCTGGTGCTGGTGCGCCAGCGCCCCGGTTCGGCAAAGGGCGTGATCTTCATGACGCTGGAGGACGAGACGGGCATTGCCAATGCGGTGCTGTGGGTCAAAACCTTCGAAAAATACCGCCGCGTGGTGTTGTCAGCCGGCATGGTCGGCATTTACGGCAAGATCCAGCGGGAAGGTGAGGTGGTGCATCTGGTCGCCCACCGGCTGACCGATTTGTCAGAAGCGCTGGCAAGTGTGGGCGAGCGCAACCGCACCTTTCCTTTGCCGCATGGGCGGGGCGATGAGTTCCACCACGGCATTCCGCCGGAGGATCAGCGCGCGATCAGGAAGCGCCCGCCGCCCGCCGCCGCTGATGAGGATGCGGTGGAGCGGATAAAGGTTGTTTCCCGCAATTTCCACTGAGGATGGCGGCTCAAGCTCACCTTTTGCGCGCCACGATATAGGGGCGATTGTCATTGCCCTTTGTCGCGTGGATTTCCGTCGCCAGAATCTCGAAGCCGCCGGCGCTTATATGCCGGCCAAGCTCGGCCGCGTTGAACGCGCCGGCATAGGGCGCCTTGCCGATTGCGCGCATTGCCGGCAGGACAAGGCGGATAAGCGGGTTCATATCGCCGACACAGGGGGTCTTGGTAATGAACAGGCCGTGCGGAGCAAGCAGGGCGTGAATGTGCCGCAGCGTGCCTGGCAGGTCGCGGACCAGATGAAGATAGTTGAAACCCAGTACCGCGTTGAACTGCATGTCGCCCGGCACAAGCGCTTCCGCAGTCGTTGCGTTGAAGGTGAGGTTGTGGAGAGAGCCGGCGGCTTGTTTTCTCTCTTTGGCGATTGCGATCATGTCGGTGGAAATATCCGTCGCATAATAGTCTTTGACACTACCCGCCAGCCGGATCGCCGTCGTCCCGGTGCCGCAGCCCAGTTCCAGTACGTTGTCGTCGGGTTTCAGCAGGGCGCGGGTCCGCTCCAGCGTGCGCGCATATCCGGCCTCGTCTGAAATCCTGCCTTTCGCATATTTCCGTGCTGACCGGTTCCAGAAACGGGCGTCGTCGGCCATGCTCATGGTGGATGCTCCCCGGACGATGCCCTTCCGCTTCAGGCGGATCTGTTTTTCACACAGTATCCTTACCCGGTTTGTCTGAAGCTTTTAAGCCGCATCCTCCAGCCCGGCCGCATCCTTGCGGCGGAACTGGCTGGGTGGCGCGCCGAGCACCCGTTTGAAAGCGCGGCTGAAGGAGGCTTCGGAATCGTAACCGAGCTTTTCCGCAGCGAGCGTCACACGCATGCCTTCGCGCAGCCATAGCCGTGCCTGATGCATGCGCACGCGCACCACATACCGCGCCGGGCTTTCACCCACCACGCGGGTGAAACGTTCTGCGAAACTGGAGCGGGATGCGCCCATCAAGGAGGCAAGCTCTTCCACGCTCCAGTCCTTTTCCGGGGTGAGGTGGATGGCGGCCAGCACCCGCCCGAGTTCGGGATTGCGCACGGCAGCCAGCCAGCCGCTGGAATCGCCGCAGCCATGTTCCACCCAGGTGCGGATCAGGGTCGCGGTCAGCACATCGGCAAGCCTTGCCAGAATGCCGCCGGCGCCGACGCGGTTCAGCTCCACTTCGCGCGCCATGGCTTCCAGCAGGTGGGGAATGGCCGGGTCGCTTTTGGCCAGGTCGCTGGTCAGCATCACATCCGGCATCAGCTGCAGCAGCGGGTGCAGATTGTCCATGTTGAAACGCATGGAAGCGGTAAAGGCCACGGTATCGCCGCCGGCGCTGGCGCATTGCATGTCGAAAATGCCCTGGCAGACTTCCTTTTTGCCGAAACGGTCAAAGGGCGAGGGCGTCACATTCTCCCCGCTGGCAAGCACATGGGCGTGCCCGCGCGGCAGAAGCACGGCATCGCCGCATTTAAGCATCAGCCATTCGCCGGAAGGCTTTCGCAGCTTCGCCTGGCCGACGCCGATAAAATGAAACCGCGCCGCTTCCTGTTCGGGAAAGGCGGTGGCCCAGGGGGTGGCCATGCGGCAGCGGCCATATTCCACGCCGTCAAGCCTCAGACCTCGCAGCATTTCCGTCAGGGCATCATTCATGACATCTCGCAAATTCGGACGATTGGTTAAGGAATACGGATTTTCTAGCATGGAAACGCCGGGGTGTCACGCATAGCTTATGACCATCGATTTGCGGGCGCTGAACCGGCCTCCCAGCGGTTTCATCGTCTTGCCCTTCCATTTCAGGGCGCATTCTGGCAATGCGCATCAGGAGATTTTCATGAATAACCGGACCATAAACGAACTCGAATATGTGCCGCGCAGAAAAGAGCCGGATGCGAAGTGGGCCGCCGTGGTTTCGCTTTCGCTCGGTGTCTTCGGGCTGGTGACGGCGGAATTTCTGCCGGTCAGCCTTCTGACGCCGCTATCGGAAGATCTTGCCATCAGCTCCGGCATTGCCGGGCAATCCATCACCGTCACCGCGCTGGTTGCGGCGGTTGCCGGCCCCGGCGTCGTCATCGGCACACGCGGCATCGACCGCCGCTGGACACTTCTCGGGCTCACCACGCTGCTGATCATTTCCAGCACGCTTGCCGCCTTTGCCAACGGGCTTTTCATGCTGTTTGCATCGCGCGTCCTGCTCGGCATCGGCCTTGGTGGTTTCTGGGCCATGTCGGCGGCGCTGGCGCTGCGGCTCGTGCCGCTCGACAAGATGCCGCGTGCCATGGCCATCATCCTGACAGGGGTTTCGGTCGCCACCGTCTGTGCCGCACCGGTGGGCGCATGGATCGGCGCGACGCTCGGCTGGCGCGCGGCCTTCGTGGTTGCGGGTGTGCTCGGTGTCATCGCACTTGCCGTGCAGCTGCTCACCATTCCGTCTCTGCCGCCGGCCGGCGCACCCGGTCTCTCCACCATGTTCCGGCTGTTGCAGCGGCCGCAGGTCCGGATCGGCCTTCTGACAACGCTGTTCATCGTTGCGGGTCACTTCGCCGGCTTCACCTATGTTCGCCCGTTCCTGGAAGACGTGCCGCAGCTCGGCGTTGAAGCGATCTCCCTCGTTCTTCTGGTTTATGGCATCGGTGGTTTCTTCGGTAATCTCTTCGGCGGTTTCCTTGCCGAGAAGAACACGGCATGGGCCGTGACCTTCGCCGCGACGCTGATTGCCGCGTCAGCCTCCATTCTGGTGATTGCCGGCGCATCTCCCGTCGTTGCGGGTGTCGCCATCGCTTCCTGGGGTTTTGCCTTCGGCGCGCTTCCGGTCAGTGTGCAGAGCTTCATCACCCGCGTGGCTTCGGATGAGGCCGAAAGCGCCGGCGCGCTGCTGCTCACCACCTTCCAGATCGCCATTTCCAGCGGCGCAGTTCTCGGCGGCCTGCTGATCGATCTGCAGGGGGCAACGATGGTCTTCGTCTTCGTGGCAATTTCTGCCCTTCTCGGCGCATCGCTCATGGCGTCGCGCCGCGGTGTGGTGCCGCAGGTAGAGGCATCGCAGGGATAAGAACCCGGCTAAAATAAAAGGCCCGCTTTTGAGCGGGCCTCCGGATAGGAGCCGCGTAACGCGGCTCTTTTTTGTGGGTGACGGGCAGGGGAGCGCTGGATGTACAGCACACCGCCCCGGTCCTGTCAGGCGGCCTGTCTGTCCCAATTGGCGAAGGGGTCCGGCAGGTGTCGCCATGCGTCGGGCGTGAAGGCTTCGGTGTCGATCAGGCAGGCGTCGAGCTGGGCGCGAATGCGGGCCTCGCTCATCGGGTCGGAGCCGATGAAGACGATTTCCTGCCGCCGGTCGCCGAAGACCGGGTCGAGATAGGGCTTCATCATGTCGATAAACTGTTTTTCACGCGGCCATTGCTCCTTGGGCACGGCGGACCACCACAGACCCATCTTGCCGGTGCGGACCAATGCGCCCGCCTGGCTGATCTCGCCGACATAACGTGGCCGTGTCGCCAGCCAGAAGAAGCCCTTGGCGCGCACCACCCCCGGCCAGGCACGATCGATAAAGCGCTGGAACAGCACGGGGTCGAACGGTTTTTTGGCGCGGTAAACGAAGGAGCGGATGCCATATTCCTCGGTTTCGGGAATGTGGTCCTTGAAGCCGTGCAGTTCCTTGAACCACAGGGGATGTTCTTCGGCCCTGGCGAAATCGAAGCGACTGGTGCCGAGCACCTCCTTCAGTTCCACCCTGCCGAAATCCGCCTCGATGAGTTTCGCATCCGGGTTCAGCCCGACGATGATCTTGCGGGCCGCATCCCGCTCCTCGGGCGTGGCGGTGCCGATCTTGTTGAGGACGACCACATCGGCAAATTCGATCTGCTCGACCAGAAGGTCGACGATGGTGCGGTTGTCGCCATCACCCGCCGTTTCGCCCCGGTCGGCCAGAAAATCGGATGAACCGTAATCATTGAGAAGATTGGCGGCATCCACCACCGTCACCATCGTATCCAGCTGCGCGACATCAGACAGGCTGCGACCGTTCTCGTCACGGAAATCGAAGGTGGCGGCCACGGGAAGCGGCTCGGCGATGCCGGTGGATTCAATCAGCAGATAATCGAAGCGGCCCTGTTCGGCGAGCGCACGGACCTCGGTCAAGAGGTCGTCGCGCAGCGTGCAACAGATGCAGCCATTGGTCATTTCCACCAACTGTTCCTCGGTGCGCGAGAGATTGGCGCCGCCATCCCGCACCAGCGCCGCATCGATATTGATTTCACTCATATCGTTGACGATCAACGCCACGCGCAGGCCATCACGATTGGCAAGGATGTGGTTGAGAAGGGTGGTTTTGCCAGCGCCTAAAAAGCCGGAGAGGACGGTGACGGGGAGTTTTTTCATGGGGACCTCGTTCTGTGGCAACAGTCGCGTGGGCGTTATGACGACCACGGCAGGCGATCTGGAAGCGGAGGATTTTTGGAGTGCCGGTTCCAGTTACGTAATAACATTACATATGTGCAACATGTCAACGGGCTTTGGAAAAAAAGCATCTCGGAGGCGTGAGGTCTCTGCCCACCAGCGTGCCGCTCTGACTTTCCAATAGTTAATGTTATTTCATTACGTATTCGTTTGACGAATGTAATAACATTACATATCAAGGGTCCTCGAATGAAACCCTGCCCAGGAGGGATCGATGAGCGATCCGTGCCTCACCTTCACAAATCTGACGCTTGGATATGCCGGCCGCGCGGCCGTGCATCATCTGGATGGCGATATCACCAAGGGATCGCTCACCGCGGTTGTCGGCGCCAATGGCTCGGGCAAATCGACGCTGATGAAGGGTATCGCCGGCATCTTGAAACCGCTCGGCGGTGAGTGCCGGATCAGCGCAGGCATTTCCGTCACCTATCTGCCGCAGCAGTCGGAACTCGACAGGTCGTTCCCGGCTCAGGTGCGCGATCTCGTTGCGCTGGGTCTCTGGCCCAGGCGCGGCCTGCTTGGCCGCCACCGTTCTGAGGACAAAGCGGCGATGGGCCGGGTGATGGAAGCGGTCGGGCTTTCCGGCTTTGAAAAGCGCAATATAGATTCGCTCTCCGGTGGCCAGATGCAGCGTGCCCTGTTCGCCCGCGCCATGTTGCAGGACGCGCAGTTGATCCTGCTGGACGAACCCTTCAATGCCGTTGATGAGCGCACCGTCACCGATCTTCTGGTGCTGATCAAGGCATGGGTCGCGGAAGGACGCACGGTGCTCGCCGTCCTGCATGACCATCAGCTGGTGCGGCAGCATTTTCCCCAGACCCTGTTTCTGGCGCGACGTCTCGTGGGCCTCGGCCCGACAGCCGATGTCCTTAAGCCGGAAAACATGCGTCAGGCGCGGCATTTCCACGAGGCATGGGAGGAAAATGCACCGTGGTGCGCGCCGGGCGATGCGCCAGTGACCAATGCACCGGCGACCGATGCGTTCGATGCAGGCCCACGGGCGGCGTCATCCCATTCCCACATCCACTCCCACGCAAATTCGAATGCCCATGGCTGATTTCTTCATCGAACCCTTCGTTCAATATGTCTTCATGCAGCGGGCGCTTGCCGGCGCCTTGATCCTTGCCATCAGCTGCGGGCCGGTCGGGGTGTTCCTGATGCTGCGGCGCATGAGCCTTACGGGCGATGCCATGTCGCACGCCATCCTGCCGGGGGCGGCCGTCGGCTTTCTGTTTTACGGGCTGGAAATCCTGCCGATGACGATTGGCGGGCTGGTGGTCGGCCTCGTGGTGGCGCTGGGTGCCGGCGCGGTATCGCGTTTCACCGTCCAGAAGGAAGACGCCTCGCTTGCCGCCTTTTATCTGATTTCACTGGCGCTCGGCGTGCTGCTCGTTTCGTGGCGCGGCTCCAGCGTCGATCTCATGCATGTGCTGTTCGGCACCGTGCTGGCGCTGAACAACGAGGCGCTCAGCCTCATCAGCGGCATCTGCATCGTGACGCTGGTGGTGATGATCACCTTCTGGCGGGCGCTTCTGGCGGAATGCCTCGATCCCCTGTTCCTGCGCTCGGTCAGCAACTGGGGCAGCCCGGTGCATTTCCTCTTCCTCGCCATTGTCGTGCTCAATCTGGTTGGTGGCTTTCAGGCGCTCGGAACGCTGCTTTCGGTCGGCCTGATGATGTTGCCCGCCGCCGCCAGCCGGTTCTGGTCCAACCGCGTGGCGCCCATGTGCTTCATCTCGATCGGCATCGGCATGGTTTCCTGCTTTGCCGGCCTCATCCTGTCCTATCACGCGTCGCTGCCATCCGGCCCGGCGATCATCCTTTCGGCGGGCGTCATCTATGCGCTCTCCATTCTCGTCGGCACGCGCGGCTTGCTCGGCGATCTTCTCGGTTCCGGCCGCCACAGAACGGCCTGAAAACAGCGTTCGAAAAAAGGAGAACCTTCATGTTCAGAACCCTCCGTCTTGCCACCTGCGCAAGCCTTCTTACCCTTTCCCCGGTCCTGATGGCGCAGGCTTCGGCTGCCGAACTCAAGGTCGTGGCCAGTTTCTCGATTATCGCCGATTTCGCCAAAAATGTCGGCGGTGACCGCGTCGAGATCACCACGCTCGTGGGTCCGGATGGCGATGCGCATGTCTATGAGCCGCGTCCGGCCGATGCGGTTGCCGTCAGCAAGGCTGGCGTCGTGCTGGTCAATGGCCTGGAATTTGAAGGCTTCCTGAAGCGGCTGATCGACACCAGCGGCACCAAGGCGCCGGTTTTTGAACTGACCAAGGGTGTCGAGCCGTTGAAACTTTCCGAAGAGCCGGCCGGCCATGCCCATCCGGAAGCGGAAGAAGAGGAAGGCCACGACCACAAGGCTGAAGAAGCCGGCCACAGCCACGAAACCGCCGAGGCCCACGATCACGACCACGGCCATGAAGGTCACCACCATCACGGTGAATTTGACCCGCATGCCTGGCAGTCGATCAAGAACGCGGAAATCTATGTGAAGAACATTGCCGGCGCATTTTGCGAGGTCGACAAGGCCGGTTGCGCCACATACACCGCCAATTCCGATGCCTATATCGCCAAGCTTGCCGCTCTGAACGAGAAGGTGAAGACCGAGATCGCCGCCATCCCGCCGGAAAAGCGCGTCATCATCACCTCGCATGACGCCTTCGGTTATTTCGAGCACGCTTATGGACTGAACTTCCTGGCGCCCGAGGGCATCTCGACGGAATCCGAAGCTTCGGCCGCCGATGTCGCCAAGCTCGTGGATCAGGTCAAACACGACAAGGCTTCGGCGATCTTCGTCGAAAACATCACCGACAAGCGGCTGATCGACCAGATCGCCAGCGAAACCGGCCTGAAGGTCGGCGGCACGCTCTATTCCGACGCGCTTTCCACCGCCGATGGCCCGGCCGCGACCTATATCGACATGATCAACCACAATATCCAGACCATCAAGGCGGCTGTGCTCAGCCAGTAAAACGGACAGTTCCGGCGTGAATTTTGGGGAGGGTGGCATGCGCTGCCCTCTCTGCTTTTGTGTTGCTCCCCCTGCCGCCTGCCGAGGAACGCGAGGCGGCACCGGAACGAAAGGGTCCCTTCGCAATCGCCTGTTCCTTTGGCGATTTCCATTTCGGTGTTACACACCTCTTCATGTCCGATGCGCTTCACATCTTCACCGACGGCTCCTTCGACGATGCCACCCGATCCGGAGGATGGGCGTTCGTCGTTCATGAAGAAGGTGGCCAGGTCCATTGCGCCTCAGGCAAGACGTTTGGCACATCAAACAATACTTTCGAGGTCCTCGCTGTCCTGAACGCAATGTCCTGGATCGCCGCCGAGGCGCCAACGCGAACCGTCACGCTCTGGACGGATGCCGTTCATGTGATTGAGGGCTGCCGCCGTTATCGGGCGATCTGGCGCAACAACGGCTGGAAGCGGAACACGCCTAACCAGCGCACCCGCCGAAGGCCTATCCCCGACAGGGAAATCTGGCAGCAGCTCGACAGCCTGCTCGAGCGGCATCCCCATGTGGCTGTGGAATGGTGCAAAGGGCATTCCGGCACAGCCGGCAATGAACATGCCGATGCATTGGCGCGTGGTGTCGCCCGTGTGACGGCGACTTAGCGGGCGGGCGTCAGTTGCCGTCATGCGGCGCGTAAAATGGTTGATTTCAGCCGTCCCCGGTCCCGACATCTTTCCTATCGAACGGTTGCGCCGATACTTTTTACCGGACCGTCAACCCATTTGCTCACGAGCGGCCGCCTGAATCGTTTCGGGAATTTAGAGGTCGTTGCGTCCGCCATGTCGGGAGAGTGGCACATCACTCTTCGTTGGCGGTTGACAATCAATTTGCCGTTTGAAATGGTAAGATGTCAGACCAATTTAGAGGATGCATCTTGGACAGGTCCAGCCGGGAATTCATGCAGCCGATTCCGCCGAGCGACCGCGTGCGCCAGGTCGAGGCTGCGCTTTCCGACTATGTCGAGCGGGCGGGGCTGAAGGCCGGAGACCGGCTGCCGGCGGAGCGGGAACTGATGGCGGCGCTGGGTGTCGGCCGGTCCACCATCCGCGAAGTCATCCGCAAGTTTCAGGCGCTCGGTGTCATCGATAGCCGCAAGGGCAGCGGCAATTATCTGCTGAAGCCGATTTCCGCCGCCACCGTGCATATGCCGATTTCCATCGATGCCGAAAGCCTGCGCGATGCGCTGCTGATGACGCTGGAAGTGCGGCGCGGCATCGAGGTGGAAGCCTCCATGGCGGCTGCGCGCCGCCGCACGGCAGACGATATCGCCACGATGGAAGCGCGGCTTGACGAGATGGAGCGGGTGCATCTGGCCGAGGGAACCTCCGGCAAGGCCGACCTTGCCTTCCATCTGTCGATCTACGATGCCACCCATAATACGCTGTTCAAGCAGCTTCTGGAGCAGATGCGCGAAGGTTTCGAACGCTTCTGGTCGAAGCCGTTCGACCGCCCGGATTTTGCCGGCCGCTCCTTTCCCTTTCACCGCACGCTGTTCAACGCCATCGCCGCCGGTGATGCGGAGACCGCCCGTGAAGAAACACTGAAAATCCTCGCCGTCGTCGAGGAGGATATCAAGGACATGTCGAAATGAACCATGGCAACGATCTCTTCGATCCCGCCTCATTTATCGTTGCGCATGACGAGGCCCACGCCTTCGAAGCCGTGGTGCCGCCCATCGTGCAGACCTCGCTTTTCACCTTTTCCAGCTATGACGAAATGGTCTCCACCTATCGCGGCGAAAAGGTGCGGCCGGTCTATACGCGCGGGCTGAACCCCACCGTGCGGCTGTTTGAGGAGATGCTGGCGAAGCTGGAAGGTGCCGAAGATGCGCTCGGTTTTGCAAGCGGCATGTCGGCCATTTCCTCCACCGTGCTCTCCTTCGTTTCGCCGGGTGACCGGATCGTCGCCGTGCGCCATGTCTATCCCGATGCATTCCGCCTGTTCGGCACCTTCATGCGGCGCATGAATATCGAGGTGACCTATGTCGACGGCCGTGATGAGGCGGCGGTTGAAAAGGCGATGCCGGGCGCAAAGCTGTTTTACATGGAAAGCCCGACGAGCTGGGTGATGGAAGCCCATGATGTGGGTGCGCTGGCCGCCATCGGCAAGCGGCATGGCGCCGTCACCGTCATCGACAACTCCTGGGCAAGCCCGGTCTTCCAGCAGCCGATCTCGCTCGGCGTGGATCTCGTCGTGCATTCGGCCTCGAAATATCTGGGCGGCCATAGCGATGTGGTCTCCGGCGTGGTGGCCGGTTCGAAGGCGATGATCGACCGTATCCGGGCGGAAACCTATCCCTATCTCGGCGGCAAGATGTCGCCCTTCGATGCCTGGCTGCTCATTCGCGGGCTTCGCACGCTGCCGCTGCGCATGAAGGCGCATCAGGCCTCGGCGCTTGAGATCGCAACCCGCCTGCAGGCACTGGATGTGGTGGAGAAGGTCTGCCATCCGGGGCTGGCGAACCGCCTGCCGCCCGGCCTTCACGGCACGTCGGGCCTGTTTTCCTTCATCTTTAGGGAAGGGGTGGATGTGCGCGCTTTTGCCGACCGCCTCAAGCTTTTCAAACTGGGTGTTTCCTGGGGCGGGCATGAAAGCCTGATCGTCCCCGGCGAAGTGGTGCTCGAACAGAAGGCGCAGCCAAACTCCGCCCACACCTTCGGCATCAGCGCGCGTTCGGTGCGCCTGCATGTCGGGCTGGAGGGCACGGAAGCCCTCTGGAACGATCTCGAACCCGCGATCAAGGCGGCCTCCGCCGCCTGACGCGTTTTTAAACTGACGACAAAAAAGGGGAGAACGACATGAAAAAACTGGTAACAGCAGCAATCTTCACCGCCCTGATGACCGGAACGGCGCTGGCGGACACGACCTTGAAACTGGTCGAGGTCATCACAAGTCCCGAGCGGACGGAAACGCTGAAAGGCATCGTCTCGAAATTCGAGGCCGCCAATCCCGGCACCAAGGTGGAAATCATCTCCCTGCCGTGGAGCGAAGCCTTCCAGAAATTCGCCACCATGGTCTCGGCCGGCGATGTGCCTGACGTGATGGAAATGCCCGACACATGGCTGTCGCTTTATGCCAATAACGGCATGCTGGAGAGCCTTGAGCCCTATCTTGCCAAATGGGAGCATACCGCGGGCCTGAGCGAGCGCACGCTGGAACTCGGCCGCGATGTCAAGGACACGGCCTATATGCTGCCCTATGGTTTCTACCTGCGCGCCATGTTCTACAACAAGAAACTGCTGGCCGAAGCCGGCGTGAAGGAGCCGCCGAAGACCCTTGAGGAATTTGCCGATGCCTCCAAGAAGGTCGCAGCCCTTCCCGGCAAATCTGGCTACTGCCTGCGCGGCGGCCCGGGCGGCCTTAACGGCTGGGTCATGTTCGGCGCATCCATGGCCGGTTCGAACGAGTTCTTCACCAAGGACGGCACCTCCACCTTCGACAGCCCCGGCTGGGTGAAGGGCCTGACCTATGTGATCGATCTCTACAAGAACGGTTACGCGCCAAAGGACAGCGTCAACTGGGGCTTCAACGAGATCGTCGCCGGCTTTTATTCCGGCACCTGCGCCTTCCTCGATCAGGACCCGGATGCGCTGATCGCCATTGCCCAGCGTATGAAGCCGGAAGATTTCGGCGTTATGACCATGCCCAAGGGCCCCGACGGCAAGACCTTCCCGACGATTGGTTTCGCCGGCTGGTCGATGATGTCGAAATCCGAAAACAAGGACCTTTCCTGGAAGCTGATCGAGACGCTCGAAGGGCCGGAAGGCAATATCGAGTGGAACAAGAAGACCGGCGCGCTGCCGGTGCACAAGTCGGCGGAGAAGGACCCCTTCTATGCCAGCGAGCAGTTCAAGGGCTGGTTCGACGAACTGGCCGACAAGAACGCCGTACCGACGACGATGCCGACCTATCTTGAGGAATTCGCCTTCTTCAAGGATTCGCTTGTGATCAAGACATCGCAGGAAGCGCTGCTCGGCGACATCACGCCGGAAGACCTTGCCAAGCAATGGGCTGATTACATGACCAAGGCGCAGCAGAAGTTCCTGGCCTCGAAGTAACGACATTGACCGGCCGTGCGGGCGCACATGCCCGTGCGGCGGTCTTGCCGGCCTTCGCTGCGACAGGCCTTTTCGTCGCAATTTTTCGGATCGGTAAGCCGTGAGGCTGGAAAACCCGTCCGTTCCGTCGTCCGATCAGGGAGCGATACAATGTCCTATGCCCATGGCGCCGGGCCGGTGGCTGCGCGCAAACCGGCCGGCAAGCCTGCGATGCGGCGGTTTGCCGATTGGGCCGAACCGTGGCTTTACAGCGCGCCCGTGCTGGTGCTCATCGTCGCCGTCATGCTGGTGCCGCTGGTGCTTGGCCTCTCCTATGCCTTTCGCGATGTGCAGCTGCTCAATCCGTTTTCCGGCGGTTTCGTTGGCCTCAAACATCTGGAGGCTCTGTCGCAGGATGCGGCCTTTTACCGGGCGCTGAAAAACACGCTGTGGTGGACGGGCGCTTCGGTTTTCCTGCAATTCTTCTTCGGCCTCATTCTGGCGCTGCTGCTCGATAAACCCTTCGCGGGCAGGGGGCTGGCGCAGGCGCTGGTGTTCCTGCCATGGGCCGTGCCGACCTTCCTTGCCGGTCTCAACTGGGCATGGTTGTTCAACCCGGTCATCGGGCCGTTACCGCACTGGATGGTCTCGCTCGGGCTGTTATCCGCACCCAACAATATCCTCGCCGATCCGCAGCTTGCCATGTGGGGGCCGATCATCGCCAATGTCTGGTGGGGCATTCCCTTCTTCGCCATCACCTTGCTTGCGGCACTTCAGGCCATCCCGCGCGATCTTTACGAGGCGGCGGAAATCGACGGCGCAAACCCGTTGCAGCGTTTCACCTCCATCACCCTGCCGTTTCTGGCGCCCACCATCGCCATCACCATCCTGCTGCGCACCGTCTGGATCGCCAATTTTGCCGATCTCATCATCGTCATGACCAATGGCGGGCCGGCCGACCGCACGCAGATCGTCGCCAGCTACATCTTCACCCAGGCCTTCCGGCGTCTGGATTTCGGTTATGCCTCGGCCATTGCGCTGGTCCTGCTGGTGCTGCTGCTTGCCTATTCCATGCTGATCGTGCTGCTGCGCCAGCGCCTGATCGAGAAGGACTGACCGATGACCTCAAGGATATTTCTCACCCTTGCCCATCGTCTGGCGATCCTTGCCTATATCGCCTTTGCACTGTTCCCGCTGTTCTGGCTGCTCAAGGTGTCCGTCACGCCGAATGATCTGCTCTATAGCGAAGGTGTGAGGATGTGGCCATCGCGGGCGACCTGGGATCATTATCGTTTCGTCATAGAAAACAGTGCCTTCCCGACGTTTTTTAAAAACAGCGTCATCGTCGCGGGCTCCACGGCAATTGCCGTGACGATACTCTCGTCGCTGTCGGGTTACGCGCTGTCACGCTTCCGTTTCAAGGGCAAATACTGGATCGTGGCGCTAATGCTGATCACCCAGATGTTTCCGCTGGTCATGCTGGTCGCGCCGATCTTCAAGATGCTGTCGCCGCTCGGCCTCACCAACAGCCTGACGGGCCTCGTCATCGTCTACACCGCCTTCAACGTGCCTTTTGCCACCTTCCTGATGCAGTCGTTCTTCGATGGCATTCCGAAGGATCTGGAAGAGGCGGCGATGATTGACGGGGCGAGCCGGTTTACGGCCTTCCGCCAGATCATCCTGCCGCTGACGCTGCCGGGCATTGCCGCGACGCTCGGTTTCGTCTTCACCGCCGCGTGGAGCGAGCTTCTGTTTGCGCTGATGCTGATTTCCGGCAACCAGAGCGCCACCTTCCCGGTTGGTCTTCTGACCTTCGTTTCGAAATTCTCCGTCGATTTCGGGCAGATGATGGCGGCGGGCGTTCTGGCGCTCATTCCGGCCTGCCTCTTCTTCCTGCTCATTCAACGTTATCTCGTGCAGGGCCTGACGGCCGGCGCGGTGAAAGGATAATCCCATGGCTTCCATCGAGCTGAAGAATGTCGGCAAGACCTATGGCGACCTCGCCGTGCTGCATGGCGTCGATCTTGATATCAGGGATGGCGAGTTCATCGTCCTCGTCGGTCCCTCCGGCTGCGGAAAATCGACGCTGCTGCGCATGATCGCCGGCCTTGAAGAGATAACATCCGGCGACCTGTCCATCGATGGCGAACGCGTCAATGATCGCCGGCCGAAGGATCGCGATATCGCCATGGTGTTCCAGTCCTATGCGCTCTATCCGCATATGAGCGTTGCCGACAATATGAGCTATAGCCTGCGCCTGCGCCGCAGCCCGAAAGAAACCATCGCGGCGGCGGTGGCCGGTGCTTCCGCGAAACTTGGCCTCGATCCCTATCTCGCCCGCCGTCCGAAGGCGCTCTCCGGTGGCCAGCGTCAGCGCGTCGCCATGGGCCGCGCCATCGTGCGCCAGCCAAAAGCCTTCCTGTTCGATGAGCCGCTGTCCAACCTCGATGCCCGGCTGCGCGAGCAGATGCGCGCTGAAATCAAGCGCATGCATGCCGATCTCGGGGCCACCTCGGTTTATGTCACCCACGACCAGATCGAGGCGATGACGCTTGCCTCGCGCATCGTCGCCATGAATGCCGGCCATGTGCAGCAGATCGGCGCACCGCTCGATCTTTACGACCGCCCCGCCAATCTCTTTGTCGCCGGTTTCATCGGTTCGCCCGGCATGAATTTCCTCGAAGGACGGCTCGTGCAGGAGAATGGCGGCGGTTTCGTCGTGCTGGGTGACGGCACGCGCTTTGCGCTTGGCCGGGAAGTGGACCTCGCTGATGGCGAGCCGGTCACGCTCGGCATCCGCCCGGAACATGTCACTGTTGCGCCGGCTGAAGGCGGTGTGGAGGCAACCGTCGATCTGGTCGAGCCGACCGGCCTCGGCGTCATCCTGCACCTCACCGTGCATGGATTGCCGTTCAAGCTGTTTTCATCAGACCGGGCATTGTTGCAGCCGGGTAAATCCCTGCGGGTCGGTTTCCCGCAGGAAAGGCTGCATGTCTTTGATCGGAATGGTGTGAGGATCGGGGAGGCGTGAGGCTTCATATAGTACTCGGCGGGAGGGTTTCCTGTGCCGTTGTATGCCCCGTCCGTCATTTTGGCGAAAGCCGGAGACGTTGAGAACCTTCGCAAACGCGCCAACCGTGGCATCAGATTGCCCTTCGGTCGTCTATTGTGGAGGCTTCGGCTGGATGTGAGCTTTCACAGGATTTTTCGTTCACGCGGACCCGCAGGCGCGTGGGGCTTACCCCCCTCTGCCCTGCCGGGCATCTCCCCCTCAAGGGGGGAGATCGGCAAGAGGCTCTTTCATCGCTTCATTCGCAAACTTCGAGATGTACGAGACTTTGCCGCAGATCGATCTCCCCCCTTGAGGGGGAGATGCCCGGCAGGGCAGAGGGGGGTAAGCCCCACGCGCCTGCGGGTCCGCTGTGAATGAAAAACCTTGTGAAAGCCAGCACCTAGATCGCCACCCCCTTGTCATCGAACCTGTGTATCTTGGTCTCGTCCGGGGTGATGAAGACGGTATCGCCATGCCTGCATTCGAACTCGCCATCGGTCCTTGCTGTGATCGGGCCGATACCTGACACCTCGAGATGCAGGAAGGTATCCGATCCGAGATGTTCGGCGACGGTGACCTTGCCCTGCCACAGCCCGCTTTCCTTCGACAGCAGCAGATGCTCCGGCCGCACGCCGGCGGTGGTGGCATTCTTGCTGCGGGCAAAGTCGCCGGTGATCAGGTTCATGCGCGGCGAACCGATGAAGCCGGCGACGAAGAGGTTGGCGGGGGTGCGGTAAAGCTCCATCGGCGAACCGACCTGCTCGATATTGCCGCGGTT